>JBBQNA010000029.1:0-20877 GCA_038329515.1 Candidatus Limnocylindrales bacterium | reverse complement strand
AGTCATCGGGACGACCGGTCCCGGGGACGACCTGTCCCGGCCGGGCCCTGTGACCCGGCCGGGACGTGCGGGCGCTCCCCGGTACGGATGTTGGCGATCACGAACAGCGAACGGGCCTGGTAGTAGCAGCCGACACCACCTGTCTCGGCCACGAAATAGATGACGTGACTCCCGGAGGACACGGAGTTCCGGCGGCCCTGGAGACTCGCGGCCACCGCATGCAGGCCGCCGCCGCCGGTCTCGACACCGCCATCCAGCAGGATCTGCTGGCCCGGCTGGAGCACGCTGCCTGACGGGCTATCGAGCCGCAGCTCGCCGAAGCACAGCCCGACGGTGGTGTCCGCCGCGTGCATGATCGCGCCCTGGTAGGTCACCTGGATGTCCGCGACCTTGCCCGACGGCACGTCGAACTGGACATTGAGCGCTGACGTCGGACCATCGGAGCCTTCGACCAGCTTGGTGGTCGTGCTGTACGAGTTCGCGATCCTGATATTGCCGCTGGGCCGGAATGCGTCGAGCCCTGCGGCCCCTGCGACTGCCGCCCCAACGACGATCACGGCGACCAGCACGAGGGTCAGCGCGTTCAACCCGACGACCTGCCAGATGGACACCTTCGCGGACAAGAACCCAGGTACTCGCACCAGAGACCTCCATCATCCAAGGGTCGCCGCGTCGATGCCCAGGACACGCTGTCAGCGACTTGGGCGCAAGGCTGGCCGGGGGTGCCGCGACCGGTCAACCGACGGTGAGCGCGGGAGTGCTCCGTGCGGGTGACCGGGCGCACCGCACGGCCGTCCCGCCCCCCTGCCCCATCCGGGCTACAGGCCGAGATCGATCCGGGGTGCCCGGAGAAGGCTCGATGCGCTCCGGTGACCGGCCAGGGCCGCACGTCGAAGGGTCGCGGCGTCGCGTGGGGAGCCGGTGCCCAGGCGCACCGCGGCACCCGGGCGCACCGCGGCACCCGGGCGCACCAATAGCGCATGCAGGAAGCCGGCGGCGAACGCGTCGCCGGCACCGGTCGTGTCCGTGGCAGAGATGGGCGTGGTGGCGATGTCCAGACGCTGAGGATCGCCCGTGGCCGGATCGAGCCACAGGATGCGGCAGCCGTCTGCGCCCTCCTTGACCACCACCAGAGGTGCCACATCGAGCAGCGGCAGAAGGGACCGGCGGCGGTCGCCGGTGAGCACCGTGGCCTCGTCCCGGTTGGCGAACAGGACGTGCGGCCGCAGCGTCTGGAGCGCATCCCGGGCGGCGGTCGCCCCAAAGGTCCGCAAGGGACCCGCCGAGGCGAGGTCCACGGACACCAGCGACCCGCCGAGGCGGGCCATCTCGGCAGCCCGGGCGGCCGCCGACGCCAGTGGCTGGTGGAACAGGGAGTAGGCCGGGATGTGCAGCACGCCAGCGCCCCGGAACCACGACGCTCTGAGGTCGTCGCCGCGCAATGCATCCGCGGCACCCCGCTCGGTCACGAACGATCGCTCCCCGCTCGGGTCCACGAGTGCCGTCAGCCGACCCGTGGCGCCACGGGCGGGGATGGCCCTGACCACACCGCCATCGGCGCGTAACGCGGCCACGAGGCGCTCGCCCCAGCCATCCCGACCCACGCTGCACACCAGCACGCCGCGGCCGCCCAGACGCACGAACGACCGGACGACATTGGCGGCCGAGCCACCCTGCCGGAAGCGGATGTCGCCGGGCACATCGGTCCCCCGCTGCACCGGCGCGTCGGCGCGCACCACGATGTCCAGCAACAGGTCTCCGATGGCCACCAGGGTCGGCGGCGGGGGCGCCGAGCGGCTGCGCGAGACCCGGGGCACCAGGGCCACCTTGGGAACGTGCGGCCGCCTGATCCGGGTGGATCGTGTCGCGCCGGGGCCAGGGCTGTCGGTCAAGGGGTGCTCCGTGCGGGGATCGTTCACGATCAGATTAACGTTCGATAACGACCGGGTGACTATCATAGGTCGCCGCAGGCTCGCAGCCGGATGGCCCCCAACCCAGTCCAGGAGCCTCGATGCCCTCGTCGATCCCCACCTTCACCCCTGCCGAACACCAGCTTGCCGTGGACACCATCCGCACGCTGTCCATCGATGGCGTCCAGCAGGCCAACAGCGGTCACCCCGGCGCACCCATGGGTGCTGCGGCGATGGCGTACGTGCTGTGGACGCGGTACCTGCACCACAGCCCCACCCGGCCGGACTGGGCCGACCGCGACCGGTTCGTGCTCTCGGCGGGTCACGCCAGCATGCTGCTGTACTCCCTGCTCCACCTGACCGGCTACGACCTGCCGCTGGAGGAGCTGCAGCGCTTCCGCGAGCTTGGCTCCTACACCCCCGGTCATCCCGAGTTCGGCCTCACGCCGGGCGTCGAGGCGACCACGGGCCCGCTGGGCCAGGGCTTCGCCAACGCGGTGGGCATGGCCATCGCGGAGCGTCGGCTGGCGGCGGAGTTCGATCGACCCGGCCACGCCATCGTCGATCACTGGACGTACGGCATCTGCTCCGACGGCGACCTCCAGGAGGGCATCGCATCGGAGGCTGCCAGCCTCGCCGGCCACCTCAAGCTGGGCAAGCTGGTGTTCCTGTACGACGACAACCACATCCAGCTCGACGGGCCCACCACCATGGCCTGGAGCGAGGACGTGATGGCCCGCTTCGACGCCTACGGCTGGCACACCCAGCGCGTCGCGGACGGCAACGACCTGGAGGCCATCGATACCGCCATCGCCGCGGCGCGGGCGGACGACCGGCCGAGCATCATCGCGGTACGCACCCACATCGGCTTCGGGTCTCCGAATCGCCACGACACCCAGAAGGCGCACGGAGCTCCACTGGGTCCGGAGGAGGTCCGCCTGACCAAGGAGGCCTACGGCTGGGATCCGGACAAGACGTTCTACATCCCGGACGCCGCGCTTGCCTTGTTCCGGGCGGCGGTGCCCCAGGGCGATGACCTGACGGCCGACTGGGACGAGCGCTTCGACGCCTACGCCGCCGAGTACCCCGACCTCGCGGCGCAGTTCGAGCGGCGCCTGTCGGGCGAGCTGCCCCAGGGCTGGGACACGGGCCTGCCCGCGTACCCGGACGGCGCTGATGGCCTGGCCACGCGCAACGTCTCCCAGAACGTGCTGCAGGTGCTCAAGGACACGCTACCCGAGCTGTTCGGTGGCGCTGCCGACCTGTCGGAGAGCAACCTGACGGACCTCAAGGGCGCCGGTGAGCTGAGCGCCACGGAGACCGGGCGCAACATCCGCTTCGGTGTCCGTGAGCACGCGATGGGCGGTATCGCCAATGGCATCGCCTATCACGGCGGCTTCATCCCATATGTCGCCACGTTCCTGACGTTCAGCGACTACATGCGCGGCGCGGTGCGCCTCGCGGCGCTGACCGGCCTGCACGTGGTGTACGTCTGGACCCACGACTCCATCGGCCTGGGCGAGGACGGCCCCACCCACCAGCCGGTGGAGCATTACGCGGCACTCCGCGCGATGCCCGGCCTGACCTTCCTGCGACCCGGCGATCCCAACGAGGCAGTCGCCGCGTGGCGGGTGGCCGTGGAGCATCGTCACGGGCCGGTTGCGCTCGCCCTGACGCGCCAGAAGCTGCCGGTCCTGCCGGGCACGGCGTCGCGGGCGACCGATGGCGTCGCGCGGGGCGGCTACGTGCTGGCCGATGCGGTGGACCAGGACGGCCACGCGACCGAGCCGGACGTGATCCTCATCGCCACGGGCTCGGAGCTGGCGCTGGCCATGGACGCCCGCGCGGAACTCACCAGCGATGGCATCCGCACGCGAGTCGTGTCGCTGCCCTCATGGGAGCGCTTCGCCGAGACCCCCAAGGCATACCGGGACGAGGTCCTGCCGCCGAGCGAGACGCTTCGAGTAAGCATCGAGGCAGGTGTCTCCATGGGCTGGGACCGCTGGGTCGGCACCGAGGGCGCCATCATCGCCATCGACCGCTTTGGCGCCTCGGCGCCCGCCAGCGAGCTGTTCCCCGCCTTCGGGTTCACCGCCGCGCACGTGGCGCACGTGGCGCGACAGGTCATGATCGGCAAGCTCCAGGGTGTCGTGTCGGCTCCCTTCGAACACGAGGCGCCGGAAGCGCCCAAGCCCCCGGAGGTCCAGGCATGAGTCCCGAGACGAACCCCAGCGGCGGCCTCGCGGTGCGCGCCCCCGCCGACCTGCAGGCGGTGGTGCAGGCGTCCATCGCGCGTGCTGTCGATCAGCGCTGGGCGAGCCGCCTGGCTGCGCGCGATGCATCCATCTGGACCATGGACGAGGACGTCGCGGCGACCATCGCCAACCGGCTTGGCTGGCTGGATGCGCCCATCGCGTTCAAGGATGAGATCGCGGAGCTGGAAGCGTTCGCAGGCGGGCTCCGGGAGCTGGGTGCCACGGACATCATCGTGTGCGGCATGGGCGGCAGCTCGCTGGCGCCGGAGGTGCTCGCCGCCGTCTATCCCCCATCGGCCAGCGGCATCCCCCTGCGCGTCCTCGACTCCACCGACCCCGCCGCCGTGCGAGCCGCGGAGGACGCCTCCGACCCGATGACCACCATCGTGGTCATCGCGACCAAGTCGGGCACGACGACCGAGACGCTCGCCTTCCATGCCCACTTCTGGGAGGTGCACGTCGAGCACACCCGCAGGTTCCACCGAGCCGACGCCGGGGACTACTTCGTGGCCATCACCGACGGCTCCAGCCTGGAAGCCATCCCCCACAGCGAGTGGTTCCGGGAATCGTTCCTCAACCCCGTCGACGTCGGTGGTCGCTACAGTGCCCTGACCTATGTGGGCCTGGTGCCCGCAGCGGTCATGGGCCTCGACCTGACAGCGCTCCTCGATGACGCAAGCGCGATGCTCGCCCAGTGCAGCGTGGACGCCGCGGGCAACCCGGGTGTCGCGCTGGGTGCCGCCATCGGCGCCCTGGCGCTGGCGGGCCGCGACAAGCTGACCTTCGTCATCGAACCCGACCTGGCACCCCTGGGCGCCTGGCTGGAGCAGCTCATCGCGGAGTCCACGGGCAAGTCGGGCACGGGTGTCGTGCCGGTGGATGGCGAGCCGCTCGGCGGGCCCGAGCTCTACGGTCCGGACCGGGTCTTCGTGCGCCTCGGCCGCCCCAGCCACACCAGCGAGTACGAGGCGCCGCTTGCGGTGCTCGCGGCTGCCGGTCACCCGGTCATCGACATCCCCCTCACGGGCGGCTCGTGGGTGGCCGCCGAGTTCGTGCGCTGGGAAGTGGCCACCGCCATCGCAGGGGCCGTCCTGGGTGTCGACCCGTTCGACGAACCCAACGTGACCGAATCGAAGCGGAATACCAAGGCAGCCCTGGATCAGCATCAACATGCCGGTGCCTTCCCGGCGCAGGCCGTGAGCGCCACCAGCGGGGCACTCCAGCTGATCGCCGATGCATCCCTGGCCGCGCAGCCGGCGCCCACACCCGCGGATGCCGCGGGCGTCCTGCGGGCGCACCTGGCACGCATCGGCGATCATGGCTATCACGCCATCAACGCGTACATCGCCCCGACCCCGGAACGGACGGCATCGCTTCGGCGCATCCAGGCCCTGCTACGTGACGGCAGCACCCACGCCACGACACTCGGCTACGGACCACGCTTCCTGCACTCGACGGGGCAGCTGCACAAGGGCGGCACACCCTCCGGCTGTTTCCTGCAGCTGGTCTCCGGTCACCCCGACGACCTGGCCATCCCGGGCCGATCAGAGACATTCGGCGTGCTCATCGAGGCACAGGCACTGGGTGACCTCGAGTCGCTCGCCTCCCACGGCCTGCCTGCCCTGCGCATCCATCTCTCGGATGACCCCGATGTCGGACTGTCGGAGCTCGAGACCCTGCTCGCTGCAGCGCTCGCCTGACCGTCATCCCACCTGATCGTCCCGTACAGGAGCCTTCGACCATGGATCTCGTCATCGTCGGCCTCGGGCGCATGGGCGCCAACATGTGTCGACGGCTGCATCTCGCCGGGCACCGGGTAGTGGCCTTCAATCGGTCACCCGAGAAGACCCATGAGATCGTGGCCGAGGGACTCGAGGGAGCCTTCAGTCCGGAGGAGGCGGTCGGCAAGCTGCCCAGCCCGCGCGTCGTGTGGCTGATGGTGCCGGCGGGCGATGCCACCGAATCGACCCTCGAGGAGTTCGCGGCGCTGCTGTCGCCGGGTGACACCATCGTGGATGGCGGCAACAGCGATTTCCAGGATTCCAAGCGACGGCACGCCATGCTCGCGGCACGGGGCATCAGGTTCGTGGACGCGGGCATCTCGGGCGGTGTCTGGGGGCTCACGAATGGCTCCGGCACGATGGTCGGCGGTGACGTCGACGTCGTGACGGCGCTGGAGCCCATCTTCCGGTCCCTGGCTCCCGAAGGCGGCTACATCCACTGTGGGCCGGCCGGCGCCGGTCACTTCACCAAGATGGTCCATAACGGCATCGAGTACGGCCTGATGCAGGCATACGCCGAGGGTTTCGAGATCCTGCACGCGTCCGAGTACCACCCCGACCTCGCGGCCGTGGCCCAGGCGTGGCAGTACGGCACCGTCATCCGGTCGTGGCTGCTGGAACTCGCGGGACTCGCCTTCGTCCAGCATGGCAACGAGCTGCCGGACATCCGGGGCTGGGTCGCCGACTCGGGCGAGGGTCGCTGGACCGTCCGGGAAGCCATCGCCCTGGACGTGCCGGCACCGGTCATCACGATGTCCCTGCTGGCCCGCTTCAGCAGCCGCCAGTCGGAGTCCTACAGCGCCAAGGTCACCGCAGCACTCCGGCAGCAGTTTGGCGGGCACGCCGTCAAGAGCGAGTAGTGGCCCGGACCACCGCCAGCGGACGCGGCGCGCGGAGCACGCACCGGCGCACGACGCCGGATGACGACCTGCACATGGTCCACGGCGACGCGGTCGACGCCGCCAGCGCCGCCAACCCGCTGCGCATCGGGACACGCCTGGAGCGTATCCCCGATCCCTGCCAGGTGGTCATCTTTGGCGCCACTGGCGACCTCGCCCACCGCAAGATCCTCCCTGCTCTGTACAACCTGCGGCGTGCTGGCCTGTTGCCGCCGGAGTCGGGCGTCGTCGCATTCGCCCGGCGGCCGTACTCGGACGACGACTTCCGGAGCGAGATGCGGGCTTCGGTGGAGGAGCACTCGCGGAACCCGCTGGAGCGAGCCCTGTGGGACGACTTCGCGTCGGGTATCCACTACCAGCAGGGCGAGTTCGGTGACCCGGCCAGCTACAAGGCCCTTGCCGAGCGCCTGGAGCAAGTCGATGACGCCGCGGGGACCCGTGGCAATGTGCTGTTCTATCTCGCCACGCCGCCCAGCGCCTATCCCGAGATCGTGGCCAATATGGGTCGCGCCAACCTGCAGTCGCGCGAGACCGGCTGGAGCCGCATCGTCATCGAGAAGCCGTTCGGCCATGACCTGGCGTCGGCGCGTGCCCTCAACGATGAGGTGATGCGCGTCTTCGACGAGTCGCAGGTCTACCGCATCGACCACTACCTGGGCAAGGACACCGTCCGGAACCTGCTGGTGTTCCGCTTCGGCAATGGCATCTTCGAGCCGCTCTGGAACCGGCGCTACGTGGACCATGTGCAGATCACCGTGGGCGAGGACCTCGGCGTGGAAGGCCGTGGCGCCTTCTACGAGGAAGCCGGCGCCAGTCGCGACATCCTCCAGAACCACATGATGCAACTGCTGAGCCTGGTGGCCATGGAGCCGCCCATCGCGTTCGAGGCGGACGCCCTGCGCGATGAGAAAGTGCGCGTGTTGCGGGCCATCGATCCCGACTGGACCGAGGCACGGGCGCGTGCCAACGTGGTCCGGGGCCAGTACACCGCAGGCTGGGTCGCCGACCACAAGGTCCCGGGCTATCGCCAGGAGGCGGAGGTCGCACCGACCTCCACGGTGGAGACGTTCCTGGCGCTCAAGGTGGAGATCCAGAACTGGCGCTGGGCGGACGTGCCCTTCTATCTGCGCATCGGCAAGCGCCTGCCGCGACGCGCCACGGAGATCGCGGTCCAATTCAAGCAGCCCCCGCTGATGCTGTTCCGTGATTCGGCCAGCAACCCCGAGCCCAACCTGCTGGCGATGCGCATCCAACCGGACGAGGGGATCCTGCTCCGATTCGCAGCCAAGGTGCCCGGCCTGGGCCTGGACGTGCGCTCCGTGAACATGGACTTCACCTACGGCTCGACCTTCCTGCGCGATGCGCCTGAGGCATACGAGACGCTCATCCTGGACGCGATGCTGGGTGATGCCTCGCTGTTCACGCGCGCCGACGAGGTGGAAGCGGCCTGGGGCATCGTGTCGCCGCTGCACACGCTCTGGAATCGCTGGGACGCCGAGTCGGGTGGTCCCGAGCGTCCGGACGCCGCCATCCAGCCGTACGAGGCGGGTACCTGGGGCCCGGCTGCTGCCGATCGCCTGATGGAGCGCGAGGGCCGTCGATGGCGTCGCCTGTAGTCACGCCCATCGCGGGCATCGAGCCCACCCTCGGCGAGACCCGCTGGCAGTTGCACGCGACCACCCTGAGCGAGACCCTCGCCCAGCTGTCACGTATCTGGGGCGGCCTCGCCCGTGACAGTGCCGAGGCCGACCCGGCCGACGAGCTGGCGGCTTCCATCCTTGAGGATCCGCTGCTGTCGTCGCGCGCCGCGCTACCGGGTGACCTGCGGGTGCGCACCCGGACGAGCGTGCTGACGCTGGTGGTCGTGGCGCCCACACCGGAGACACAGCAGCGTGCCCTGGCCACGGTCGGCGCCCTTGCCTCCCAGCACCCGTCGCGGGCCGTGATCATCGCGCCCATGGATCCCGACGGCCCCAGCCGGTTCGAGGCCAACATCTCCGCGGCCTGCCAGATCCCGGCGCGCATGACCTCCGAGGTCTGCACCGAGGAGATCCTGCTGCGTGTGGGTGGCGAATTGGCCCAGCACTTGTCGAGCACGGTCGCGCCGCTCCTCATCCACGACCTGCCGGTGGTCCTGTGGTGGCCCGACGATGTGCCCTTCGAGAGCTCGGTCCTGCGTCAACTCGTGGCATCGTCGGACCGGCTGTTCGTGGACTCCAGCAGCTTCCGGGACACGGGCGTGGAGCGGATGGTGGGCATGGCCCGCCTGCTGCGCGCCGGGACCGTGGTCCATGACATCGCGTGGATGCGGCTGGTGCTGTGGCGGGAGCTGTTGGCGGGCCTGTTCGACCATCCCCTGCTGCGACCCGAGCTGCGGACCGTCAACGAACTGCGCATCGATATCGCGCGACCCAGCAGCGTGGTCCGGCTCAGCCGCGCCGTGCTGTTCATCGGCTGGCTCGCCGCGATGCTCGACTGGCGTGTTGCGACCCCGCTGGCGCTCGGCGACGATGGCTCGTATCGGGGCGTCCTGCGCACCGGCAAGCGCGACATCCCGGTCGAGATCCGACCTGTCAGCGCCCCGGCGGGCGGTTCGCTGCGGACCGCGGGATCGCTGGTGCGAGCGGAGCTGGACGCCGGCCGGGCACGCTCGGTGCTGCGGGTCCGCGTCACCCGTCAGTCGGATCACCTCCTGGGCACGGCCGACTGGAACGGCGCCCAGGTGGCACGTCGCGCTGCGCGCCTGGAGGCGTTCGAGGAGATGCCCTTCCTGGCGGAGGCGCTCGACCGGACAGGCCACGACCGGGTGTTCGAAGCCGCCGTGGACCGGGCCGTGAAGCTCACGGCCGGCCTGGTGCCCGCTCCCGCTCCCGCTCCCGCGACCGACCCGACACCGGCGCCCGGCGCTCCGGCCCGTGGCTGGTCCTCGGGGGCGACCCCACGTTCATGAGCGCCGACGGAACGTCGCTGCCCCCGTCGCGCGGTCAGGGCGGGCCACTGCCGGGCGACCCCCGCGTCCTCATCGCGTCCGGTCCCGATGCCATCGCGCGGACAGCGGCCGACATCGTCATGTCAGCGCTCGCTGGCGCAGTCGGTGCGCGAGGTGTCGCCCACATCGCGTTGACGGGTGGCTCCTCGGCGACCGGCCTGTACCGGGAGCTCGCCGCACCGGAGCGGATCGCGGCCGTCGACTGGTCGCGGGTGCAGCTGTGGTTCGGGGACGACCGGATCGTGCCCCTCGATCATCCTGACTCCAACGCCGGCCTCGCCATCGCGGGTCTGCTGAGCCCCGGCGGACCGGCCATCCCGCCGGCCAACATCCATCCCATGCTGGCAGGCCTCGATGCCGTGGCACCGGACACGGGCATCGTTGCCGCCGCGACCTATGCCGCCGCGCTCGACGCCGAGCTACCCACGGTGTTCGGCATCCCGTCGTTCGACCTGCTGCTCCTGGGCATGGGTCCCGATGGCCACGTGCTGTCGGTGTTCCCCGGGAGCCCGGCGCTGGTGGTCGGCGCTCCCATCGCCATGCCCATAGCCGCTCCCAGCCACATCGGCCCTGCGTGGCCCAGGGTGACGCTTGGTCCGGCGGTCATCGGTGCTGCTCGCCAGGTCCTGCTGACCGCCGGCGGCGCGGCCAAGGCACCCACGGTGGTGGACGTCCTTGGACCCGTCTGGGACCCGATGCGCTTGCCGGCCCAGCTGTGTCGCATCGACACCGCCACGTGGCTCCTGGACACCGACAGCGCGGCATTGCTGGGCAAGGTCTGACCCGGTCGGGATCGACCGGCCCGGGTCCACTCGCGGTCGCGGTCTAGGTCGGGCGCGGTCGGGGTCTGGGTCTGGGTCTGGGTCTGGGTCTGGCGGCGCATGCCACCACGGCATGACCTGCCGGTGGATACGGGCGCCCGCCGGATCCGGCCACACCTCGGCAGAGTCGACCGCGTGCGCTAATATTCGCCGCATGACGACACGGATACCCAAGGATGTGCTCAGGATCGGCGCTGCGGCGGAAGCGATCGGGGTCAGCACCGACACGCTCCGCCGGTGGATCGAGGACGGCCGCGTCCAGAGTGACCGGACCAGTGGTGGCCAGCGGACCATCAGCCGCGCCGAGGTGAATCGACTGCAGGCAGAGCGTCGTCGTATGGGCGCCGACCGCCCCATCGTGGCCCAGAGCGCCCGGAACCGGTTTGCGGGTGTCATCACCAGCGTCCGGGCCGATACGGTCGCCGCGGTGGTGGAGGTCCAGGCCGGTCCCCATCGGCTGGTCAGCCTGCTCACACGCGAAGCGGTCGATGAGCTGGGCTTGGTGCCGGGCAAGGAAGTCGTGTGTGTCGTGAAATCGACCGATGTCATCGTGGAGGTCCCGTCGTGAACGACTGGTCCCGTCGAGCCTGGTCGGTCACGACCGGGTTGGCTCTCGCCGTCTCGCTGGTGGCGGGTGGCTCCCTCGCGCTCGCGCAGTCGCCGGCAGGAAGCATCGCGGCTGGCCCCAGCCCCGCGCCGACCTGCACGCCGCTGCCGCCGCTCGCTGACGCGACCGCCTCCGCCGCATCCCCCGGCGCGTCCCCGGTCGTGCTCACGAACCTGACCGTGTTCGCGGCCGCCTCACTCAACCAGCCGTTCAGCGTCATGAGCCAGTCGTGGGCGGCCCAGCATCCGGGTTCGGAGCTCACGTTCTCCTTCGATGCCTCGAGTGCCCTGCGAGCCCAGATCGAGGAGGGCGCACCTGCGGATGTGTTCGCGTCGGCGGACACCAGGAACCCCCAGGCACTCATCGACGAGTGCCTCGCCCCGGCACCCATGGTGGTGTTCGCGGCCAACCACCTGATCATCGTCGTGCCGACCGCGAACCCCGCCGGCATCACCAGCCCGGCGGACCTTGCCACGGCGGGTGTGCGCATCGTCGCCGCAGGCGATGCGGTGCCCATCACCAGGTACGCGGAGCAGCTCATCAGCAACATCGCGGCGCAGCCGGGTGCGCCGGCAGGCTACGCGGACGCGATCCAGGCCAACATCGTGTCCCGGGAGGACAACGTGTCCGCGGTGCTCGCCAAGGTCGCGCTGGGAGAGGGGGATGCGGGCATCGTGTACGTGTCTGACGCCACCGGCGCAGACGGGGTCACGGCCATTCCCGTCCCCGATGACGTGAACGTACTCGCGACCTATGGGGCTGTCGAGGTCGCCACGACCAGTACACCGGCCACATCCGCCGCGTTCCTGGCCTACCTCATGGGCGCCGAGGGTCAGGCGATACTCGCCCAGTACGGGTTCCTGCCAGCCCAGTGACCGCCTCGGTCCCCGTCCTCGCCGGCACCCGCCGGCGACGACGATCGTCACACCACAGCGTGGACCTGGGTCCTGTCGGCATCGTCCTGTCGGTCGTGGGCCTGTTGTTCCTGGGCCTGCCGGTCGCGGCGCTGCTGGTGCGGGCGGTCCTCGGCGAGCAACTCCTGGCCACGGCATCGAGCAAAGCCGTCGTCGACGCGCTCATCCTCAGTCTGTTCACGACGCTCTGCAGCCTGGTGCTCATCGTCGTCTTCGGGACGCCGCTCGCGCTCCTGCTGGCCCGTCGCAGCTTCCGAGGCAAGTGGCTGGCCGACGTGCTGGTGGACCTGCCCATGATCCTGCCGCCGACCGTGGCTGGGCTCGCGCTGCTGCTTGCCTTCGGCGTTCGAGGCACCCTCGGCATGCCGCTCGACGCACTTGGCTTCAGGATCCCGTTCACGACCCTCGCGGTCGTGCTCGCCCAGACGTTCGTGGCCGCGCCGCTGTATATCCGTTCCTTGCGGGCGGGCTTCGCGTCCATCGACCGGACCGTGGAAGAGGCGGCCCAGGTAGACGGCGCGACCCGGCTCCAGCTGCTGACCCGGGTGACGATGCCACTGGCCACCCCTGCGGTCGGTGCCGGCCTGGCGCTCGCGTGGGCGAGGGCGCTCGGTGAGTTCGGTGCGACCATCATGTTCGCGGGCAACATCGAGGGCCGGACCCAGACGCTGCCGCTGGTCGTCTACTCCAAGTTCCAGACCAGCCTGGATGCCTCCGTAGCCGCCGCCGCGGTGCTGGTCATGGCGGCGTTCGGTGTCCTCGTCGCGGTCCGGCTGACGCGCTGGCGTGCCGGAGTCGACGGCCGCGGCATGGTCTGAGCGCCCGTTGCCGGACCATCGGCTGTGGCCCGCGTGCCACGGGAACCACTCCGGATGCCTATCCAGTCGGCGACGTGGGTGGTATCCCTCATGTGGGGCGCCAGCCGACCACCCAGAAGGGTCGGCAGGCACAGGAGTGGAGGTTCAGGGAACGGTGGCAGCGCACGGTCGGGCGGACCGCCGAACGGCGGCCTGGTTCCGCATGCTCGCCGGCGTCCTGCCACTGCTACTGGCGGCTCTGCTGACCGTCGCGGTCGTCCTGCCAGGCACCGCCGCGAGCCGTCGTGACGCCCTGCTCACCCAGGGCGGCGGCGGCGCGGATGCCAAGGGATGGGGATGTGGCCCGGGTCCCTCGTCAACACCCAAGCCGACCCCGAAGCCGACCCCGAAGCCGACCCCGAAGCCGACTGCACGGCCCGAGCGGACACACCGACCGGAGGCGACGCCGACCGACCGGCCTGACCCGTCCGCGACACCCGAGCCGAGCGACGAACCAGTAGCCACGGATCCGGGCGTGTCACCCGAACCGGTCGCGACACCGCGACCGACACGCACGCCCAGACCCGAGCGCACGCCACGACCGACCAAGGCCCCCAAGCCGACCACTGCACCGACGCCGGAGCCGACGCCAGCACCAACCGATGCGCCCACGCCACGACCCACCGACGCGGTCGATGCCGCGGCGCCACAGGGCCATGTCGGCGCGATCGCCTTGACCGCGGTCAGCGGCATCGGCTGGGACACCGAGCGTGGCGTGCTCGTCAGTGACGAGGTTGGCGCGTCCCCGGATGCGGCCGCCACGCAAGCGGCCACGAACAAGCCGGGCGCCGACTGGCAGGCATTCGCCGACTGGCTGGCAGCGAGCACCACGGGCCTGACCGACCCGGACGCACCCCCGGCGGCCGACCCGTCGACCACCCCGACCACCGATGCGACGCCGAAGCCGACCCGTACCCCGCGCCCAGCGCGGGTGCCACGGACGGTCGATGGCATCGATGTCAGCCACTGGAACGGCCAGGTCCGGTTCGACCTTGTGGACCAAGCCGGTGGCAGCTTCGTGCTCATGAAGGCCACCCAGGGGACGAGCATCGTCGATCCGGCGTTCGAGCGGCACCTGGCGAGCGCCCGGGCAGCCGGGCTGCTGGTCGGTGCGTACCACTTCTACGACTACCGGGTCGGCGGTCGAGGCCAGGCCGACCACTTCATCGATACCCTCGACGCTGCTGACGCGCTCTCCGATACGCTGCCGCCCGTCGTCGACATCGAATGCTTCGAGCCCTTCGGATCCGCCGACCAGGACTACGTCCGGCAACAGCTGCGTGCCTTCACCGATCGGGTCTTCCAGCGGACAGGCCGACAGGCGGTCATCTACACCTCGGGCATGATGTGGCGCGCCGTGACGGGTGGCGCCGATGACTTCGGCGACCTGCCCCTATGGGTCGCCTGCTGGCGCTGCGACGCGCCTGGCCTCCCGGCAGGTTGGGACGAGTGGCTGTTCTGGCAGACCGGCTCGTCGATCCTGGACGGCACGGATGACCGACTGGGCAGCGACCGCTTTGCGGGAGATGCTGCCGAGCTGCAGGCGCTGGCCACGGACTTCACGGTGGCGGGCGGACGATGGGCCACAGATGACCGGCAGGTGCGGGTGCCCCTGCGCCAGCTCGACGGTGAGGACGCGCGGCTGTCACTCGACCGCGTGACCTGGACCGCCTGGATGCCCACCCGGGGGGCAGTCACCATCCGACTGCCCAACGAGGACGGGCGACATCGGATCTGGGTCCAGACACGCACCAGCGACGGGCTCGCGGGCCCCGCTCGCGCAGACGCGATCCTGCTCGACCGAGCGGCGCCGGACATCGACGCGCCGACCGTGGACGGGGAGACCGCCCTGGAGGTGGCCACGACCGTGCGCGACGAGACATCCGGCATCCGACGTGTGACCGCCGAGCTCGACTGCGGGGATGGCTGGACGCCCCTGGACGCGAGGACCCAGATCCGGCGGAGTGGGAGCGTGGCCACCTCCAGGGCGAACCTCACGACCGGGCCGGATGCGGCGTGTCGCGTGCGCATCACGGCCGTCGATCGGGCCGGCAACTCCAGGCGGCTCACGGCAGACCTCGTCGCGTCCGATGTCGTCGAGGCCGCGCCGAGTCCGTCGGTCGATCCGGACCTCACGGCCACACCAGATGCCACGCCCATGCCAGACGCTTCGCCCGTGCCAGACGCTTCGTCCGTGCCAGACGCTTCGCCCGTGCCAGACGCTTCGCCCGTGCCTAGCTCTCCTGCTGCGTCCCCGCCGAGCGAGTCGACGCCTCCTTGAAGGCGGCGAGGGCTCGCTCCCTCGCCCACTTGAGGTCAACGATGGGTGCCGGATAGCCCGCGGGTGGTCCGTTTGGCATCAGCCACGGCGTGTGGACATATTCGTCCGGGACATCGGCCAACTCCGGGATCCAGGCCCGGACATAGTTGCCATCGGCATCGAAGCGCGTGCCCTGGCGGACCGGGTCGAATATCCGGAACCACGGCTGGGCATCCGTGCCGACGCCCGCCGTCCACTGCCAGCCCCCGTTGTCGTTGGCGAGGTCTCCATCGACCAGGTGGGTCATGAAGTGATCCTCGCCCGCCCGGTGGTCGATGAGCAGGTGACGGGTCAGGAAGGACGCGACCACCAGACGTCCGCGATTGGGCATCCAGCCCGTGGCCAGCAGCTGGCGCATGGCGGCGTCCACGACCGGGATGCCGGTCATGCCCTGGCGCCACGCGCCGACCGCCTCCGGGTCGTCCGACTCCGGCCGGAAGGCGCTCGTGATGGTGGACCGGAACGACTCCCGGGCAAGTTCCGGCCGATGCGCCAACAAGTGGTGATAGAACTCCCGCCAGCCGAGCTGGCGTCGCCACGCATCGGAGCCCTGACCCGGTCGAGTCGTTGCTGCGTGGTCCGCCTCGGTAACAGAGATACTGCCGAAGTGCAGGTCCGGGCTCAGATGCGAGGTGCCCGCACCGGAGAGCTCATCGCGACGCTCGTGATACGCCTCCACGCCATGGGCGATCCAGCGTGCCAGTCGATCGCGGGCCGCCGTTTCCCCTGCGATGGGCAGCGTGGCTGGGGGTGTTCCGAGGTCCGGCAACACTCCCGGATCGACGTCCGGCATCGACATCGATGTCGGTGCCTCCAGGACCTGGCGGCGGTCGATGCCGCTGAGCGCCCGCCAGAAGGGCGAGAACACCGTGTAGTGCCCACCCTGGGCGGTCGTGAGGGCCTCCGGCTCGGCGAGCACCAGTCCACGTCGGGCGTGGAAGGTGCGCCCGTCCGCCGCCAGCGATGTGGCAACCGCCTGGTCGCGGCGTCGACCGTACGGCCCGATGTCACGGGTCACGAGGACGGCATCGGCAGCGACCGCTGCGGCGACGGCGGGCACGACCGCTGCCGGATCGCCGGTGCGGATGACCAGTCGGCCGCCGATGCCCTGGAGCTGCGTGTCGAGGGTGCCCAGACAGCCCATCAGGTACCACGCCCGATTGGCCGACGGCCAGCGTCCCTCCAGCAGGCCTGGATCGAGCACGAAGAGCGGGACGACCCGATCGGCGTTGGCGATGGCGTCGACGAGGGCCGGATGGTCATGGATCCGGAGGTCACGGCGGAACCAGACGACAACCGTGCCCCAGCGGCGGCCGTCCGTACGCGGAGAGGTCATGCCGGCATGGTACGGCGGCGCGCCGGCAGGGTGCCCGCGCCCCGGGTGACCCGTGTAGCCCGGCTCGCCGGATCCCCAGGTGGCCCGTGCGGCCGGCACCTGAGGTGGCGGGCCAGCCCTGCCCCTCCACTCCCGAGGGGCGGGCGAGCCCTCCCCCGCACGCATGAGGCGAGCCCTCCCCCACACGTTTGAGTCCACTCGGCGCATCAGACGATGGTGCGCATCAGACGATGGTGCGGCTGGTCCGTTGCCGGGAGGAGCAGACGCTGACGCGACTCCCTGTGTCTGCTGTTCGACGTGATGCTCCGAGCGGACTCACACATGACCCGGGCCGCGCGCCGTGGCCCACGTTTCACGCGGCCGCGCGCCGTGGGCCACGTTTCGCGGCCGCGGCCGTCGCCCTACCCAGCGGTCGAGCCGACGCCGATGAGCACCACGCCACAGACCGCCAGCACGACACCCACCAGCGCGAGTCTCGAGAGTCGCTCGTGGAGGACGACCCGGGCGAGCACCACGGTGCTGACCGGGAACAAGGAGGACAACACCACCGAGACGGCCAGCGTCGTCTCGGCCCGGGACAGGATGAAGAACAGGTTGCCGCCAGTGTCACCGACCGCCGATAGCACGAGCAGGGGCATCACGGCCCGGGCCCCCAGCGTGCTCGGACCCCGGGCCCCGACGAGCAGTCCAGCCAGGATGAGCACGATGAGCACCGTCGAGATGGAGCGCGCCGCGGCCAGCGTCCACCACGCCGGCCCGCCCAGCTCGGACGCCTGATCGACGCCCAGGAAGAAACCTGCGAAGCCGAGGCCCGCAGTGACGATGAGCAGCCATCCGCCGAAGCGCGTACCGGGCGACTGATGGACCGCCTCCGGTACCGCGTGACGGTCGGGCATGGCCACCGCGACCACGGCAGCAAGCGCGAACATCATGCCCACCAGGACGAGGCTGTCCACGGGCTCGCCGCTGACCATGCCCACGATGGCCGGCACGGTCGCGGCGATGACGGCACTGAGTGGCGCGACGAGACCCATGGTGCCGCGCGACAGACCTAGGTACAGCGCGCCCAGACCGATGAGGCCGCTGATGCCCGCCGCGGCTGCCCAGAGCGTGGCGCTCGTCTGGGGTGCCGACTCACCGGTCACGACCACCACCGTGATGGCCAGCGCGGCCCCGACCAGTTGCGTCGCCAGGAGCGCCACGAGCACATGCACGCGCCGTGTGGCCAGCCCGCCGAAGAAGTCGCCCGTGCCCCAGAACGCGGCACTCAGCAGGGCGAGCGCCGGTCCGAGCAGGTTCAGACGGGGGATCCGCCGTCGGGCGCCGCGACCACGGCAGCGGCCTCGGCAGCGGCCTCGGCAGCATCGGGCCCATCCGAGGCCCCGACGAGCGTCGTCGACCACGGGGCCGGCCGGTCTGCGGGCACGTGCGGCCACGGCGCCAGCCGTTCCGCCGGTACGGCCCACAGGTCGTCATGCGTCAGCTGCCCGACCGGCGCCGGCTCGGCGGAGGCAGCCTCGGGCACGAAGCGCGACTGGGACCCCACCGCCGCGTCGGTCGCGACCAGCGGCGCGCCCATGCCGATCTCGTCACGGAGCGTCGGTCCGGGGAGTACCACGACACTGTCCGCCACCGAGTCGTAGCGGTCCGAGGTCGTGAGGTAGAGCACCTGGTGGTCGTGAGCCAGGTCGCGCAGCAACTCCGCCGCATGACGTGCGCGGGCGTCATCGAAGGTCACGAACGGATCATCGAAGATGAGCGGCGGACGCTGCTCCTGGGTCACCTGGCGGACCAGGCCCAGGCGGGCCGCGAGATAGACCTGGTCAAGGGTGCCCTGGGACAGCTGCTGGACCGAGACCCAGTCGGCCGCCTCCGCGGACCAGACCCGGAAGGTGAGGTCGTGCTCGTTGACCTCCACCCGTCGATATCGCCCGTCGGTGATGCGCGCCACATCGTCACCCATGTGCTCTTCCAGGTAGCGGGCCGCCTTCTTCATGGTGCCCTGCTCCGCCTGGTCGATGGCGGCGAGGGTCAGCTCGTAGACCCGTACCCGACGTTCCAGGCCGATCAGCCGCTCCTCGGTCCCGGCAACGGACTCGGCCAGGCCGGCGACGCGCTCGGAATCGATGGTGTTCTGGTCGACCCGTCCCTGGGCCTGGCCCTCCTCCTGGATGGCCTGCTCGCGTTCCTGCTGCGTCTGGCGCAGGACCTGCAGCGCCCGCACCCGCGCCGCGGCGGGCTCGGCGGCCACGCCACCCAGACCCGACAGCGCGTGGCGCGAGGCGTCCATCTCGGTCGCCGCCCGATCCCGCTCCGCGGCGAGGTCGCCGCTGACGGGCACGCCTGCGAGCACGCCCCGCAACTCGGCTCGGAGCTCCTCGATCGCTGCCGAATGCGCCATCTGCCGCTCGAGCAACGCATCACCGGCGTAGACATCCGCGACGCCCAGCGAGGTCAGCAGCCCGTCGCGCTCACGGCGGGCGTCGCGCAGTTGCTCTTCCTCCTGGGTGCGACCCCGGAGTCGTCGCTGGATCTCCGCTTCCTGGAGATCGATCTGGCGGCGAACGACCAGGCTGCGCCGGAGACCCTTGAGCGACCACACGCCGAGGCCCACACCGAGCCCGACGAGGAGCAGCGCGATGGCCACGCCGATGATGCCCGGCAGGACGGAGGTCAAGGCCGTGAGGCCGAGCACCACCAGCGCGCCCATGAGCGCGATCATCGACAGGAGCGCCACCGGCTGCCAGCGCGGCGGCCGGACCGGAACGACCACGGCCGCGGCCAGGTCCGGCTGCAGCTCCAGCCCCGATTCCAGCTCCTGGATCTGGAACTGGAGGTCCTTCAGTCGTCGGACGCCGTCCCTCAGGTCCGGCAGTGGCGTCGACGCGGGGTGGTCGCGCTCCCCCACGGTGATGCGGGCCTGCAGCTCGACCGCCTGGCGCAAACGCATGTAGCGCGCCTCGGCATCGGTCGCGGAGGTCTCCAGGCGCACCGCCCGCTCGCCCGCGTCCAGGGCATCCTGGTCACTCGCGAGACGGGCATCCATCTGCGCCCGCCGGTCGTGGGCGATGGCGAGTGCGTTCCGGTCGGCCTCCAGCCGGCCAAGGGCGATCTCGCCCTCCGCCAGCTCCGTCCGCAGCCGTTCCAGCTCGGCACGTGCCTGGCGCACGATGCCCGGATTGCGCGGGCCCTCCGCGCGGTAGCGGCGGACGACCTCGGTCAGCTTCCGACGCGCGGTCGCGGTGCCGATGTCCGCGCCACTGATGGACTGCTGGAGTCGGTCACGCAGGGCGGCCTCGTCCCGGTCCAGGCCATCGAGCTCCTGGTGCCGGATGCTCGCGGTCGAGCGCAGGAACTTCTCCGACGGCAGGCCGGTCATCTCCGCGATGACCGTGTCCACTTCACCCGGGTCGGCGTATACCTGGCCCTCGAACTCGAGCGCCACGGTGCCCTTCTGGCCGGCGAAGCGCTTGGTCAGCTTGCCCGGTTTCCCGTCGTGCTCGAACTCGAGCTCCACGAACGGATCGTCCGTCGTGCCCCAGGTACGCGTGTCCTGGAGTTCCCGGGACGTGGACGTGACCTTGCGGAAGAGGGCCATCTCGAGCGCCGTCTGGACGGTCGACTTGCCAGCTTCGTTGGGGCCCCGGATGACGGTCAGGCCCGGTGACGGGTGGATATCGAGGTCGCGGTGACGACGGATGCCCTGCAGGTGGAGTCGTGTGATACGCATGGCTAGACGAGGTCCACCTGGCGAGGATCCTCGAGCAGCAGACGACCCAGCTGGAGTGCCTCACGGGCCTCGGCTGCCGCATCGTCATCGCTGGACCCCTCCGCGGCGGCGATCCGCGCCTGGAGGTCACGCATGAACGCGCCTGCGATAGTGTCCTGGGGCGGCAACGGTCCCTCCGGCATGGCGGCCACGGCACGATCCTGCACGCGCAGCTTGAGGAAGGAGGACGCGAGCTCCCGTGAGACCGCATCGGTGTCGATGTCCAGGCGATCGTGGGCCACGCCACCGATGCGCACATCCTGGATGAGGTCCGGGTCCGCCAGGCCCATGAGCCGGTTGACGAGCGCCGCCTGCGACACGACCTCAGCAGCATCCAGCTCGACGGCGCCGAAGCGTGTCCGTCCCACGGTGACTGGCTCGACGGTCACGACTCGTTCACCTGCCCGCTCCTCGAGGGT
>JBBQNA010000028.1:0-20902 GCA_038329515.1 Candidatus Limnocylindrales bacterium | reverse complement strand
CGCGCGATCGAGTCCACGATCTTGGTGTAGCCGGTGCAGCGGCAGAGGTTGCCCGCGATGGCCTCGCGGATGGATCCATCCTCGGGACCGCCGCCAGCATCGAGATAGGCCTGGGCTGCCATGAGCATGCCCGGCGTGCAGGTGCCGCACTGGGCGCCACCGAGCTCCAGGAACGCCCGCTGGAGCGGACTCAGCGGGCCGGTCCTGTCACTCAGTCCTTCGACGGTGCGGACGTCCGAGCCATCGACCTGGCACATGGGCACCAGGCAGGCGTCCACGACCTGGCCGTCCAGGATCACAGAACAGGCCCCGCACTCCCCTTCGCCGCACCCTTCCTTGGTGCCTGTCAGGCCGAGGTCTTCGCGCAGCGCATCGAGCAACCGACGCATGCCCGGCACCTCGAGCTCCACCGGCTCGCCGTTGACGCGGAACCCGATGCTCATCGTGCGGCTCGCAATGCGGCCAGGATGCGTTCCGGGGTCGCCGGCAGGTCATGGATCCAGACCCCGGTCGCGTCGTGGATCGCGGCCACCACGGCGGGCGCGCCGACATCCATGGGCAACTCCCCGACCCCCTTGGCGCCGTGGGGCACACCGCTGTACGGCGATTCGACGAGGATGGTCTCGATGCGTGGCGCATCCAGCGCCGTGGGGATGAGATACGTGGCGAGGCGATCGTTGCGATAGCGCCCGTCGACGACCTGCATCTCCTCGATGGTCGCGTACCCGACCGCCTGGAGCGTGCCGCCTTCCACCTGGCCCTCGGCAAGCACCTGGTGCAGCACCCGACCGACATCGTCTGCCGCGACCACGGAACGGACCGCGACCTCGCCCGTGTCCAGGTCTACGTCCACCTCCGCGACAGCGGCCGCCCAGCCGAAGCAGGGATATGCGTCGCCGGTGTAGGTGGCGTCGTCGAAGTGGATATCCGGGTAGGGCACGAAGCGCTGCTCGATGTGGATGGGTCCGTGCTCCTGGCCGTAGTCGGAGGCGGACGCGCTGAACGGCCGGCCAGTCGCGGTCTCGACCTGTTCACGGAGCCGGCGGGCGGCCTGGATGACCAGGCCACCGACGACCATCGCTGTCCGGGATGCGACCGTTGGTCCGCTGTCCGGGACTACCGAGGTGTCCACGGGCGCCAGGTCGACGTCGTCCTCGCCGATTCCCAGCTCGGCAGCGACCAGCTGGGGGAAGATCGTCTTGGTCCCCTGGCCCATCTCGGTGGAGCCCATGAGGATGGTCGGGCGGCCGGTCACGTCCATGTCCAGGTAGACCACGCTCTTGAGCTTCACCTCACCACTGCCCGTGAACCCGGCGCCATGCCAGGCGAGGGCCAGGCCGATGCCAGACGCCCGTCGCGCGGCACGTCCCTGTGCGCCGCCTCCCCGTCCCGGCGCAGTGCGCTCACGCGTGCGCTCGAACTCGGACGCCTCGGCGGCCCGATCGAGCACCTCCTGGCCGGCCACGCTTTCACGCAGGACCTGCTGGGTCGGGGTCATGTCGCCCAGCTGGTAGACCCATCGACGGCGCAATGCCAGG
Source organism: Candidatus Limnocylindrales bacterium (assembly GCA_038329515.1). Classification (GTDB taxonomy): domain Bacteria; phylum Chloroflexota; class Limnocylindria; order Limnocylindrales; family CSP1-4; genus JAFMJV01. The sequence continues at coordinate 19,364 of JBBQNA010000028.1, read as the reverse complement.
GGTGACAGGCCAAGTGCCTCCGCCACGCGATTTGCCTGCATCTCGGCCGCGAACTCGGTCTGGGGCGCGCCAAAGCCCCGGAACGCACCATTCGGCGGCGTATTGGTGGCCATCGCCCGGCCCCTGATGCGTACGTCCGGGCAGCGATATGGCCCACCCGCATGCAGCACGCCCCGTGACAGCACCACCGGCGTCAGGGTGCAATACGCACCGCCATCCATGACCACTTCGATGTCCTGGGCGACCAGGGTGCCGTCGCGCATGACACCGGTGCGGTACGTGACGACCGCCGGGTGACGCTTGGTCGTGGCCGAGATGTCCTCGTGCCGGTCATAGATCATGCGCACGGGCCGACCCGACTTCCGGGCAAGCAGCGCGGCATGGACGGCCACGATGGATGGGTATTCCTCCTTGCCCCCGAACCCGCCGCCGGTCTCCGTCTGGACCACGACCGCCTGGCTGTCACTCAGGGCCAGGGCCCGCTTCAATGCCGGGTGAACGTAGTACGGGCACTGGAGCGAGCCATGCACCGTGACCCCGCCATCATCACGGGGGATCGCGATCATCCCCTGGTTCTCGATGTACAGCTGCTCCTGGTGGCCCACCCGGTATGTCCCCTCGATGACCAGGTCAGCGCCTGCCATCGCCACGTCGACATCGCCGATGCCGACCTCGTTGTGGGCGAACTCGTGGTCGGACTCGAGCGGGTCGAACACCGCGGGCAGCGGCTCCGTGCGCAGCCGGACCGCGCGCTTCGCGGCCCGCAGGATCTCCCGGTCCGGGGCCGCCAGGAGTGCCACGGCCTCTGCGTGATGCCGGATCTCGTCCGTCACGAGCACCGGCTGGTCGGCCTGGATGGACGCGACGACGTTCTCGCCGGGGATATCCGCAGCGGTCACGACGACGACCTGCGACCAGTCGAACGCCGGGTCGAGCTCCAGGCCCAGGAACCGCGCGTGGGGCTCTGCGGAGCGGATGGTGGCCCCGTACCATGCGCCGGGCACGACCAGGTCGTCGACATAGATGGCCCGCCCGGTCAGCTTGTCCGGGCCTTCGCGTCGGAAGGGCGCGGGTCGGACGGCACCACGCGTGGACCCCAGCGGATCGACGATGACCGGGCCTGGCACGACCATCGGCGGCTCTGCGATGGAGGCGCTGGGCGGGGTCGTGCTGGTCGGCGGCCGGCTGATCATGTGCGCGGAAGGTTCGTGCGCTGTCGGGGCTGCGTCAAGTCGCGATCGAGCGTCATACGTTTCCAAAGCCCGCCGCAGCAAAATCGGCGTCGTACGCGAGCGCTTCCGCGATGCGCAGGCGACGCATCATGGCGAAGCTCGTCGCGTCCACGAACGAGTAGTTGCGCTCGTCGTGACGGCGTAGCCACGCCCAGGCTTCCGTCTCCATCTCGTCGTCGACGTGCTGGACGGTCACGCGCCGCGAGCCCTGGATGGCATCCAGGAACTGGCACGCCACGGCATGCCCGAGGCGGCGTCGACAGAAGGTCCAGGTCTCACCGACCACATGGTTGGTGGTCACGATCGGTCGGTCGATGGCCTGCCACCGCTGTACCGCGTCCTTGTGATGCTCATCCGTCGCATACCGAAGGGCCACCCAGAAGGACGTGTCCGCGAACCTCATCGGCCCTCTCCGGGCGAGCCGTATACGACTTCGTCGATGTCGCCGGACACCCCGTCTGCCGTCGCCCCGATCCAGGCGTCCATCGGGTCGGCCGCGCCCTCCTGGACCTCGTCCGAGCCGTAGTACACCGCGACCGCCTCGCGGATGAGCGACGCCTTCGATCGGTGCTCGCGGGCCGCCCGAGCAGTCAACAGGTCGTCCAGCGGAGCATCGATGTAGATCTGGGTCCGGCGCATGCGTGCAGTATACATCACCACTTCGCCATATACATCATCCTCCAGAGCGACCCCGGCGGAGCGCACGACCCGGCAGGGCACCCGTGTGGTTCCCGTCGTCCACGACCACGACCCCGTTCACGACCACGTACGGCATGCCCACCGGGAACGATCGCGGCTGGTCGTAGGTGGCTGTCGAGCGCACGGTCGCCGGGTCGAACACCACGATGTCCGCACGCATGCCGTCGCGCAGGATGCCCCGGTCAGGGATGCCCAGGCGTGCCGCCGATGCCGAGGTCATCTTGCGGACCGCTGTCTCGAGGGACATCAGCCGCTGGTCACGCACGAACTCGCCCAGGATGCGGGGATACGAACCCCAGGTCCGGGGTGACGGCTTGGCCCCGATGAACGTGGAGTCGGTGCCAACCATGGAGACGGGGTGAACCAGGAATGGGCCGAGGCTGCCATGGGCGGGCCCGGGCGTCACCTGGTTGGGGCGCAGGTCCTCCGCGATGAGCAGGTCGCAGGCGGCGTCCACCGCATCCAGTCCTGTGGCGGCCATCAGCTCGCCCAGGGTGCGACCCTCCCACTCCTGCCACGCATCGGTGCGCAGGGCGCCCAGTCGCAGGTCGTCCCAGGGGTTGCGGCCGGCATACGCCCTCCCGCGGGCCGCGAGCTCATCCCGCATCTGCTCGCGGATGAGCGGATCGGCGAGCCGCTCCAGCAAGGGACCGGGGCCACCGGCCTGGACCCATGGCGGCAGCATGATCAGCAACCGGGTGCTCGCCCACTCGTATGGATAGGTGTCCCAGGTGACGTCGAGGCCCTCGGCACGCGCATCCTCGACCAGCTCGATCATCTGCTCGGCCGTACCGGGCGCCGTGGCACGCCGATAGAAGTGGGTGATGTGCACCGGACCGTTGCCAGTGCGTCCGATATCGATGGCCTCCCGAAAGGGGTCCAGGAAGCCGTCGCCCAGGGCATAGCGCACGTGCGTGTGATAGATGCCGCCCAGCCGGGCCGCCTCGGACGTGAGCACTGCCAGCTCCGCGGTGCTCGCGAAGGCGCCGGGCGGGTAGTCCAGACCGGATGAGAGCCCGAAGGCCCCTTCCTCCATCGACTCTCGCAGCAGGCCACGCATCCGGTCCAGGGCTGTCGCGTCGGCGGACACATCGTCCCAGCCGAGCGCGTCGATGCGCAGGGCCGAGTTGCCGACCATGAACGCGAGATTGACGCTCACACGCCGGTCGAAGCGGCGCAGGTAGCTGTCCGCCGATGACCAGTCGAAGTCGATGTCCGGCAGCCCGTCCAGTCCCGCGTTCAGGCGCGCGAACGCCAGCAGGTCGTCGCGTGACCGGAAGGGTGCGTAGCTGTTGCCATCCACGCCAACGACCTCGGTCGTGACACCCTGGCGCACCTTCGGCTCGTGGCGTGGCTCGGCCAGGATCATCAGCCCCGAATGGGAGTGGATGTCGATGAACCCGGGTGCCACGACGTGCCCGGCCGCGTCGATGCGCCGGTCGGCACGCACGTCTGTCACGTCACCCCGGAGCACGCTCAGGCTGTCCCCGCGCACCCCGATGGCGGCGCGAAAGCCGGCTGCGCCGGTGCCATCCACGACCGTACCGCCCTCGATGAGCAGGTCGAACGCCTCAGTCATATACGGGCCCGTCCAGACGCTTGCCGCGGACCCAGGCACCGCGCACCATGCCCTGCCGCTCCCGGAAGATGAGCAGGCTCATGAGCGTGGCGGGGTCATCGCTGTCCTCGCCACCCGGCGGCAGCGTCATGCGCGGGTCGATGGCGATGAGGTCTGCCTCCTTGCCGACCTCGAGGGACCCCGTGACCCCGTCAAGGCCGAGCGCCCGGGCGCCCTCGAGCGTGCCCAACCGCAGCAGGCCCAGCGGATCGACGATGGGGCGCGGGTCGCCGGTCGCGACGCGATGCGCGTTCTGGGCGTAGAAGCTGGTGCGCATCTGGGTCAGGATCGAGAGTTCCGGCGAACCTGCCACATCCGAGCCGAGACCCACGGTGGCGCCCGCCTCGAGGTACTTGGCAAGGGGCATCACGCCGCTGGAGATGAACAGGTTGGACACCGGGCAGTGCGCGATCCGGGAGCCACTCGCCACCAGGCGCCCCAGCTCGCTGTCTGATAGGTGAATGGAGTGCGCGAACACGCTGCGTGGCCCCAGGCCGCCGGCGCGGTCGTAGACGTCCAGGTAATCCAAGGCCTCCGGGAACAGCCCGGCGACCGTGGCGATCTCGCGCGCGTCCTCCGACAGGTGGGTCTGCCAGACCGCGCCGTAGCGGTTCGCGAGCGCCGCCGACTCGCGCAGTAGTTCCGCGCTGCAGCTGACCGCGAAGCGAGGCGTAAAGGCGTATCCCAGGCGGCCATCGGAGGCACCGTCCCAGCGTTCGCAGAGCTCGGCCGATTCACGCAGGCTGCGGTCCATCCGCTGGCCAGCCGGCGTCTCGGGGTCGTAGCTGAGGCGGTCCATCATCACCGCCCCCAGGGTCGCCCGGATGCCGTGCGCCTCTGCGGCCCGGAATGACGCATCGAGGCTGTCTGCCCACACCGCCCCATAGGCCAGCACCGTGGTCGTGCCAACGGTGGCCATGGCGTCAAAGATGCGCGGGACGAGTCGCTCCGCGACCGGCGCCCGGAACTGCCGCTCCAGGCTGAAGATGTGGTTGTCCAGCCAGGTCAACAGGTCCAGACCTGCCCCAACACCGGCTGCGGGCACCTGCGGCAGATGGACGTGCAGGTCGACCATGCCCGGCAGCAACACCAGCGGCCGCAGATCGATGGCGGTCGAGGGCGCGGCCGCGACGGGCGGCCACGGACCGACCTCGGTGATGCGGCCATGGGCGTCGACGACCACCACGCCGTCCGACTCGTAGTGCGTGCCCCCGGCCGCAACGGGCGTCAGCACCCGGGCCCGCAGCACGAACGGTGGCGCACTGGGCAGGGCGGGCATCGGTGACGACACAGCAAGGTCCATGGCGGCGCCTATGATGACGGTCTTCCGATGATGCCCGACTCCCTGAGGTGCACCCTATGCGATCCACGCGCCGACTGACGTCCCTCCTGATGGGCCTCGCACTGCTGACAGCCGCCCTCGGCACCGGCGCCGCGGCCCAGGACGCCACCGATTCACCGGGTGTACCCCAGGACTGCGGCGTCCTGACGGCCGACGAGGTGTCGGCGGCGCTCGGCTTGACGCTCACGGTCGCGTCCGGCGATGGCGTGGATTGCGAGTTCGATGCCGACCTCGAGAAGCTCGAATTCCTGTCGCTGTTCACCAGCATGGACACCGGGACCGCGGCAGATATCAAGGACATCATGTGCTCCGCCCTCGGCAGCAGCTCACCCGATCCCTCGGCGGGACCCTGCGCCATCGACCTGACCATCGGCGGCCAGGCCGCGACCTACCTCCCGGAGGCCATGGGAACACTGCTGTACATCGAGACAGGGACGGGCGGGTTGCTGCTGCTGCAGCTCATCGGGGACCTGCCCGATGGGGTCGACCGACAGGCGGCGCTGACCGGGCTGGGCGAGCTGGCGATGCCCCGGGCTGCCGCTGTGCCGATGGCCACGGCCCAGCCGATCATCCCGGGAGCGACGTTCGAGGGCGACGCCGATCTCGAGGCGCTCTTCCCGACGGAGGTCGGTGGCCGGTCCGTGACCATCCAGTCGCTGTCCGCCAATGACCTCACAGCGCAGGGGATCGTGACGCAGCCGATCACGGATGCGCTGTCCGGCATCGGCAAGTCCGTCAACGACCTGCGCGCGGGTATCGGCTACGTCATCGGTGAGTCGGCTGACGACAGCGCATCGATCACCGCGTTCCAGGTCAAGGGTGCCGACATGCCGTCGTCGATGGCGGCACTGATGCCGGTCCTGACCGCGGACCAGACGGTGGAGGGCGAGGCCGCCGTGCAGGTCGCTGGAAAGGACATGACCAGCGCCACCGTCGAAGGGACCCTCACCTACTACTACCCCCGCAATGACATCCTGTGGGTCGTGACGGCCGTCGATCCGACCCTCACGGAGATCTTCCAGAAGCTCCCCTGACGAGCGGGCGGGACCGGCCGATGACCACGACCATCGAGGATGTCGTCGCCCGGGTAGCGGCTGACGACATCCGGCTTGTCCGCTTCCTGTACTGCGATCCGGCGGGCGTCATCCGGGGCAAGAACGTGCACGTGGCACGCCTGGCCAACCGGATGCGTGAGGGCATCGGCATGACTCGTGCCCAGAACACGCTCAACATCCTCGACCAGCTGGCGCCCCTCGTGGAGGGCATGGAGCCCGTCGGCGAGATCCGCATCACGCCCGATCCGGACACCTACAGCGTCCTGGACTGGGTGCCCCGGACCGCCAGCATGCTCAGCGACCAGCTGGGTCATGACGGCCTCGACTGGGGCAGCTGTACTCGCAGCTTCCTGAAGCGCGTCATCGCCGACGCGCAGAGCGTGGGCATCCGTGTGATGGCGTCCTTCGAGAACGAGTTCTACCTGGCCCAGGAGCTGGACGGCCACGTGGTGCCCTGGCAGGACGGCCCCTGCTACTCCTCCGCGGGCATGGACCGGGCCGCGGATGTGATGAGTGACATCGTCGATTCACTGATCGCCCAGGGCATCGAGGTGGAGCAGGCCATCAACGAGTACGGACCCGGCCAACAGGAGATCGCGGTCCGCTACCGCGACGCGCTGGGCGCCGCCGACCAGCAGGTCAAGTTCCGGGACACGGTCCGGGGAGTCGCGGAGACCCAGCACGGACTGATCGCGTCCTTCGCACCCAAGCCCTTCGCGGACGGCGTCGGGTCGGGTGCCCACATCCACTTCAGCCTCTGGTCGCCCGATGGCGCGCGAAACCTGATGTATGCCCCGGACGCCGGGGACCGATTGCTGTCCGACTTGGGCCGCTGGTTCGTGGCCGGCGTGCTGCTCCACCTGCCGGCGCTCGTCGCGCTCACCTGCCCCAGCTTCAACTCCTATGAGCGCCTGGTGCCCCACTCGTGGGCTGGCTCCACGGTCTCGTGGGGGCCAGACAACCGGGAGTGCTCGGTGCGTGTCGCGTCCGTGTTCCGCGGCCGCGAGGCGGAGTCCACGAACGTGGAGCTCAAGGCCTGCGACCCAAGCTGCAACCCGTACCTCGCCCTCGGTGGCCTGATCGTCGCCGGGCTGGATGGCGTCCGACGCCGGCTGGAGCCACCGGAGCCGGTGCTCCACGATCCGGCCAACCTGACGCCCCAGGAACAGGTACGCCACGGCATCCGACCACTGCCGGGCTCCCTGCGCGAAGCGCTGGCGACCCTCCAGTCCGATCCCGTGCTGTTCCCGGCCCTCGGCGACCTGCTCGGACGGTGCATCATCGCGGTCCGGACGTCAGAGGCCGACGCGTTGGAGCGGCTCAGCCCGGACGAGGCACGCCTGGCACACCTGCGAGTCTTCTGAGCGAAGCGAGGGATACATGGACATCGGCGCACTTCGGGTTGTCGACCTGACTCAGCCCCTGCAACCAGACATCGTGATGTGGCCCGGTGCTCCCGGGCCCGTGTTCGAGACGGTCGGCAACGTGGTGCCCGACGGGTTCTACAACCGCCGTGTGACCTTCATGGAGCACACCGGGACCCACTTCGATGCCCCCGCCCACATGGTCGAGGGAGGCGCCCTGCTGCACCAGATCGACCCGGGCACGCTCATCCGGCCCGCCGTCGTCATCGACATCAGTGACGCCGGGGAGGCCGACGCCGACTGGGTGCTGACACCAGCCCAGGTGGCCGCGTTCGAGACCGCCAACGGTCGTATCGCGACCGGTTCGGTCGTCCTGCTGCGCACCGGATGGGAAGCGTTCAACGCCGATCCGGCGCGATACGGTGGCGCCGCAGGACACCTCCGGTTCCCGGGCTACGGCCCTGATGCCAGCCGCATCCTGGTCGAGGAGCGGGGCGTCGTCGGACTTGGCATCGACACCATGAGCATCGATCCCGGCAACTCGGACGACCTCGTGGTCCATCGCACGGTCAGCCATCCGCGTGGCCTGTGGCACCTGGAGGGCCTCCAGAACCTGGCGTCCCTCCCGCCGGTCGGCGCCTGGCTGTTCGTGGGGGTCCTGAATCTCGTCGATGGGTCGGGGAGTCCGGCGCGCGTACTGGCACTGGTCCCGTAGGTCAGTAGTGGGACCAGACTGATGGATCCGAGCCTGATCGACGGTCCTCATGGCGACATCAATGAGGCGCTCGCACAGGTCCGCCTCATCGACCATCACGTCCACTCCATCCTTGCAGGGCAGTTGGACGAGACAGCCTTCACGGCGCTGCTCACGGAATCGGATCGACCGGCCGCCATCGAGGCCGCAGGATGGGACTCGCAGCTGGGCTTCGCCGTGCGGCGCTGGTGCGCGCCACTCCTGGGGCTGGAGCCGCATGTGTCCCCGCAGAGCTACCTTGAGCGCCGGCTGGCGCTCAGCAATGAGGACGCGGCGGCGGTGATGCTGCCGGCCGCAGGTCTCTCAGGGATGCTCATCGACACCGGCATCCGGCCCGGCGACCTGCTCGGGGTCGGGTCACTGGGCAGGCTCGCGGGCGCGCCCACGTGGACCATCACCCGCCTGGAGTGGCTGGCCGAGACGATCGCCCGCTCGGGCGTGGATGCCGCCGGGTATGCGGCGGCGTTCCGGTCTGCCCTGCACATGGCCCTGACCACATCCGTTGGCTGCAAGAGCATCGTCGCGTACCGGCACGGCCTGGACTTCGAACCCACGCCACCGAGCGACACCGAGGTCATCGAGGCGGCCGGGCAGTGGCTCCGGAGCGTGGAGACGACAGGTGTCGCCCGCTTGACGGACCCGGTCCTGCTCCGCTTCGGCATCTGGGAGGCCGTGCGGACGGGCCTCCCGCTCCAGTTCCACGTCGGCTATGGCGACACGGACCTGGAGCTGCATCGCGCGGACCCGGCCCTGCTGACGCGGTTCCTGCGGGCGACCGAACGGATGTGCGCGGTGATGCTGCTGCACACCTATCCGTTCCAGCGCACCGCGGGCTACCTCGCCCAGATGTTCGGGCACGTCTACGTGGATGTCGGCTTGGCCGTGCATCACACGGGCGCCGCCGGTGACCAGGTCATCCGCGAGTCCCTGGAGCTGGCACCGTTCCGGAAGGTGCTGTTCTCGTCCGACGCGTGGGGACTGCCGGAGGCCCACGTGCTCGGGAGCTGGCTGTTCCGGCGGGGACTGGCCCGCGTGCTGGGGACCTGGGTCGTGACGGGAGATTGGGCGCGTGATGACGCGCTCCGGGTCATCGAGGACATCGCGGCCGCCAACGCGGCGCGCGTATATGGCATCCGACCGGGCGACTTGGCATCCGAGCGGGCGACGATACGACGCCGGACTGACGTCTGAGACCGGCCTCGAGCCGCACCGTCGAACACGGTTCCCGATGGCGGCGAGCCGGCCGTAGGATATGCACCAAGATCCACCATGGACATCACAGGGAGATCACGCATGCAACGACGTATCGGGACACTGACGGTGGCAGGGGTCGTGGCCCTTGGCGCCCTGACCTCTGGCGCGGCGCTCGCCCAGAGCCCCTCGGCCGGCGCCCCGTGGCGCATCGGTGGTGGCTTCGCGCTGACGGGCGCGGAGTCCGTGCTGGACGTGCCGGCGGCGAACGGCGCGATGCTGGCGGTCAAGGAGATCAACGCCAAGGGAGGCGTGCTCGGCCAGCCCATCGACTTCATCGTCCATGACAGCCAGTACGACATGGGCGTGACCGCCCAGACCGCCAAACAGTTCGTGGAGGAGGACAAGGTCCAGGCCTTCATCGGCTATACGGACACTGACTCCGTGCTCGCGTCGGCGCCGACGTTCCAGGCAGCGGGCATCCCCTACCTCACGGTCGGTGCCACCTCGCCCAAGATCCCGTCGCAGGTCGGTGACCAGGTATTCCTCGCCGCGTTCGGTGACAACGTCCAGGCGGCTGCGGGCGCGGAATACGCCATGCAGAACTTCGGCAAGACCGCATACCTGCTGTCGGACAACGGCATCGAGTACACCACCCTGCTGGGCCAGTACTTCAAGGCCGCCTTCGAGGCAGCCGGCGGCACCATCGTCCTGGAAGACGTCTATGACGATGCCGCGACCGACTTCTCGGCACAGATCACCAAGCTCAAGGCCCTGACCACGCAGCCGGATTTCTACTACATCGCGGCCATGCCCTACAACGTGGGTCCCGTGGTGAAGCAGTTCCGGGACCTCGGCCTGACCGGTCCCATCGTCGGCGGCGACGGCTACGACGCGCCTGATCTCGTACAGGTCGCGGGCACGGCGTCGGACAACGTGTTCTTCACGACCCACGCGCTCATGGACGCGACCGGCGGCACGGACGGCATCAAGTCGTTCATCACCGCCTACAACGCGGAGTACCAGCACGCTCCCGAGAACGCGTTCGCAGCCCTCGGCTATGACTCGGTCTACCTGCTCGCTGACGCCATCACGCGTGCTGGCGGCATGGACGCTGCAGCACTCAAGTCGGCGCTCGAGACGACCACGTCGTACCCGGGCATCACAGGTGCCATCACGTTCACGCCCGAGGCGCACGTACCCCAGAAGGGCGTGACCGTCATCGCCGTCAAGGGCGGCGTGTTCACGCTAGGCGCGGAGGTCGTGCCGACCGCCGTCCCGGCCCCCTGAACACGGCCGGCCCTCCGGGGTCGGCCACTTCGTCCCTACAGCGGCCCGCGTCGGTCATCCGGTGCGGGCCGTTCTCATGGGCGTCACAGGCGACGCGCCTATCATGCGTCTGTGTTGCCCGGCGGGGTGGCGCCTGAGCTCAGAACCACACCTGTCGTCGATCCACCGAGGTACCGCCCGTGCGAGCACCCGTCCGCCGCGTCCTGACCCTCATGTCAGTCGCCGCAGCCACCCTGACCCTCGGCATCTCGTCCGTGGGCGTCGCCCAGGACGCCACCCCGGAACCTGCCGCGACACCCAGCCCGTTCTGCAGCGTGCTGACCGCGGACGAGGCCAGTGCGGCGCTGGGCGTGACCTTGACCATCGGTTCCGGCAGTACGACCGACTGTTCCTACGATTCGGACTTCACCACGAGCGACGTGAGCCTCAACGTCCGACGAGAGGACGGCCCGCTCACGGACGACTATCCCCGCTCCTACTACCCCGACGGCATCGACATCCCGTGCGATGCGCCCGCCGCTTCACCCGCTGATGCGTCCACGGCGGTGCCCGCCACGCCGTGTCCGGCCGCGATGACTGGGTCGCCGCTCGGTGGCCGCCTCGCCTACTACGTCGCGGACGGCACGATCCTGTTCGTGGATGAGGGCACCAACGATCAGCTGTTCGTGCTCCAGCTCTTCGGCGCGCCGCCGGACTCGGTGGATGTGTCGACAGCGCTGATGAGCATCGCGGAGACGGGCCTGCCACGGCTGGCGTCGATCGCGCTGCTGCCTGAGCCAACGATCGAGCCCGAGCCGTCGTTCTTTGGCGATGCGGAGCTGACGGCGATGATCCCGACCGAGATCGGTGGCTACCCTGTCGATGTCCAAACACTCTCGGGTGCCGACATCCTCGCCCAGACGGACCCGAGCGATGTCGACGCGGTCGATCAGCTACAGGCGCTGGCCGACCAGCTGGCGGGCATCGGCAAGACCGTCAACGACCTGAGCCTCGCGTTCGCGTCCTTCCCCACGGAAGACTCGTTCGGTGACATCACGGCCGTGCGCCTCAAGGGCGCGGACATCGCCTCCGTCACCAATGACCTGCTGCCGCTGCTGCTCACGGACATCCTCGATCCGCAGCAGACGCCCACGGTCATCGCTGGCAAGGACGTGATCATCGTCACGGACGGGCCGCTCCCGACCGGTTCTCCCGACCCGTCCGCGGACCCATTCGCGATCGGGGCCGATCGTGCCTACGTCTACCCCAACGGTGAGGTGCTTTGGTTCGTGACGGTCACGGAGCCGGAGCTGACGGAGGTCTTCCAGAAGCTGCCCTGATCCCAGCTGTGTCCGACGCTGGGCGGCTGCTGACGGATCCACACGGCCCGGGCGGGTCGGTGCGGCCTGCCGTCCGGAGCTGTGGGCGGACTGGCTGGGCCGCACTGCTTGGCCGACGATCCTCCGGTGTCACCGAACCTGAGAGTGGCATCGGTGGCATCCGGTCACCTTCTGACGCCCCAGGAGAACCAATCTCCGGCGATACCGTGATCCTGCTGCTCTTGCGACCATCTGCAGCGCAGAAGCGAGTCATCGGGGAAGTACCGTTCGGTCATTCCGGAAAGCTTGTGTCTGCTAGTCCTCGCGCCGGGGAGCTGGGCTCGCTGCCACTGGCATTCCTGGCGACCAGCTTCCTCCCACTCGCCGTCCGGGGCGGCCGCAGGATCATCCTGTGCGTGCTCCGGTCAGCCGCCGCCTGTGGGATCGTCGACCCTTCAGCTGGTGCCGTCGGTTCCGATGTTGGCGCCACGCCGGAAGCGGGCACGAAGCCCGTCCAGCGACAGCTCGCGCTGGCCCATGATGCCGTCCGGCCGGAAGATGATGATGGCGAGGAAGAAGACGCCCAGGACGATGCCGCTCATCCCATACAGCTGCGACTTGTCCTCCACCTCGCGCAGCACCTCGCTCAGGGCGTAGATGACTGCGGCGCCAAGGACGGAGCCTGTCACTGATCCGAGTCCCCCGACCACCAGCATGGTGATCACCTCGAACGTGATGTCGAAGTAGAAGACGCTGGGCGAGAAGGCCGGGATGAAGTGCGCGTACAGGGAACCGGCGACGGCGCCGAAGAAGGCACTGATGACGAATGCCAGCAGGCGCGGCCGGAGGATGGGGATGCCAACCGACTGGGCTGCCCATTTGTCTGCGCGCTGGGCAAGCATCTGGCGTCCCCAGGGCGAGCGCTTGATGCGCCACACGACGTAGATCGCGACCACCGCCCAGCCCCACGTCCACCACAGGTCCGTGAACGGCGTGACACCCGAGAAGGTCTTGGACCCACGGGTGAGGCCGTCGGCATTGATGAGGATGACGCGCACGATGACCAGGAAGCCGAGTGTCGCGACCGCCACGAAGTTGCCCGAGAGCCGCATGATCACCGAGCCCACGGCAAGCGCCACGAGTGACACCAGCAGACCCGCGAGGATGGTCGCAGCGACCCAGCCCAGCGGCAGCGGGCCGACCATCTGGTCCAGATGGATGCCGGCCAGCCAGCCCGGAAGGTTGGGCAGGAATGCGGCCTTCTTCTCCAGGCTCAGTGTCAGCACGGCCGAGATATACACGCCCAACGCCATGAAGCCGATGTGACCGAGCGAGAAGAGACCCGTGAAGCCGCTGATGAGGTTCAGGCTCACGGTGAGGATGACGAAGATGCCCAGCAGGATCGCCCGGCTCTCCCACACCGCGGAGCCAGAACCCTGCACGAGGCCGAGCGCCACGACCAGGCCACCGATCATGAGCAGGCCGCCCATCAGCCGACGGTCGACGCTCACGGCGTCTCCTCGCGGGCGCGGCCCCGCAGGATGCCGTTGGGCCGGAGCAGCAGCATCAGGATGAGGAACACGAACACGAACAGGTCGCGGTAGCTGGCCAGGGAGCTGGGCAGCACCTGCTCCAGGATGTCATGCACCTCGGGCGATACGGTGCCCGCCGGCAGGATGTCCGCGATGCCCGCGAAGGTGGTCGGGATGACCTCGAGGAACGCCAGCAGGTACGCCCCCAGGACGGCACCGGACAGGCTCCCGAAGCCACCGATGACGGCCGCGATGAACGCCTTGAGCACGGGCGTAAAGCCCAGGTAGGGATTGATCTGGCCGGCCTGCGAGGCGTACAGGAAGCCGGCCACCGCAGCCAGGCCGGACGCGATCGCGAACGCGACGACGACGACCCGGTTGACCCGGATACCCATGAGGCGCGCGGCAGGCAGGTCCTCGGCCACCGCCTGCATCGAGAGCCCCAGGCGCGTCCGGGTCACGAACACCGTGAGCAGCGCCAGGAGGAGCGTGCCGATGACGAAGCTGGCCACGTTCAGGCGTGGCACCAGCAGGGGGCCGAGCGACACCGCCCCGGACAGTACCTCGGGTGCCGGGAACGCGATCTGGACGGGCTTACCGGCCAGCCGGCTCACGAGCAGCGCCGAGTTCTGGAGGATCTGGCCCACCGCGAACGACGTCAGCAGCAGCGCCACCTCCGGTCCGCCACGCAGCGGCCGATACGCGATGCGCTCCATTGCCAGGCCGATGAGGATGGTGCCGCCGACCATGATGACCAGCGCGGCCGGCACCGGGATCCCCGCGAAACCCGCGAACACGAACAGGTAGACCGCGATCATCATCACGTCGCCGTGGGCGAAGTTGATGAGCCGCAGGATGCTGAAGATGAGCGCCAGTCCGACGGCCATCATCGCGTACAGGCTGCCGGCGCTCAGCGCGTTCGTGCCCTGCTGCAGGAAGTAGTCGCCCACGATCAGAGGCCCAGGTACGACTGTTCGACACGCGGGTCGTGCCGCAACGTCTCGGCGGGGCCCTCGAGGATGACCCGACCGGTCTCCATGACATAGGCGCGATCGGCCGAGTCGAGCGCGTGGTGGACGTTCTGCTCCACCACCAGCATCGTCAGCCCCTGCGTCCTGAGGTCATCGATGATGCGGAACACCTGCTGCACCATCAACGGCGCGAGCCCCAGGGAGGGCTCATCAAGGATGAGCAGCCGTGGCTTGCTCATGAGCGCCCGCGCGATGGCCAGCATCTGCTGTTCACCACCCGACAGGGTCCCGGCCGCCTGGGTGAGCCGCTCCTTGAGGCGCGGGAAGAGTGCCGTCATGCGCTCGATGTCGAGGTCCGCGTCCGCTGCCGGGCGCCCGATGCCGCCCACGACGAGGTTCTCGCGCACGCTCATGCGACCGAACACGCGGCGTCCTTCGGGACACTGCGAGATGCCCATGGCCACGATGCGGTCGGTGGAGGCGCGCGTGATGTCCGTGCCTGCATAGCGGATGGTGCCGGCACGCGCCTGCATCAAGCCCGAGATGGTCTTGAGCAATGTCGACTTGCCTGCGCCGTTGGAACCGATGATGGCGACCGTCTCGCCCGCGTCGACGTGCAATGAGGCCCCGTCCACGGCGCGGATGCTGCCGTAGTAGACGCTCACGCCCTCGATGACGAGCATCGGCTCAGGCATCCCGTGCCCGCCCCAGGTATGCGCTGATGACGGCAGGATCATTGCGCACGAGGCTCGGCACGCCCTCCGCGAGGAGCACACCGTAGTTGAGCACCTGGATGGTGTCACACAGGCCCATCACCAGCGGGATGTCGTGGGCGACCATCACGATGGTGATCCCCCGATCGTCACGGAGGCGGCGGATGAGCGCCAGCAGGTCGGCGGTCTCCGTCGGATTCATGCCCGCGTTCGGCTCGTCCAGCATCAGCACGCGGGGCTCGGTGGCCACGGCCCGTGCGATCTCGAGGCGTCGCTGATCGCCGTACGGCAGGCTGCGCGAGACGCGATACGCCCGGTCCGTGAGACCCACGAGCTCCAGCAGCTCCGCGGCCCGGGCCGTGATCGCCCGCTCGCGACGCCGAAAGCCGGGCGTGGACAGCATCGCCGCCCAGAACGGTCCCGGCTCGTGGCGCTGGCTGGCGACCCGGATGTTGTCGATGACCGACATGTCCCCGAACAATCGGATGTTCTGGAAGGTCCGGGCGATGCCCGCCTGGGCAACCTGCGCCGGCCGGAGGGTGGTCATCTCCCGACCCCCCAATGCGATGGTGCCGGTCGTCGGCTTGACCATCCCGGACAGCAGGTTGAAGAGGGTCGTCTTGCCCGCGCCATTGGGCCCGATGACGCCGTGGATGCTTCCCTGGGGCAGGTCCAGCGAGTAGTCCGACAGTGCCACCAGCCCGGCGTAGCGCTTGCGCAGGCCGCGCGCCCGCAGTAGCGGCAGTGGACCGTCGCTAGGCGTCGTTCCCACGGCGGCACCGACGATCCCGTCAGCGGCCTGCTCCACCCTGCTCCTCCGACGTCGACGAGCCATGACGGGCACGCATCCACGCTGCGCAGCCCCTCCCCTTCGGCGACTATCGCACAGCGTCGGAACGAGGGTCAACGAGCGGCCCGCGCCCTCGCGGCGCCGTGCTCGGATACCTCAGGCGGGCTGGCGATCCAGGGTCGTGACGCGCTCCAGGACGCCACTGCTGGCGGACCGATACGCGGCGTCCAGGATCTCCACGGTCCGGGCACCCAGCTCGGCGGGCGAGTTGTTGGCAGGAGATCGGCCAAGCCCCGCATCGACCACGGCATCGATGGGTCCGCGGCAGTCATACAGGCCGGCATCGGGCTCGAGCGGCACGCGCAGGTCGTCGCCCGGTCGATAGCGCCACAGGATGTTCTCGCGCAGGTCCATCTGGAACTGACCCTTGGAACCCACGGCGCGGACCTCGACGGCGTGGCGGTTGTCGGCCGCGCCAAGGTGCCCCGATGCGCCGCTCATGGTGCCGATGGCGCCGTTGGTGAAACGCATCGCGACCGCATCGTGCAGCTCCACCTGGGCGTCGAGGGGCGAGCTCATGAGCGCGAACACATCCTGGCCACGCAGGTCGGTGAGCCATAAGGCGACACCCAGCAAGTGGGTGAGTTGTGCCTGGCCGTAGCCGCCGCCACTCGTCTCGGGCCGCGACCACGTGTCCGCCTGGGGCACCGTGGCCGGGTCGGCGCCAGGATAGTCGCCCGTCTCCGACAACAGCTCGCGGGTCACGGAGTCCATGTGCAGCGAGACCTGCTCGATGTCACCGATGCCGTCGTCATGCATGATCCGGTGGGCCTGGATGACCATCGGTCGGTAATTCCAGCCGTAGGACACGAACAGCTGCTTGCCGGTGCGCTGCACCGTCTGATCGAGCTCCCACGCATCGGCGGGGTCGATGGTGAAGGGCTTCTCGCACATCACGTGGGCACCGGCCTCCAGGGCCGCCTTTGCCTGTGCGAAGTGATGGCCTGGGGGGCTGCCGATGACCACGATGTCCGGCTTCGCGCCGATGACCTCGTGCCAGTCGTCGGTCGCCTGCTGGAAGCCAAAATCGTCCTTGATGCGACCCAGCAACTCGGGGTTGCGCCGGTTGACGATGGTGAACTCGACATCGCCCGCATCCCGTCGCCGCACGAGGTTCGGCAGGTGGGAGCTGACGGTCCAGGAACCGGCGCCGATGACGCCCAGACGCAGTCTGGCCACGGATGTCCTCCTTCTCAGGTCGCTGCGTCGGGCCGCCGCCAGCAGCGTTCCGGTCCCCGGTCGCACCGGAGTGGAAACGATTGTCGCGATGGTAGCACCGGGTCGCAGGCCATCGTCGACGGTCGCGGCCTACCATCGATGCATGCGACTCGATGCCGTTGCCGTGTTCTGCGGATCGCTGCCGGGCGATCATCCTCGTTACCTGGACGCGGCTCGCGATCTGGGAGGACTGCTCGCGCGGCGAAGGATCACCCTCGTCTATGGCGGCGGTCGGGTAGGCCTCATGGGCGCTCTGGCGGACGGTGCCCTTGGCGCCGGTGGCCGAGTCATCGGAGTCATCCCCCAGGCGCTGGTGGACCGAGAGCTGGCCCACACAGGCGTCACGGACCTGCGAATCACGGACTCGATGCACGAACGCAAGGCGCTCATAGCCTCACTCGCGGACGGATTCGTGGCACTCCCGGGTGGTGCCGGCACCCTGGATGAGCTGTTCGAGGCGTGGACCTGGACGATGCTCGGCATCCACCTCAAGCCGTGCGCAGTCCTGGATGTCGGTGGCTTCTACGCTGGCCTGCGGGATCACGTCGCGCGCATGACCAGCGAAGGCTTTGTCCGAACCGAGCACACCCAGGCCCTCATCTTCGGAGCCGATGCGGGCCAGGTGCTGGATGCGATGACAGCGTGGCAGGCACCCGCGCCGAAGTGGACGAAGGAGCCGCCGCCACCCTGACGGCCGGTGCCCGTGCGATGCGGGCGGATCCGGCACGATCGAGTGGCCGTCTTCGCGCGTCGGCCGCGTCGGCCGCGTCGGCCGCGTCGGCCGCCTCCGCGCGACTGTCACTCGCGCCAGGCTCAGTTGCGCGACTGGTACTCGCCGCGCGACTGGTAGTCGCCGCGCGACTGGTAGTCGCCGCGCGACTGTCACTCGCGAGACCATGCTTCCGGCACGGTGGACTGGCCGTTTCCGGCCGGTCCGACGCGCTCGAAGGTGCCGGTGACCGCCCGGGCGAGTGGCACTCGTCAGGATCGCCATCGTGGTCACGGTCGCGCGCACCAGTCGCGAGATCTGCGAGTGGACGTGCGTGCCGCCGCAACACGAGGCCCGGATGTCCCATCTCGCGAGTGGTGGTCGCGTGGCGCCCGGTGGCTTCAGCTGAGTCCGGTCGGAGCATCAACGGATGCCGGCCCCAGCGGAGTGGTTTCCGGCCACGGGCCGGTGCCGACCGACGAGTCAGTGGTGTTCCCGTCCGTGGCGCTGCGCGCTAGACTGGCTGGAAACGTGTGCAGCCCGGCCTGTCGTCGGCGCGTCGGACCTAGGCGGTCCGACTGGACTGGCGGTCCAGACGAACTGGCGGTCCAGACGGTCCGGGTCACCCACCACTACGTCACGCCCTGCCCCGAGGAGTGCCCAGCGAATGAGCAAGATCGCGAAGGTCGAGCCGATCCCGGTCAGCTATCCGGAGCCCAACGACTTCAACGCGTTACGCCACCTGTGCCTGGTCAAGATCACCACCGATGACGGGGTCGTGGGATGGGGAGAGTCCATCACCCAGTTCCCGGAAGCGAATTTCGCAGTCAAGGCCATCATCGAGGGCATGGCTGAGCGGGTGGTGGGCAAGGACCCGCTCGAGAACGGCGCCATCTGGCATTCCCTGCGTGACAAGGCGTGGTGGTATGGGTACGGCGGCGGCATCGCGAGCTATGCGGTGGCCGCGATCGATATGGCGCTCTGGGATATCAAGGGCAAGCTGCTGAACACCAGCGTGCTCAACCTCATCGGTGGCGCGGTCCACGAGAAGCTGCCCGTCATCGCGTCCTGCCACGCGCATTACGAGGACATCGGCGCGATGGTCGAGGAAGCTCAGGAATGGGTCGCTCCCGGCCTGCACGGGGTCAAGGTCGGCTTTGGCAAGCGGGGTGACGCGCGCCTGGGTTACGAGCACGACCGCGACGTGGAATATATGCGCCAGATGCGCAAGGGCCTGGGCGACAAGGCATGGCTCATGATCGACTGCGGCTGGAACGTCAAGTGGGACGTGATGACAGCCGTGCGCCGCGTCCAGGCGTTCGAGGAGTTCGACCTGACCTGGATCGAGGAGCCCCTTGGCGCCTGGGATCCGGAGGGCTATGCGAATCTGCGGAGCAAGACCACCAGCCTCATCGCCTACGGCGAGAAGGAGTGGAACATCGACGGCTTCGAGCGGGTGCTGGGGACCGGCACCGTGGACGTCGTGGGCATCGACCCGGGCCGCGCGGAGGGCCTGACCGGCTTCAAG
>JBBQNA010000027.1:0-21131 GCA_038329515.1 Candidatus Limnocylindrales bacterium | reverse complement strand
GTGCCCGTCCAGGCGGCGAGGTCGGTAGACGGTCCGGATGCACCCTCCGGTGACGCGATGGAGCGCCACGTATCCGTGTCCGGGTCATAGGCCGCGGCCTCGTTCCGGGGCCAGGAGAAGCGATCGGATCCCGGCAGACGGCCTCCCCAGACCAGCAGCTCGGTGCCCGTCCAGACCGCGGGGATGGTGGGATCGGGGACCATGGGCGCCGCGGGGATCGGTCGCCAGTGTCGGGTCGGCGGCTGGTACGCGGCACCGGTGCGGCGGGCGCTGCCGACGCCACCCCACGCCAACAGCTCGGTGCCCGTCCAGGCCACGACCGGTCCGTCACGGTAGCCGATGGGCGCCTCCGGGAGTGCCCGCCAGCGGCCCTGCAGCAACGGCAGCGAGCCGCGGGTCACGGCACGAGCCTCGGTCGTGGGTACGCACGCTGGCATCGCGCTCGGGGACTGCGCCGTGGTCGACGACGCGGGCATCGACATCAGGCCCAGGCACAGACCCAGCACCAGAGTTCGTCGTGGCATGTCGGAGGGGACGCCTCCACCGACCGGATGTCACGGACGGACCGCCGGGCTACGCCGGCGGCAGCTCGGCGAGCAGCTTCTCCGGAGCCCGCAGCCGGAAGGAGTCGGTGACCAGGCCGCGCAGTAGCGCGATATCGACCGCCCCCAGCATCACCAGCACCATGGGATAGCCGTCGTAGTGCGGGGTCGTGGAGTAGATGGCCGGCGCCGCAGCCACCAGGGCCAGCTTCTCGTCCTCGTCGCTGACCCAGAGACCCACCCGTTCGCCGTCCTCCAGGATGCGCGCGAAAGCCCGTGCCTTGGTCCGGAACGAGGGTGTGCCGTTGTACGACGACTGCTCGTACGCACCCGGCAGCCCCAGGCAGAGGCGCCGCAGCTCCGATTCGGTGGCCACCCCGTCAGCGCTTGGGTGTCACGAGGGCGATGAAGAACCGCAGGATGACCGCGCCCAGGAAGGCCACGAAGAGCGCGCCGAGGAAGCCCTGGGTCTGGTCGAGGTCGAATACGTTCCGCGCCAGCAGTCCGCCGATGGCGCCACCCATGATGCCGATGAGCGTCGTGGCGATGCAGCCCGAGCCAGCTCGGTCGCGGAACACGACCGAGGACAGCGCACCGGCCAGGAAGCCGATAACGACCCAGCCGAGCAGGTCCATGTTGGGCATCAGGTGGTCACTCCGTGATCAGGCGCCGGGGGCGCGGTTGCGGGTCCGTGCGATGAGCAGCCCGCCGCCAATGAGCAGCAGTGCGGGCAGGATGAGGTCGATGACGCCGGGCGAGCCGGGTAGCAGGCCGAGCACGAACTGGATGACGCCGAGCCCCAGGGCAGCGGCCCCCAGTCGACCTTGCCAACCATACCCGCCGGCCTGCGAATGACGCAGGTACCCGATGGCCAGGAACGCGACACCCACGCCGATGGCGGTCAGGCCGTGGGGTGAGCCGGGCAGGACATCACCGATGGCGCGTCCCGCACCCATCCCCGTCAGCAGGGCTCCGGCGTACAGCGCCCACGCACCCGCGCCTCGGTGCAGATGCTGCGCCAGGAGCACGACACCCGCGCCCAGGAGGATGATCGAGCCGATGAGGTCGATACCCGGCACGAACCACGACAGCACCATGTAGCCGCCGATGGCCAGCAGTCCGACTCCCAGCCAGGTCGTGAGGCTGGTGTCGGCGAACAGGTCCTCGAGGTCCCAGCCATCGCCGGTCGGTTCGGGAGGCGGGTCGCTGGTCTCGGTGGATGGCCCTGGGGCCGGCCTGGACCGGGGCACCGACACCGGCATCGGGGGCGGTGTGGGTGGCGGCACCGGGGGCGGGGGCGGAGGGGTGGCCCGGATCGGTTGCGGCGCATCGGGCGGCGTCGTCGGCATCGGCGCTGTGGCCGGGAGCGGTGGTGGTGGCGTCTCGGCGGCGACCTCGCGCCGGAGCTGCTCGAGTCGTTCGGTCGGGTCCAGGCTCATGTGCGGCGCAGTGTACGGCCCGGTGACAGCGCCCGGCCTCGTGGGCCTACCATCTGGCCATCGGCGGGATGCGCATGCAGGGGGTCTGAAGGTTCGTGGATACGTATCGGTTGGCGGTCATCGAAGGCGACGGTATCGGGCGTGAGGTCATCCCGGAGGGGCTCGCCGCCATCCGGGCCGCGGCCGAGGTGACCGGCTCGTTCGCCATCGAGACCGTGGACTACCCGTGGTCCTGCGAGTACTACGCCACGCATGGCCGGATGATGGACGAGGATGCGCTGGACCGGATGCGGGACAGCAACGCCATCTTCCTCGGCGCCATCGGCTTCCCGGGCGTGCCCGATCACGTGTCGCTCTGGAACATGCTGCTGCCGCTGCGCCAGGCGTACGACCTGTCGGTCAACCTCCGACCGATGCGACTGCTGGCGGGCATCCCGGGGCCGTTGCGTGACCGGACGCCGGACGAGGTGGACATGGTCGTCGTGCGCGAGAACACCGAGGGCGAGTACTGCGGCATCGGTGGCCGGATCCGGACGGGCACACCGGACGAGGTCGTGACTCAGACGGCGGTGTTCACGCGCAAGGGCACGGAGAGGATCGTGCGCTTCGCGTTCGAGGTCGCCATGGACCGCGACAGGACGCTCATCTCGTCCACCAAGTCCAACGCGCTCAATCACTCGATGGTCTTCTGGGACGAGGTCGTGGCCGCGGTGGCGCCCGACTACCCCGAGGTCACGGTGCGCAACATGCACGTCGACGCGCTCGCGGCGCTCATGATCCTGCATCCCGAACGCGTCGACACGATCGTGGCCAGCAACCTGTTCGGGGACATCCTGACGGACCTGGGCGCGGCGCTCATGGGCTCGCTGGGTCTGGCGCCATCCGCAAACATCGACCCCTCGAATACGTTCCCGAGCCTGTTCGAGCCCATCCACGGCTCGGCTCCCGATATCGCCGGACGAGGCATCGCCAACCCGATGGCCACGGTCTGGGCGGGATCGATGATGCTGGAGCACCTGGGCCAGGCGGACGCGGCCGGGCTGCTGATGCGTGCCGTGGAGCAGGTCGCGCTCGATGGACCGCGGACCCCTGACCTGGGTGGCTCGGCATCCACGCACGACGTGGGTGCCGCGATGGTGGCCGCGATCCGGGCCACGGGATGACCTTGGCACAGGTGCCTGCATGTCCCTGCTAGCATGCAGGCATGAGCAGGCAGTTGACCGTACGCGGGGTACCTGACGAGGTGGCGGAGCGACTCGAGCGACTCAGTCGCGCACGCGGGCAGAGTGTGAACAGTACCGTGAACCAGATCCTGGGCGAGGCGGTTGGATCGGATGCCCGGCGTCGCGCGCTCGAGCGGTATGCCACATGGACGCAGCGCGACCTGGCGGAGGTGACCGGGGCGGTCGCCGCCCAGCGGACCATCGATGACGCACTCTGGCGCTGAGACCGTCGAGCGGCTGGTCCTGGACACTTCGGCGTACTCGCACCTGAGGACCGGCCACACGGACGTCATGGACCGGATCGCTTCGGCCAGCGCCATCCTCATGCCGATCATCGTGGTCGGCGAACTGGAGGCAGCCTTCGCCGCCGGCACTCGTACGCATGAGAATCGCGCATCGCTCGAGGAGTTCCTTGCGGAAGCCTTCGTGTCGGTGGCGCACGTCACTCGGTCGGTGGCCCACCGATACGGTGAGCTGTTCGGTCAGCTCCGGCGAGCGGGGACACCCATTCCCGTCAACGACATCTGGATCGCGGCCATCGCCATCGAGCTGGGCGGTGAGCTGCTGACCTTCGATCGAGACTTTGCCCGCGTACCAGGCCTCCTCTCCGTTGTCCTCCAGACCGATCCGCCATCTGCGGGCTCACGCGGCACATAGGAGTTCGTCGAACGTCCGCGGTCTTCGTATCGCTGCGCGTGCCCGCAACCGCTCGGGGGTCAGGCCGTCCGTTTGGAACAGGACCACGTCCGCGCCAGCCGGAACGCCGACACGCCGCCAACCATCCTCGTGTAGCGTGCCCGTCACCTTGAACGCGCACATCGTCGCGACCTATCTCATCGAGACGCCGCTCACCCTTGAGGCCGCAGCGGCCGTCATGGCCGGTGAACAATCGACGGGCACGTTCGTGCGCACGATCCTTGAGACCGATGCGCTGCGTGCCCGTCATGCCGCCACGATCGAGCACATCGAACCACTCGGCGAGGTCGACTCGCCAAGCCTGTCGGGCTCGCGGGGGCCCAGGACCTCGGAGGCCGGCAGGTACGCGCGCGGTCGCGTGACCATCTCGTGGCCGCTCGAGAACGTCGGTCCGTCGCTGCCCAACCTCCTCGCGACCGTGGCTGGGAACCTGTTCGAACTCCGGGAGCTGTCCGGTGCCCGCCTGGTGGACCTGCATCTCCCTGGCGCGTTCGCGGATGCCTACCAGGGGCCGGCATTCGGCGTGGACGGCACCCGTGCCCTGACGGGAGTCGCCACAGGGCCGGTGCTGGGCACGATCGTCAAGCCCAGTGTGGGGCTCTCGCCTCGTGAGACCGCCGCACTCGTGGCACAGCTCGCTACCGCCGGCTTGGACTTCATCAAGGACGATGAGCTCATGGCCAACCCGCCGCACTCGCCGCTGGCAGAGCGCGTGACCGAGGTCATGGCCGTGCTCGACCGGCACGCCGAGCGCACGGGCAAGCGTGTGATGTACGCGTTCAACATCACCGACGACATCGACCAGATGCGGCATCACCACGACACCGTCCTCGCCGCGGGCGGTACGTGCGTCATGGTCAGTCTGCACAGCGTGGGCATGACGGGCCTCGCGTACCTCCGGCGGCACAGCCAGTTGCCCATCCACGGCCACCGCAATGGCTGGGGCATACACACTCGCCACCCGCTGCTGGGCGTCGAGTTCACGGTCATGCAGCGGCTGTGGCGACTGGCGGGGGCCGACCACCTGCACGTGAACGGGCTGCGCAACAAGTTCTGGGAGCCGGACGATTCGGTCATCGCGTCAGCCCGGTCATGCCTCACGCCCCTGTTCGCGGACAGGCCGATGGTCGCGATGCCCGCCTTCTCGTCGGGCCAGCGCGCGGAGCAGGCACCGGAGACGCTCTCGCGGCTGGGCCGGGATGACCTCATGTACCTCTGCGGCGGCGGCATCATGGCCCACCCGATGGGGGTCGAAGCCGGGGTAGCCAGCATCCGAGAGGCGTGGGATGCAGCCCGCTCGGGCATCGACCTGACTACGTACGCGGTGGACCATCCGGCGCTGCGGGCCGCCCTGGCGGGCGAGGCAGGATGAACCATGACGGGATCGCGACCGACGGGCGTCAGCTGCTGCTGGCGTACTACGGCGACGATTTCACGGGCTCCACGGACGTCATGGAGGTCATGGAGCTGGCGGGCATCCCGACCGAGCTCTACCTCGACCTGCCCACACCCACCGACATCGCTCGGGACCCGACCCTTCGGGCGATCGGCGTCGCCGGTGCCAGCCGAACCTGGTCGGTGGAGCAGATGGATCGCGAGCTGCCGCGTATGTTCACCGGCCTGACCGGGCTGGGCGCCCGCACCGTGCACTACAAGGTCTGCTCGACGTTCGACTCGTCGCCCTCGGTCGGCAGCATCGGACGGGCCCTGGAGATCGCCAGGTCGTCCGTCACTTCGGCCGGCGTGCCGATGGTCATCGGTTCGCCAGACCTCGGTCGCTACTGCCTGTTTGGCGAGCTGTACGCCCGGGCAGCGGGGAGCGTCCACCGCCTCGATCGCCACCCCACACTCCCAGATCATCCGATCACCCCGATGCGCGAAGCAGACCTGCTCCGTCATCTCCGGCACCAGACCGACCTGCCCACGACGAGCATCGACGTCCTGGCGCTCGATGGCCCGTGGGACGCGCTCGAGGCTCGGTATCAGGCTGCGCTGCGGGATGCCGCCGTGATCCTGTTCGACGTCCTTCGCGCGGAGCATCTGCCGCGTATCGGTCGACTGATGTGGGCGGCACCCGGCGGCCCGTCGCCATGCCTCGTGGGGTCGTCGGGCATCGAGTCGGCGCTCATCGCGCACTGGCGCGAGCAGGGATGGCTTCGTGGCCCGGGACCACACGCGGTGGCCGACGAGGCGGCATTCCAGCTGGTCCTGAGCGGCAGTTGCTCCGAGGCGACCCGGGCCCAGCTCGACCACGCCGCGACGGCGGGCTACACGCTCATCCGCCTGCCAACGGATAGCGGGTCGCAGGCGACCGCGCGACTCACAGACGAGGCGCTCGCGGTCCTGGACCGAGGGGAGAGCGCCGCCGTGTTCACCGCCCTCGGGCCGACCGAATGTGCGGATCCGACGGTCGCCGCCCAGGTCGGTGACCGTCTCGCGGACATGGCTGCCGCGGTCCTGACGCGTGTCCGGCCTCCTCGCCTCGTGGTCACCGGCGGGGATACCTCCGGCAGGGTCGCGACGCGACTGGGTATCGATGCCCTCCGATTCGTGGCTCCCATCGCTCCCGGAGCGCCGTTGTGCCGCGCCAGGGCTCGGGACCCGCGGGTCGACGGGCTGGAGATCGCGCTCAAGGGCGGCCAGGTTGGCGGGCCGGCCTATCTCGAACAGGTCCGCCGCGGACGTCCCAGACGCGTCTCAACCGATCCGGTTCCCATCCATCCAATCGATCGAGGAGGGCGACACATGTCTCAGATCGCGATCATCGGCGCCGGCGGCAAGATGGGCTGTCGCATCATGGACAACCTGGCCACGAGCGGCCATGAGCTGATGCCGGTGGAGGTGGGACAGGCAGGCATCGCGCGTCTCGCGGATCGCGGCTGGACGCCCATCCCTTCGGGTGACGCGCTGGCGGCCGCCGACGCCGTCGTCCTCGCGGTGCCCGACGACCGGATCGGCGATGTGGCCAGCGACCTCGTCCCGTTAGCGCGTCCGGGCGCGATGTTCGTGGTGCTCGATGCTGCCGCGCCACATGCGGGTCTGATGCCAGAGCGCGCTGACGTGACCTATATCGTGGCCCATCCCTGCCACCCCGCTCTGTTCGACGACAGCATCCCGCCCGATGCCAGCCGGGACTTCTTCGGTGGCGTCTCGGCACCACAGGCGGTGGTCTGCGCGCTGATGCAGGGTCCGGAGTCGGACTACGAACGGGCGGCCGCCCTGGTCAGCGTGCTGTTCGCGCCTGTCAAGTCCGTCCATCGGGTGACCGTCGAACAGCTGACCCTCCTGGAGCCGGCGCTCTCGGAGACCACGGCGGCCACGTGCGTCGCCATGATCCACGAGGCGATGGAAGAGGTGATCCGCAAGGGCGTGCCGGCTGACGCAGCGCGCGCGTTCATCCTGGGGCACCTGCGCATCGTTCTCGCGATCACATTCGGCGAGACCGGTTATGGCTACTCCGACGGGGCGCTGAAGGCGATCGCACGCGCCAAACCGCAGATCTTCCGTGATGACTGGAAGACAGTGCTCGACTGGGACAGGATCGACGAGTCCGTGAGCGACATCGTCGGCGTGCCGGTATCGCGGCGGTTCGCGCCCTGACCCAGCGGCGAGTCAACGACCGGAGGTACCACCAGGATCGGCGGGCGTGCGACCGAAGCTGGGTCGGCGGTCGGCGGTCGGCGAACAGGTCAACGGCCCGCCGCGCGGTGTAACCGTGCGGCGGGCCGGATCGAGCCACCCGGCGGGCTGGAGGAGACCGCCAGCCGGAGTGACGCAGTACGAGAAGCAGGCTGGCTTACTGCAATGCAGCGAGCACCTTATCGACGTTGTCCTTGTTGACGACCAGAACGCCCGTGTCGACCACGTTCGGGATCGGCACGCCGCCATCGGCGGCCGCGAGCCCGGAGGTCTTGAGGCCGTTGTGGTTGTAGTCGTACAGCATCTTGATGGCGTAGTAGATGAACAGCTCGCGATTCTGCACGATGATCGCGTTCGTCCAGCCTTCCTGCGCCGTCTTGAAGAACTCGGGTGTCTGCTCCATTGCAGTGACCTTGATGTCACCAGGCGCCTTCCCGGCCTCCTGGAGCGCCCGGACGATGCCGGCGCCGGACTCGGAGTCCATGCCCGCGAAGCCCGCCATATCCGGGTGCGCCGCAAGCAGCGCAGCGGTCACTTCCGCAGCCTTTGCGGAGTCGCCATTGTCGTCCTCGTTGGCGACGATCTCGTACTTGCCACCACCATTGGCCTCGATGTAGTCCATGAAGCCCTTGACGCCTTCGCGCATGTTGCCGGCGTTGATGATGGACATGATGGCGAGCTTGCCGCCGTCCGGCAGGGCTTCCATCATGGCCTTGGCCTGGGCCGCGCCGATCGCGCTCCAGATGGAGCCGATGTAGGCCAGCCGGCCGGAGTCAGGCAGGTCACCATCATCCACCACAGTGGGCACGCCGGCCGCGATGCACTTCTTGACCGACTCGGTCAGCGACGGGTCCCAGCCACCGACCACGGACACGCCCGCCGGGTTCTGGGCACACACCTGGTCGACCGCCGCGATGAAGCCCGGGATGTCGAAGTCCGTGGGCCCCGCGACCTTGACCTTGACACCCAGCTCGTTGGCGATCTTCTCCATGCCCACGTAGTCGTACTGCACGAACAGGGGCAAGTTGGCCTTGTTGGAAACCCAGTAGTACGTCTCCGTCGCGTCGGCTGGGCCGAACTCGGAGTCTTGCGCCTGCGCCGGGATGCCCGTGGCCAGTATGGCCAGGCTCGCGACGAGCGCCATGGAACCGATGCGCTTCACTGTGATCCTCCGCCAGGGGTACATATCGATGGTCCGTCTGTCAGTCCTCTCTAGGAGATGGTCGATAGGCGAACCCCCAAACGGGACGAAGGTTGAGGGCGCGACGAGGAGGTCGAGCGCATCACGTCCTGCGTGACCGCTTGAACCGGTCCAGCGAGACCGCCAGGAGCAGCACGGACCCCGTCACGATCGGCTGCCAGAAGATGCCGATGCTATTGATGATCATCGCGTTCTGGACGAGGGCGATGAACATCACGCCGAGTACGCCACCGATGACCGATCCCTCGCCGCCGCGAAGACTCGCACCGCCCAGCACGGCGGCCGTGATCACGGACAACTCGACAGAGATCCCTGCCGACACGACCGCGCTGTTGAGACGGGAGGCACCGATGACCCCGGCGAGGCCCGCCAGGAGGCCCATGATCACGAACCCGACGACCGTCAGCCGAGCGACCCGGATGCCCGAGAGCTTGGCTGCCCTGGCGTTGCCGCCGATGAAGTAGAACTGGCGAAAGAATGCCGTCCGCGCGATGGCCCAGGCGAAGGTGCCGACGATCGCGAGCATGATCCAGAAGGGGGTCTGGAACCCGAGGATGACGGTCTGGCCGTAGGCCTTGAACTCATCGCTGATCGGCGTCACACCGGTGCCCGCTGTCACATACGTGAGTCCGCGATATATCGCGAGCGTGCCCAGGGTGGCGATAAGGGCGTTGATCCCCACACGCGTGACCAGGAAACCGTTGAACGCTCCGGCGACGATGCCGACCGCGAGGCCGACGAGGAGGCCTGCGGGTGCGGGGTATCCCCAAACGTGGACCACCACGCCCGCCCAGACCCCGGCGAGTGCAAGGATGGATCCGATCGACAGGTCGAACACACCTGCGATCATCAGCAGCATCATGCCCGTGACCAGGATCCCGTTCTGGGCTGCGTTGAGCATCACCGCCGAGATGTTGCTGGGAGTCGGGAAGTTATTGGGGTACAGCACCGACATCCCGATGACGAGGACAGCGATGAGCACGAGCAGCGTCAACGGTCGCGACTCGGCGAGCGTCACCAGGATCCGGGACGCCAGCGACGGACGCGCGGAGGCGCTTGGCGGACGGGTCGAGTCCTGCTCGGATGCCGTCTCGGCCTGAACGTCGTTCATGCCACCTTCTCCACTGCATCGAGTCGGGTGTATCGCGTGGCAAGTCGCAGCACGTCCTCTTCGGTCGCACCTTCCCCCGGTAGTTCGCCCACGCTGCGGCCGGCCGCGATGACGATGATCCGGTCGGCGAGCGTGAGGACCTCGGGCAGGTCTGAGGAGACGACCACGATGGCCAGCCCACGCGCCTTCAGGTCACCCAGGATCCGGTAGATCTCTGCGCGCGCCCCGACATCGACCCCGCGTGTGGGCTCATCCACGATCAGCAAGGCCGGCTCAGGCGCCAGCCACTTGGCGAGCAGGACCTTCTGCTGGTTGCCCCCGGACAGGTTGTCCAGCGTCTGCCACGGCGACGGGGTCGCGATCCGAAGCATCTTGATGAATCGGTCGGCCAACTCCTCGGTCATCCGCTTGGAGATGACCCCACGCCGCGACACCGTGTGCAAGACCGTCGCAGAGATGTTCTGGGCAACCGAATGATCCAGGAACAGGCCGCCGTCCTTGCGATCCTCCGGCATCATGCCGATGCCGGCAGCGATGGCATCCCACGGTCCGCCGAACTGGACCTCGCGACCCTTGAGGCGGATCGTGCCCGATGCCGGCCGATGGACCCCGAAGATGGCCTCACAGGCCTCCGACCGACCCGACCCAACGAGGCCGGCAAGGCAGACCAGTTCGCCCGCCCGGACCGTGAACGAGATGTCCTCGACCACTGGCGGCGAAACAAGATGGTCGACCTCGAGGATCACGTCGCCAACGGTTGGTGCGGGACCGCGCTGGAACAGCACCTCCCGACCGACCATGAGGCGGATGAGCTCGTCCATGGTCGTGTGCTGCACGTCGCGCGTCCCGGTGACGCGGCCGTCCTTGAGCACCGTGACGCGATCGCACAACTCGAAGATCTCGGCCAGCCGATGGCTGATGTAGATCACCGCGACGCCCGTCTCCTTCAGGCGGCGCAGCAGCACGAACAGGCGCTTGGTCTCGGTCAGCGTCAGGGCCGCGGTCGGTTCGTCGAGGATGAGCAGTCGCAGGTCGTGTGACAGGCCCTTGGCGATCTCCACGATCTGGGCCTGGGCCGCAGACAGGGAGTAGACCATGGCACCAGGGTCGATCTCGACACCCATGTCGCTCATGATCGCCTTGGTGCGCCGACGGATCTCGGCACGGTCGACACGACCGAAGGACTTGGTGATCGGGTGTCCCGCGAAGACGTTCTCGGCCACGGTCAACTGCGAGACGAGCGATCCTTCCTGATGGACGATCGCGATGCCGAGGCCGGCCGCCATGTGCTCGTCGAGGCCGCGGAGCGGGGTGCCGTCCAGGTCCATCTCGCCGGTATCCGGCGCATACACGCCGCCGATGACCTTGCCCAGGGTCGACTTACCGGCACCATTCTCGCCGAGCAAGGCATGGATCTCACCCGGTCGCACCTCGAGGGACACATCATCCAGGGCCTGGACACCCGGGAACCGCTTCCGAGTCGAACGTACCGCCAGGCGCGGCGGCGCCGTCATGCCGACGCCCCGCCGCTACTCGGGGTGGCCGCAGCCTCCAGGTACTGCTCCTGCAGCGCCGTGATGAGCCAGACCATGCTGTCGTTGAGCGGTGTGGCGATGCCACTCCGCAGACCAGCGGCCGTGATGGCCCCGTTGATGACGTCGATCTCCGTCCTGCGTCCGGCCTCGACGTCCTGGAGCATGCTCGACCGGGCCCCGATGGCCCGATCGAGCAAGCCGGTGATGGCAGCCCACCGCTCGTCCTCGTCCAACTGGATGCCTTGAGCGCGGGCCACCGCAACGGTCTCCGCGAGCAGGCCGCGCATCAGGTCCCTGCTGCCGTCGTGTCGGTTCAGTTCATGCGCCTGGAAGCGTAGGAGGGCGGAGGTCGGCAGGGTGCACACGTTCAAGGCGAGCTTCTTCCAGATCTCCACCACGATCGACGCGGACGTGGCGACCTCGATGCCAGCGGCAGCCAGCATCGTTGCGACCATCTCCAGGCGCGGGGTCGCTTCGCCACTGAGTTCGCCGATATGGGTGATGCCGGACCCGGTGTGGCGAACCCGGCCAGGACCAGCGAGCGTCGCGGACTGGTACGTCAGTCCGACGAGGACCCGTTCACGCCCCGCGATGTTGCCGATCCGCTCGGCATTGCCCCAGCCGTTCTGGAGAGACAGGATGGTGGTGTCCGTGCCGAGGAGTGGCATGACCGAACGGACAGCAGCCTCGGTGTGATAGCTCTTGACGACCGACAGGATGAGGTCGACCTCGCCGATGGCGGTCGGTTCGGTGACCGCGCTGACGCGCACGTCAGACGCAGACCCATCAGCCTCCTCGATCGACAGTCCATCGGCGTTGATGGCATCGACCGTATCCTGCCGCACGTCGATGAGCACGACGTCCAGCCCTGACCGGGCAAGGTAGCCACCGAGGAGCCCACCCATGGCACCTCCGCCGCCCAGGATCGCGATCCTCATGGCCGACACCTCCACCCCCGAACTCGTCGTCGCTCACACGCTGCCGGACGCGGCCCGGCGGCGGACGTACCGCCACCGTTGCGCCGCCGACCAGTGCCGTGCACATCGCCAGGAAGGCTGGACGGTACGACTGATGCATGACTGTTGTCAAGTACGATGGCATGATAGGTGCCGACCAATCCATCGCAGGTAGGATGTGTCCGTGCAAGACC
This sequence comes from Candidatus Limnocylindrales bacterium, assembly GCA_038329515.1. Classification (GTDB taxonomy): domain Bacteria; phylum Chloroflexota; class Limnocylindria; order Limnocylindrales; family CSP1-4; genus JAFMJV01. Next base: position 8,595 of record JBBQNA010000027.1, on the reverse strand, counting down.
CCAGTCCGGATGCCGGTCCCTCCCTGATCGACCGAAGAAAACTGTTCGAGCAGGTAGCCGCCCATCTGGAACGAGAGATCCTGGACGGCACTCTCCGGGCGGGCGACCGCTTGCCCCCCGAACGAGACCTGCGGCAGCGGTTTGGTGTGGGGCGTCCTGCCATACGGGAGGCGTTGATCACCCTCCAGCGGTCTGGGCTGATCGAGATCGGGAATGGGATGCCGGCACGGGTATCACGCCCAACGGTGGAGCGGGTCATGTCCGGGATGCGGCCGGCGGTCCAGCAGATGCTGCTCACTGCCGACGGGCAGCGCCACCTCCAGGGCGCCCGCCTGTTCATGGAGATCGGGCTGGTACGCCACGCGGCGGTGTACGCGACCGACCAGGAACTCGACGGGGTCCAGGCGGCCCTTGATGAGAACCGAGCGGCGATCGGAGACATCGAGCGCTTCATCGCCACTGACGTGGCATACCACTTCACATACGCTGCCATCATCGGCAACCCGGTCTTCGTGGCCCTGCATGAGGCCATGACGGCATGGCTGGAGCAGCAGCGACGCATCGCGCTCGCGGAACCTGGGGAGGACCGCCGGGGACACGAGGCCCACGCCAGGGTGCTGGCGGCCGTCCGTTCACGGGACCCGGACGCCGCTGAAGCCGCCATCCGCGACCACCTGACGAGCGGCGGGATGGCCTTCTGGCACCGGTACGCCGCAGGGTCGGGCGACCTCGACCCTGACGGCGGGACACCTGCCCACTGACGACACCGTCGAATGTGGCCGAACACTCGACCGGCTGGCTTGCTCACCTCTCGCCGCTACCTCACCCCGACACGTGGAGCGTGGCCACCGCATAGGCATTCAGCGGCAGGAGAACCTGGGCTCCGATGGGTCGACGCGCCCCCGTCCGACGGAAGGCATCGGGATCACGCACAGCCTGGGCGCCAGTGGCCTCGTCCAGGATGCGCAGGTGGCAGGAACCCGTCATGCCCGCCGGAAGTCGAAGATCGACATCGACCGGCTGACGCGTGAGATTGGCGACCAGGAGCAGTGTCCCGGCAGCGGAGGTGACGGCCAATGCCGCCGTCCGCAATGGGTCGGCAACGTCGACCGCCACGGCTGTCATAGCTCGGAAACCGGCGAGATCTGCCAGGACGTGCCAGACCGGGTATACCCCGCCGGGGATCGACAGGAACGCCCCCGGCGACGGCGATCCAGCCTCCCGTTCGAGGACGCCGCGCCAGCTGGTCGTCTCGAACAGTGTCACTGACCTGGCGCCGGACACGAGCAGGCGGGCAACCGCACCGACCGTCCAGGCTGCCGCGAACAACGATGGCTGACGGACGTCCACCTGCGGTGGCAGCCCGAGCGCTCCCGTCGCACCGGCCGGCCACGGCCCGTTGACGGTGGCCAGCGTGACCGGCCCGACCCGGACCGGGCGACCACCCATGACCTCGATGCCGGTCTGGACCTGCTCGTCCAACCCAAGCAGGTTCTCCATGACGGTCCGGTCATCGTCGCGGTGCACCGTCGGCGAGAGCGGCAGGCCGGCGATCCCCAGGGTCGCACCATCGACCGGCTCACGGATGAGCGCGGCCAGGGTCGCCACCATCGCGCCCACCGAGGCTCCCGGCAGCATCGGGCCGAGCCGGTCCCGGGCGGCGGCGACCACCGTCGCCGGCGTGCCGATGTCGATCGGCCCGCTACCGGGGGCGCGCACGAGGACCACATCGACCAGCTCAGCCACCCCGGCGAGCATATCTGCGGCGTGATCGAGCCCGGCCCCGTCGGCCCCGAGGATCAGCTCCACCTCCAGGCGCGTGCCCAGTGCCCGGGCGTCAGTGGCTGCGGCTTGCAGGCGAGCAGGGGCAGCGGCTGACGTCCCCGGTGCTGCGCTGACGACTACTCGAAGATGCCCCGGCTCCAAGGTCGCGATGCGCTCGACCTCGGACGGTGCCATGGCGACGCCATCGCTCGCGACGCCGATGCCAAACGTCGGCAGCCGCACGCTGAGCGGCTCGCCGATGTCCACGCGGACGGAGCCGTTCACGGGCCTCGACGGGCGCTGCCGATGCCGGTCTCCCGCAGGCGTGACCCGCACCGACTGGGCGAGTCTGGAGCCGGCCTGCACCACGTGCGGCGCCGGCCGCTGGAGTGGCGTGGAGTAGGTCTTGAAGGTCGAGTCCGCGTAGTTCCGTTGATCCTCGGATTCGAAGTCGTCGCCGGAGACTTCCAGGACGACCGTGAGGTGGCTCGAAAGGTCGACCTCGATGCGCCGGAATGGCGCCAGCATCCCGCTCAGGCGTCCACCGACCGCGGCCTGCCGGGCGATGGCGACCGGCAGGCTACCGGCCTCCACCGGACGGCCTGTCTCATCGAAGGTCCGGTATGGCCGTCCGGCTGCGTCCCTGACTGAGTGGAGGACATTGAAGCCGATGCGGTTGTAGCGGAGGTCGGCCGCGGCAACGGCCTCGAACCCATAGCTGATGGTCCCGTCGGGCCGACCGTCGATGACGCCCTCCCACGACAGGTCGATGCCATCGGCCGTGTGCCGGACACGAACGTCGACATGGAATCCTTCATCGTTCTCTGTCAGGGTGAGCCCATCGACCGTGCCCGGGATAGTGTTCCACGCCTCGTCACGCACGGCCATGAACACGAGGTTGATGAGTTCCTGGTCACCCAGTCGGATGCTTCGCAGCTCGATGCCATCGAGTTCGCACGTGACTGGGCCGGCGCGCAAGGTCCGAACGGCGGCCGGGGCCACCATCCGGCCGGTGAGCAGCGCCTCGCCCGTCAGCGGATCGTCACCGTGCATCGGCCATCTCCCTTGATGGACCGCCTGGATCCGCGAGACCGGCACTGCCGAACCGCTCGATGACCTGGCTCGTGGCGGAGCCGACTGCGCTCCGGGCCCGCGAGAGGACATCCACCAACTCCGGCGCCGCGTCATGCCCAGCCAGCCCAGCAGAGTAGGCGGCCCGCAGCTCGGTGTTCACGTTCACCTTGCAGATGCCGCGTGCGATCGCGGCGTCGAGTTGGGCATCATCGAGACCCGAGCCGCCGTGCAGCACGAGTGGCACATCGGTCAGGCGTCCGATGCTCGCGAGGCGGCTCAGGTCGAGTCGCGGTGGGACGGGTGTCGCGCCATGGACATTGCCGATGCTCACCGCGAGCATGTCGGCCCCACTCGCGCTGAGGAACTCCGCGACCTCGCCCGGCTGGGTGAGCTGGGCTTCTCGGGCTGCCACCGTCCAGCCATCCTCGCTGCCTGACAGTCGGCCGAGCTCGGCTTCGACGGCGACACCCGCCGCGTGTGCGTCGGTCGCGACCAGGGCGACGAGTCGTGCGTTCGCCCCGGTGTCCAGGGTCGAGCCGTCGACCATGACTCCGTCGACGCCGCTGGCGATCGCTCGCCGAAGGGTCACGATGTCCGCGCAATGGTCCAGGTGCAGCGCGACCGGCACGCTCGCCGCGTCGGCCAGCACGCGGAGGCCGGCGATGAGCGGCCAAAGCGCCGCGCCGACGCCTCCGGGATGCACCTGGAGGATCAGTGGGGACCGGGCCGCCTCGGCCGCGGCCAGGACGCCGGCCGCCTGGTCGAGGGTGTAGACATTGCAGCCGGGCACTGCGTGCCCAGTTGCCCTGGCCCCGACGATGATGTCCACAGGCCCCGACCTCACGTCGCAACCCCGGAGAGTCGCGCGACCGCGTCCCGGACCGCATCGGGACCACCGACGTTGCCGGGGAACACCAGCAGCGCCAGGCCCGGCCAGCGCGCACTCGGTCCGGACCTCCAGAGCGGCACACCCGGCAACAGCGGTCCCACGATTCGCGCCTCGTCCATGCCCAGCGCCAGCGTCGCGATGTCACTGCTGGTGATGCCGCCCTTGGCCAGGACCCAAGCAGGCCGCAGCTCGATGGCCCCCACGATCGACACGAGCGCGGCCGAGACCGCTGCGGAGAGGGCCAGGTCAGCCTCGCTGTCAGCACCACGCTGGAGCAGGCGAGAGGTCATGATCACGGGCGTGACGCCCTCGCGCAGGGCCTCGTCGGCCGCCGCCGCGAGGGTGTCGATGCGCTGCCGGCGCCCGTCGGCACCATCCGCGAGCAGCTCCGAGACCGATAGCGCCAGGGGCATGATGCGGACCGGCGGATCGGCGAGCAGGCGCTCCGATTGGGCCGTCGTGGTGGGCACGTGGGATCCGATCACCACGAGGCCGGGCCGGCCTGTGTCGATCTCGTCCGGGTCCAGCGGCTTGACCGTGTTCAGGCCGGCTCGTGCCCGGACGTACGATGCCGCCGTCCGGCCGACCAGTGGCAGGCCGGCCTGCTCGGCCATGACCGCCCCCAGCGCCACGACCTCGATGTCACGCTCGGCCGCGGCGTCGACCGCCAGTACCCCGCCATCCGGCAGGGCGAGCAGGGCATCCCGGACGGCGCCCGGTCCATCACCCCTGATCCGGTCGAGGGTGAGCACCTGGACCGCGCGCCGCCTGGCACCCGGGATGGCGGCTGCCCGCTCCTGCACCCAGGCGCTGAGGCCCGAGCTGTGGTAGCCGAAGACGGCATCCCGAGCGAACTCCGTGTCTGCGACCGGCACCAGGTCATCGCCCCGTCGAAGGTGATGGATGCCACCGACCGTGAGTCGGCCTCCGTCGCCAAAATACGGCGCCAGCAGGATGCGTGCGTCAGGCATGCCGAGTGCGGCGACCAGCGGGTCGACCTCTGCTGGGTAGTGGCCGCGCAGCGTGGAGTCGCTCCGGCTGATCACCGTCAACGCACGCCGCGCTCCGTGCCCCGAGGTCCGCAGGGTCTGGCCGATGGCCGCTGCCAGCGTGGCAGCCTCGTGCGTTGGCAGGCTGCGGCTGTTGGTCAACAGGAATGCGAGTGGCTCGTTCCCGTCGAGCAGGGAGCGCAGCCGCTCGACCGACCAGCCCGTCAGGACCGGCACGTCGCGGACGGTCTGGGTACCCGTCGGATCGTCGTCGAGAGCGACGACCATCGTGTCCGCACCCAGTGCCCGGATCTGCGGCAGTGGGTCCTCGGGCCAGGCCGCCAGCGCCAGCAACTCCTCGGGTGACACCCGGGCCGTCACGTTGCAGCGGCCGTCAGCTCGATGGTCACGCCGTGGGGCTGCTCCGGGAGGAAGCAGACGCGGCCGGCACGTCCATTCATCGGGTCCGGGCCGTGCCCTGCACGACGCGATTCGTGAGTTCGCCGATGCCTGACGCGGAGCAGGTGACCACATCTCCCGGCTGCAGGAAACGGGGTGGTTGCATGAATGTGCCGCAACCAGCGGGAGTGCCGGTCATCAAGCAGTCACCGGGGTCCAGCCGGATGATGGCACTCAGCCACTCGATGGCCTCGGCCGGTCCAGCGATCATGTCGCCCGCCAGGGCGCTCTGCCGCAGTTCGCCGTTGACCTGTGATTCGAGGCGGATCGCCTGCCAATCCGGTAGTTCGTCGCGGGTCACGATCCAGGGCCCCATGGGGCAGAACGTATCGAAGTTCTTGGCCAGGTCCCGTTGCCCGTTGTGGAACTGGACCGACCTGGCCCCGACGTCGTTGAACACCGTGTAGCCAAAGATGTGGTCCATGGCGTCCTCGCTCCGCACGTGACGCGCGGTGGTCCCGATCACGACGCCGAGCTCCACCTCGTAGTCGACCGCGAATCCGGCCTCCGAGAACTTCGCGGCTCCGCCCGGCTGACGCCGGATCACGTCGTCGGTGGGCGGGATGACGATGTCCGCGTCGGGACCCACGATGGACGAAGCGACCTTGAGGAAGTCGTACACGATCTCGTCGGGAAACAGGTAGCCGGGCTCCTCATCGCCGTGACTGCGGTAGTTGACGCCGGAGCCAAAGATCTTGCCCGGGTTGGCCAAGGGCGCCAGGAGACGATCGAACGCCACGGGTGGGCCGTCGAGCGCCCGTCGGGCCCGTGCGAGTCCGGCCTCACCGGCCCGGATCAGGTCCAGCGTGTCAGGGAATCCCGTGTCGTATACCTGGCCATCGACCCAGACCCCACAGCCGATCGTGTGTCCAGTCTCGTAGCGCACGATCCTCACGTCCTGATCACCTCTCCCGATGCCGCCGATGCATACGCCGCCTCGACGAGCGCAAGGGTGCGCAGGTTGTCGGCGGCGGTCGTCTCCGCGTCCCCCTCGCCGCGGACATGGGCCAGCAGGTTCGTGAGACACGGCACCAGCGCCGCTTGAGCGACTGCGTACATGGGGTCGACCCATGCCCAGTCAGGCGGCGCCACGTCACGGGTCGTGGTGCCCGTACGGGTCGTGCAGCGCAACTCGAGCGGCGGCCGCAGCTCCAGCGTCCCGGTGGTCCCCTCCACCCGGATCAGCATCCCCGGGAACGGATCGTGCTCCAGGATGGTCGCGAACGAGAATTCGCAGCCGACCGTGACACCCTCCGCCATCTGGAGCATCACCGTCGCGACATCCTCGCCCGCGATGCCCGGTTGGACACTCTGGGTCTGGGCCACGACCGACGTGACTTCCCCGAACAGGAAACGCGCCACGTCCAGGACATGGACCCCGACATCGGACAGGATGAACCGGGGCAGGTCGCGCAGGAACGGCTGGTTCTCGAACACCGGAAAGCCCGTGGTGAACTCGATGCGTGCCCGGAACGGCCGGCCGATCGCACCGCTGCGGAGATCGGCGGCCAACTCGCGGACCGGGGTCTGCCACCGGAAGTTCTCGTGGACCAGCAGCGCGACTCCCCGCTCCTCGCAGTAGGCCGCGCTCTGACGGGCGGTCTCCAGTTCGGATGCGAGCGGTTTCTGGCAGATGACGGCAACGCCGTGATCCGCGACGAGGCGGATCATGGCCGCGTGCGTATCGGGTGCCGTGATGATGTCCACCACGTCCAACCCGCCCGCGGCCATCATGGCCGCCGGATCGTCGTGGACCGCGTCGATACCGAACCGCTCGGCCAGAGCCTGGGCCGGGCCCATCGACCGGTTCGCGATGGCGACCACCCGCGCGTCCGATCGTTCAGCCCACGCAGCCAGCTGGAAGCCGGCCCAGAATCCCGCTCCGATGACTCCGACGCGGGTCGCTCCCGTCGTCATCGATCGGGCCACTCCAGATGATGGACGTCACCATCGATGACCAGCACCTGGTCCGGCTCGAGGGCCAGCGGAACACGGACTCCGGTCGTATCTCGCTCCGTGACCGCCGCAAGGAACCGCGCCACATCGGCGTCGGCCGGCCCGGAAGCATCGAAGTGACTGGCGATCGCGTACCGCACGCCAAGGAGCTCGGCCGCGATCGCAGCCTCCTCTGGGTCCATCTCCCCCGTTACCACCTGACCAGCCCCGTCGTATAGGCCGGGCAGCAGGTCGTACGGCTGACTGCACCCCATCAGGCCAACGGTCGGCCGGTGCAGTTCGCCGATGAAGCGCATGTCACCAAAGACCGCAGTATCGCCGGAGTGATAGACCCGGACGCCTGGCTCCGTCTCCACGATGAAGCTCACCGGGAATCCGGGGACACGAGAGCCGTCCTTAAGCATCGTCCCCGACCAGTGCTGGCACTGGACCGGCCGGATGAGCAGGTCCCCGATCTGGATCTTGATGCCCCAGATGGTGTGGCGGATCTGCGCGGCCGGGACCCCGCGCTCCATCAGCAGCTCCCTGCTGTCGGCACCGCAGACCACCGGGGCGCCGGTACGGATGGCGATCTCCGCGGTATCGCCCAGGTGATCGATCGGAGGATGGCTGACGAGGATGACGTCCGGTGTCTCGAGGTCATCGGGACCGCAGGGGGCAGTGCTGGAGCCCGTCAGGAACGGGTCGAAGAGGATCCGCTGACGGGGACCGACGACCTCGAAGGCGGCGGTGCCCAGGAACCTGATGCGCGTGGTCACGTTGGTGTCTCCTTGCGACTCCCGTCGCGTGTGGCCATCGATCGCCGCGCTGCGGCCACGATATCCTCCGGCTGCATGCCGTGATGCGTGAACAGATCGTTGATGCCGCCGCTGTCCACCCAGCGGTCGCGGACGCCGATCCGCTCCACCGGCACCGGGTGACGCTCGGAGAGCACCTCCGTGACCGCGGAGCCGAAGCCACCCAGGATGGTCGCGTTCTCGGCGGTCACGGCACAGCCGGTGCGCGTGGCGGAGCTGACGATGAGCGCCTCGTCGATGGGCTTGATGGACGCCAGGTGGACCACCTCGGCGCTGATACCGTCCCCGGCCAGCAGGTCGGCCGCGCGGATGCAGAGACTGGTCATGACACCCGTGCCGAACAGGGTGACGTCATCGCCGGCGCGGACGGTCACCCCCTTGCCCCATTCGAAGGTGTGATCGGCACCGAACATGTCCGGCACGGCGAGCCGGGTGACGCGGTAGTACACAGGCCCGGGCGTGGCCATGGCCGTGCGCATGATCGCCCGCAGGTCCGCGTTGTCGCCCGCGTCCGCGACACGCATGTTGGGCAGGGCGCGCATGACCGCGATGTCCTCGATGCAGTTATGGGAGGCACCGGCTCGACTGGTCGGGAGACCGACATACGAACCCGGGATCTTGACGTCCAGCGCGGGATAGCAGATGGAGATCGCGATCTGATCCAGTG
>JBBQNA010000026.1:0-21183 GCA_038329515.1 Candidatus Limnocylindrales bacterium | reverse complement strand
GCGGGTGGGCGTGGCCCGGTCATCGCGGTGAGCGACTGGATCCGCGCCTGGCCGGACATGATCTCGCGCTGGATCCCGGGCGATGCGTGGTGCAGTCTGGGCACGGACGGTTTTGGGCGCAGCGACTCGCGCGCTGCGCTGCGCAGCTTCTTCGGCGTGGATACCGCGCATATCGTGACGGCGGCCCTGGCGGAGTTGACCCGCTGCGGCCAGGTGTCTGCAGAGGTCGCCCAGGGAGCGATCCGCGAGCTCGGGGTGGATCCGGAAGCGCCCTTCTCGCTCACGCACTGACGCCGGCGGGCGCGTCGGGTCCCAGCCCGCCGACATCGCGGCGTATCTCCCCGGTAGGGTTGGGACGTGCTCCGTCTCGCTCTCGCGCTGGGTCTGGCCCAGGCAGGATTCCACGCCTGGATCGCCACACTCCCGGTCGCGTTGCACGCGGCCGGCTGGCCGGACGCGGATATCGGGGCCATCGTTGGCGTCTCGTCCGTCGTCAACCTCGGGGCCGCCTTCTTCTCGGGAGGCCTCCTCGACCGGTTCGGTGGGCGGGTCGTCTACCTCCTGGGCTGTGGAGCCTTCATCTGTGCCTCGTTACCCGTCGCATTTGACATCGTCACCGCGGCCAGTCCACCGGAGGCCTGGATCCTGATCCGCGTCCTCCAGGGAGCGGGCATCGCCACGGTGTTCCCAGCCATCGGCACCCTGGTGCCCATCGGTGTCCCTCGGGCACGCATCCCGACCGCGATGGCCACTGTGGGCATGGCCGCGAACCTGTCCCTTGCCGTCACGCCGGTCGTGACCCTGCTGATGCTGGAGCGCGGGGGACTCGTCTCCGTGGGTGTCGCGGCCACGGCATCGGTGCTGACGGGCGCGCTGCTGCTGGGCGGCTCCCGCCGGTTTGCCCACGCGGTGACGAGTACGCGGCGGGGCATCGCGGGTACCCTCCGCCCGGCCTGGCGACCGGCGTGGGCAGTGCCACTGACCGCATCGCTCCTGTTCATCGTGCACTGGGGCGTCGTGAGCGGCTACCTGCCGCAGCGGGCCGCAGCAGCGGGTGCCGACGTCGGCCTGTATTTCACGGGCGATGCGCTGGCGATCCTGCTGTTGCGGGTCCCGGCGGGCCTGCTCATGGGCCGGGTCGCAGCGCTGCCGATGCTGCTAGTGGGTTCGGCCATCACGTCCACGTCCCTGCTGCTCCTGCTGCTGCCGCCGACCACGGCCCTGCTACTCGCCGCGGGCGTGATGGGTGGAGCCGGTGTCGCATCGTTCCTGCCGGTGATGCAGGTGGAGCTGGTGCGCAGGAGCGATGACCGGGATCGCGGCTCAGCCTTCGGGCTATACTCGGTGGCCTTTGCCGCCGGTGTGGCCATCGGCAGCCTCGGCGTCGCGCCGTTCTACGACGAGTTGGGCTTCGAGCGAGTCATGGGGCTTGCCATTGCATGCTGCCTGGCGGCCGGCATCGTCGCCCTGAGTGACGCTGACCTGCGCCATCGGCGACCGATGTGAACGACCGCAGGGAGTCGCTGCAGCGGTCCGCGGGTATCCTCCCCGAATGAACGTCTCCCGCCGCTGGATGCTCGCCGTCGCCGCGACGTGCATCCTGGCCACCCCGACGACCACCCTGGCCCAATCAGCATCGCCGGCACCGACCACGGCCTACCAGCCCGGGACCGTGACCATCGTGCTGGAGCCCTTCGCGGATGGCCTGTCCTCGCCCGTGTTCGTGACGCCCGATGGCACCGGCAGTGGCACGCTCTACGCCGTGGAGCAGGGAGGCACGGTGCGTGCCGTCGCTCCAGACGGGACGGTCGCTGCCACCCCGTTCCTGGACATCAGCGCCGGCGTCCAGGCGGGCGGTGAGCAGGGACTGCTGGGTCTCGCGTTCCACCCCGACTACGCCAACAACGGCCGCCTGTTCGTTTACTACACGCTCGCTGGCGGTGACTCGCAAGTGGTGACCGAGTTCCAGGCCACGGACGGCGTGGTCGACCCGGAGTCCGAGCGGCTCATCCTGGAGATGCCCGACTTCGCGCCCAACCACAACGGCGGCATGATCGCCTTCGACGCCGATGGGATGTTGCTCATCGGTACCGGGGATGGCGGCGGCGGCGGCGATCCGGAAGACAACGGTCAGGACAACGGACAGTTGCTGGGCAAGCTGCTGCGCATCGACGTCAACGGCACGACGCCGTACGACGTGCCGGTCAACGATCCTGACGGACTGCTGGGCCCCGATGCGCGCCCGGAGATCCTGGCTACCGGGCTGCGCAACCCGTGGCGCTTCGGCGTCGATCGACTGACCGGTGACGTGTTCATCGGCGACGTTGGCCAGGGCGAGTGGGAAGAGGTCGATGTCCTGCCGGCGGGTCGAGGTGGTGCGAACTTTGGCTGGAGCACGATGGAGGGCCCCGATTGCTTCGAGGCCGACGACTGTGACCGGACGGCCCTGACGCTGCCGGTGGCGAGCTACTCGCATTCGAGCGGCGACGGCTGCACCGTGGTTGGCGGCTATGTCTATCGGGGCACGGCGTTCCCGGCCCTGACCGGCGCGTACCTCTACGGCGACTACTGCTCCGGGATCCTGTGGCTGCTGCCGGCGGCGGACGCTGTCGCCAGCGGCACGGCCGCGGCCGAGGTCGTCGGCCACGCCGATGGCAACCTGTCGGCATTCGGCCAGGGTGACGACGGCGAGCTGTTTGCGGTCGACCTGGGCGGCCGGATCATGCGGGTGACCGCGACCCAGCGCTGACCATGAGCCTGGGTCACCGGCCGCGACCAGCGGCATCGACCGGCCGCCCGTACCATGCCCGGGTGCACAGGATCCTTGCCGTCGCGATCGTGGTGTTGCTGCTCGCCAGTGGCTGCACCTTCATCGCCGAGGTCGACCCGTCCAACAAGCTCGGCCTGCCGACCGGTGTCCCGGCCACGCTGACCCCGGCGGCATCGCTGGTGCCCGCCACGGGAACCCCGTCAGGAGCACCCACGGCGACCGCGGAGCCGACCGCGCCAGCCGCGACCGAACCGCCGAGCGCGACCCCGTCCGCGTCACCGACCACGGGTCCCTCCGGCACCACGTCTGGCTTCAGGCCCGGCAAGGTCAAGCTGCAGCTGGAACAGGTCGCCGACCTGGGCGCTGTCCAGCCCGTGTACGTCACGGGTGACGGCACCGGCGACGGTCTGCTGTACGTGGTGGAGCGGGCCGGTCGGATCCGATACATGAACGTGCAGGGCAAGATCAAGGGCACCCTGCTGGACCTGCGGGGCAAGGTCGGTATCGATGGCGAGCGGGGCCTGCACGCGGTCGCGTTCCACCCCAACTTCTCCAGGAACGGGAAGTTCTACGTTCACTACAACACGCCCTCGGGCAACACCCGGGTCATCCAGTACAAGCAGGACAAGCCCGGACGGGAGGTCGCTTCGGGATCGGGCAAGACGCTCTTCGACTTCAGCCGGCCGGAATGGAACCACAACGGCGGCTGGCTGGGCTTCGGCCCGGATGGCTACCTGTACATCGCCCTCGGCGACGGCGGTGGCAACTCACCCGGTGACCCATTCGGCAACGGCCAGGACAAGAACGACCTGTTCGGCAACATCCTGCGCATCGACGTCGACACGGGCGATCCGTACGCGATCCCGAAGACCAACCCCTTCGCCAAGGGCGGTGGCCGCAAGGAGATCTGGAGCTATGGCCTGCGCAATCCGTGGCGCGCCAGCTTCGATAGCAAGACTGGCAGTCTCTGGATCGGTGACGTTGGCCAGGACCAGATCGAGGAGGTCGACATCCAGCCAAAGGGCAAGGGTGGCCTGAACTTCGGCTGGTCGGTGATGGAAGGCTCGGCGTGCCACACACGCGCCAACTGTTCCCAGAAGGGACTCACGCTCCCGGTGGCCGAGTACAGCCACGGTGCCAAGGGGTGCTCCGTCGTCGGCGGCTATGTCTATCGGGGCACGGCCCAGCCGCTGCTCGACGGCGCCTACCTGTTCACGGACTTCTGCGGCAAGAGCATCTATGCCCTTGATGCCAGCAAGGCCAAGGCTGGTGCGGACCTGACGCCCAAGCGGATGTTGCGCAAGAACGACTCCGTGTTCGTGTCCCTGGGCCAGGGTGACGATGGCGAGCTGTACGTGGTGTCCATCGGTGGCGGCATCTATCACATCGTGGCCAAGCCGAAATAGCTGCGTTGCCGGTCGCGCAGGGTGACGCTGCCTCGGCGAAGCGCCTGATCGCCGCGACCGTGGTGGCCCCATGAACGTCATCGTGGAGCGCTACGACGAGGACGCCCAGGACTACGAACGCTACTGGGCGCCGGTCCTGGATGCCACAGCACGGGGTCTGCTGGACCGGGTGACCTGGCCGCTCGTCGGGCAGTCCGGGGGGCCGCCACATATCCTGGATGTGGGGACCGGGTCAGGGGTCCTGGCGATCGACGCGCGCCGCCGCTGGCCGGACGCGATGGTCACGGGTGCCGATCCGTCGGTGGGCATGCTGGCCGTCGCCGGGCAGCGCGCCGCTGCCTCGGGCGTCGATGCGCACGACCGATCGTTGACCTGGCTCGAGGCACCCGCCGAGGCGCTGCCGCTGCCGGATGCATCGGTCGACCTGGTCGTCAGCTCCTTCGTGCTCCAGCTGGTGCCCGACCGCGCCGCGGCGCTCCGGGAGTTGCTGCGCGTCCTGCGACCGGGTGGTCGGTTGGCCGCACTCACCTGGCTGGAGGGCGGTGACGAGTTCCTGCCGGCCACCGAGTTCGACGAGGCGGTCATCGACCTGGGCATCCCGGAATCGGTCGAGGAGGAGGATGATGGGCGATCGGGCGACTTCAGCAGCCCTCGGGCTGCCGCCGACGAGTTGCGGCGGGCAGGCTTCGAGCGCGTGAATGCCCGTCCGGACACGCTCACGCACCTCTGGACGCCGGACACATACCGGGTCTTCAAGCGGCACTACGACGAGGCGTGGCTGTTCGAGATGCTCGAGGGCACGCCCCACCTGGAGCGGCTGGAGACCCTCATCCGCGACCGGTTCGCGGCGCTGCCCGCGGACGCGTTCACGTGGCGGGCACCGGTCGTGTCGTTGGTCGCGCACCGTCCGGCCTGAGCCTCAGTCGGCGAAGACGCGCGCCTCCACCGGCCGGCAGTCGGGACAGGGCTGATAGCCCGCGAGCAGCGCATGTTCCGCGGCCCGGAACCGGACGATCCGATCCCCCTCCATACCCCGTGCGCGGCGACACGTGGGGTAGCAGAAGATATCCGCCAGGTCGTCGCCCAGGTACCGGATGCCAGCGTCGGCGAGTGCCTCCAGCTCGTCCGTGTCGACGTCCTCGGTCGCCAGCATCGCGATCTTGGCCGCGGGTCCGCCGGCGCCGTATTCCCCGATATGGCCGTCCGCCTTGACCACGCGGTGGCAGGGCACGATGCATGGCAGCGGGTTGTGGCCCAGCGAGGAGCCGACTGCGCGCACCGCGCGGGGACTGCCGATCTCCCGCGCGACCCAGGCGTAGGGCCGCACCTCGCCCCACGGGATCTCCATCGTCTTGCGCAGCGCGGTGGCCGAGAAACGTGTCAGTCCACCGAAGTCGATCGGCAGGTCCGGCTGCCACTCCCCGCCGAGCTGGCGCGCGATCTGGTCCGCGAGGCCGGGCGGCAGATGCCCCACGCGGGTCACGGGCCGGCCGGTCCGGAGCTGCGCATCCAGCTCGAAGCCACTGGCGTCCTCGGCGCGCGCCACGAGCGTCACGCCCGCCGGGCCCCACGCGATGAACAGGGGACCGATAGGTCCTTCGAACTCAGCCCAGGCGTCGCGCGCCATCAGGCTGCGCAGGTGGTCATCAGGCAGCGCCGCCTACCGAAGCAGGAAGCCGTCCCCGAGTGGGTCGCGGTCGTCCACCACGAACGTGTGGTAGCCGGTGACGTAGCCAGTACCGGCGACGCTGGTGATGACGGCGTCCCGGGGGCCGAGGCTGGTGACGTCGTCCACACGCCCCTCGAACACCTCACCCGTGATGCTCGCGTTGCGGACCTCCTGGCCGATAGCCAGCTGGCCGGTCGCGTGCAGCCAGGCGAGGATGGCGCTGGTGCCCGAGCCACACGGGGACCGATCGACCTCGGCGTCCGCGAAGACGGTCACATTGCGCAGCGTGGCGTCCGCGGCACGACCGTCAGGCGCGCTCGCGGGGTCGTGATCGACGATGATGGTGCCGTACACGAAGCCCAGGTCATCGTCGGTGGGATGTGTGGGTGAGTGACCCTGGCGCAGCACGCTGGTGATCGCGGCACCCGCAGAGGTCAGCGCCTCGATCGACCCGGGCACGACCCGCAGCCCGAGTGCCGCCGCGTCCACGATGCCGTAGTAGGCACCCCCGAACGCCAACTGTGCCTGGACCTGGGGGTATCCCTCGATGGCCACCGCGATGTTGGTCTGATGCAGGTACGACGGCACGTTGGTGAACCGGACGCCACTCACCTCTGCCGCCCCGCCCTCGCCCGTGACAACGTCCGCGATGGCCGTGACCAGGCCGGCCGGCGTCTCCCAGCGGATGGTCGTGACGGGCGTGTTCGCGGGATACAGGCCTTCTTCGATGAGCCCGGTCGTGAGCGCGATCACGCCGTGGCCGCACATCGTGCTGTACCCCTCGTTGTGCATGAACAGGACCGCGATATCGGCGTCGGTCCGATACGGCGGCAGCAGCACCGCGCCGTACATGTCGCGGTGGCCGCGCGGCTCGTACATGAGCACCATGCGGGCGCTGTCCGCGTGCTCACGGGCCCAGCGGCGGCGTTCCAGGATGGGCGCAAAGGGCACCCGCGGATAGCCTGACCGGATGAGCCGGATGGGCTCACCACCGGCATGCAGGTCGATGGTCTCGAGGGTCGCCCGGGCGTGCGCCCGTGCCGTGCTGGCGCCGGGGCTGCTGGGGATGGGGGACGATCCCTTGGCTCCAGCCTGGGTCGCGAGCGAGTCAGTGATGAGCGGCTCTGGCGCGGGCACGCTCGCAGGCTCCCGCAGCTCGAACACCACGGCCAACTCCTGCCGGTCACCCTCGGTCCGCCAGCGATGGGCGACCGGCACCCAGCCGGCTGACCTGGCGGTACGCATGTCCGCACGGTATGCGGCCTCGGCAGCCTGCCGATCGTCGCCGGTATAGGTGCGGATGACGGGGAGCTGACTCTGCACGACCCCTTCAGGCTACCGTGCGCGGGCAGCTCCTGTCAGCCGGGGCAGGAGCAATGCTGTTGCGCCCAGGAACAACACGCCCACCAGCACGAGACCCGCGAGTTGTGCCTGCTCGTCCTGAGCGGGCGAGCTGGCGGTCGTCTCGGTCGCGGTCGGCGGGAGCGTCACGCGGATGCTGGCAACGACCGCGCAGCCATCGGCGACGGCGCGCCACTTGCCGACGTCGGGATCCCCCGCGACAAGTTTGAACGTGAACGTGGAGTCGGGTCCGCTGACGTCCACCACCTGGGGCGCCTCATCGCCACGGGTCAGGCTCAGGGTCGAGGGCGTGAAGCCCTTGCCCTTGAACACGAACTCCGTCCCGGGCACGCCCGTCCTGGGCGTCACGGTCAGCGAGCAGTCAGCGGCCGCGACCGTGCCAAGCGGCAGCAGGAGCGCGAAACCAAGGGCGGCGATGGCGGTGGTCAGGGTGCGGACGACGCGGCTCATGCAGGCAGCATAGCCACGAAGGTACTGGGGGTCATCCCCCCAGGGTCCTGTTCCGGTGACCGCGGGCAACCCGAGATGCCCTTGACCCGCGGCGCACCAGGGTCTACTTGATGGTGATGGTGGCCTTCATGCCGCCGCTGTAGTGGCCCGCGACGGTGCAGCCGGCGATGGTCTTGCCCGGCTCATCGAACGTGAGCGTGAGTTCCACCGTCTCGCCCGGCGGCACCGCGATGAAGCGGCCCTTGCCCGGCTCGGCGGAACCGGACTCGCGCTGCTTCTGCTCCTTGTCCGAGCCGATGAAGAAGTCGTGCTCTAGGGCGCCATCATTGGTGACCACGAACTTCACCGGTGTGCCCGCAGTCACGGTCATCTTCGAGGGCGTGATGCTGAGGCTGTCCTCCAGGCTGACCTCCACCACCTGGGTGCCGTCATCGGGCGTCGGCGTCGGTGCCTGGGTGGGCGTCGCGGTCGCCACGGGGGGTGCGGTCGGCCGCGGGGTGGCGGTAGCCGTCGGCGCCGGGGTCGGGGTGGCGGCCGGCACTGGCGTTGCCACGACACTGCGAGCCGGCGTCACGCCGGGCGTGGCACCGGGGGCGTTGCCGATCTTGACGCAGCCGGCCAGCAGTCCCGCGAGTGCCACCAGCAGCCATAGCCGGGGCCCGGACAGCTTCATCACGCGCATGATCCTCCGCAGCGGGTCCTTCGTGGACGCGCAGCATGCCCCACGGCGCCCGGATGTGCAGGGCACGGTACCCGCGAGGCGCCCCTGCACGGTAGCCTGCGCACCATGGCCACTGCTGACCAGCGCCCGAATGCTGCCGTGCGTGCCGAGCCCCGGGGCATCGGTACGGCTGGCGCGCGCGATCCGCTGGCGCGCGAGGTCAAGCTCCTGGGTGCCCTCCTGGGCGAGGTCATCGTGGAGCAGGAGGGAGAAGAGTTGCTGGACCTGGTGGAGCGCATCCGCCTGGCGACCATCGCTCTCCGGCGATCGGACAGTCCAGATGACCGCCGCGCGCTCGCGGCCGAGATGGATGCCATCGACCTGCCCCGGGCCGAGGTCCTCATCCGCGCCTTCGGGCTGTACTTCCAGCTGGCCAACCTGGCAGAGGAGAAGCAGCGGGTGCGGCGACTCCGGTCGCGGGCCCGCGAGGCGTCCGCAGGACTCCTCGATGGCTCGATCGCGGAAGCCGTGGAGATGCTTCGCCAGGTGGGCGTGCCCCTCAGCCGGACGCGCGCGTCCCTGGAGCAGCTGTCGGTCGGCCTGGTGCTCACGGCCCATCCCACGGAGGCGCGACGACGGACGCTGCTCATCGCACTCCGCCGCTGCTATCGACTACTGGACGAGCTGGACGATCCCCGCCTGACGCCCAACGAGGATGCCGAGACCCGGCGCCGATTGCGTGAGGCCATCAGCCTGCTGTGGCACACGTCCCCGTTGCGGGTCCAGGCACCCACACCCCTGGACGAGGTCCGGAGTGCCATGGCGTTCTTCGACGAGTCGCTGTTCGTGGTCACGCCCCGGCTGTATCGATCACTCGACCGATCCCTGGATCGGGGGCCCGACGCGGCCACGGCGGCTGCCCGCGACACGGGCAGGACCGGCACCCGGCCGCCACGCATGAGCGCATTCATGGAGTGGGGCTCCTGGATCGGTGGCGATCGGGACGGCAACCCCAATGTGACTGCGGACATCACCCGTGAGGCGCTGCGTATCCAGGCCGATCACGTGCTGCGCGGCTACGAGGCGGTCGTGCAGCGGCTGTCGCAGACCATCGCGGCGACCGCGACGGTCCGCCGACTGGGTCCCGCGTTCCGGGCGCAGCTGGCCCGTGACGAGCACGACCTGCCGGAGACCGCTGCGGACGTCCGTCGGCGCTTTCCCGAGGAGCCCTATCGGCAGCGACTCGCGTTCATCGAAGAGCGTGTCCGGCGAACGCGACGGCACCTCGTCGGCGGCGCGCCCATGGACGGTGGCTTCATCACTCCCCGCGCGTTCATCGGCGTGCTGGACGAACTGCGGGATGCCCTGGTGGCACAGGGCCTGGCGCGGGTCGCGTACGGTGACCTGCTGGAGCTGCGCTGGCAGGTCGAGACGTTCGGCTTCCATGCCCTGAGCCTGGAGGTGCGCCAGCACAGTGGCGTCCACAGCCGCGCGCTGGAGCTGCTGGCGGCAGGTGGAGCCCTGGACGCGACCGGAGCCGCGACGATCCCCCCGGAACTCGCCGCGCAGGAAGCGTCCCCGGGCGTAGCGCTGGGCGAGGTGCTGGCCACGTTCCGGGCGATCGATGATATCCAGGCGACCTTCAGCGAGGACGCCTGTCACCGGTACGTCATCAGCTTCACCCACAGTGCCCAGGACGTGATGGACGTGCTCCGGCTGGCGACCGTGGCTGGTGGCCCGCGAGCACTGGACGTGGTGCCCCTGTTCGAGTCCGCGGACGCGCTGGCTGATTGCGAGGCGATCATCGACCAGTTGCTGTGCGATCCGGCCTACCGGGAGCACCTGGCTCGCCGGGGCGGCGGCCAGGAGGTGATGCTGGGCTACTCCGACTCGACAAAGGAATCCGGCCCGTTGGCTGCGGCATGGATGCTCTATTGCGCGCAGGGGCGGCTGGCTGACGTTGCGCGTCGGCACGGTGTGCGCCTGACGCTGTTCCACGGTCGCGGCGGCGCCATCGGCCGAGGTGGCGGACCCATGAACCGGGCCATCCTCGCGGGCGCACCCGGGTCGCTCCAGGGACGCCTGAAGCTGACCGAGCAGGGCGAGGTCATCGCCGACCGATACGCCAACCCCACCATCGCGCTGCGTCACCTGGAGCAGGTGACGAACGCGGTCCTGGTGGCGTCGGCGCCCGAGCACGACGAACGGTCACGGTCCGTCGGCAGCGCGGGCACGGCGTTGATGGCGCACCTGGCGGAGACGTCGCGCCGGGCGTATCGGGCGCTGGTCTGGGAGGACCCCGTCTTCGAGACCTACTTCCGGGCCGCGACACCCATCGAGGAGCTGTCCGGGATGGCCATCGGGTCACGCCCGGCGGCACGTGCCAAGTCCGGTGCGCCCCGATCGCTGGACCAGCTGCGGGCCATCCCGTGGGTGTTCGCCTGGTCCCAGTCGCGCGCCAACCTGCCTGGCTGGTACGGCGTCGGCAGTGCCCTCGCGGGCTACATCGCGGAGCACGGCGATGTGGGGCTGGCGCGGCTGCGCGAGCTGTATGTCGCGTGGCCGTTCTTCGCCAGCGTCCTGGACAACGCCGAGATGAGCATCGCGAAGGCGGATATGCAGGTCGCCCGCCGATACGCCGGGCTGGCGCCATCGCCCGAGGCGCGCAAGGTATGGCGCAGCATCCGGCGGGAGTTTCGCCTGACGCGGGACAGCATCCTGAACGTCAACCAGCGCGCCCGGATCATGGACGCGCTGCCCGTGCTGCAGCGCTCCATCGAGCTGCGCAACCCGTACGTCGACTCCCTGTCCGAGCTCCAGGTACGGCTGCTGGCGCGACTGCGCGCGCTGCCGGCCGATGACCCGGAGCGTGCCGACCTGATGCGCCTGGTGCATCTCACCGTGAGTGGCGTCGCCGCCGGAGTCCAGAACACGGGCTGAGCGTTGGTACTTTCGGCTGGTGGCCGATGACGCCCGTCCCCGGCAGGATGGCCAGCCCATCGTGCGCTTCTCGGACGGCGCCCATGCGGGTCTCGAGGCGCTCGTCCGCTGGGGCGCGCCAGGCACGCAGCGCCGGATGCCCGAGGATCTCATCGCCATCTCCGAGGAGTGGGTCCAGCGTGACTATCGGACGGTGGGTGCTGGAGGCGGCGTGCCACGAGGCTCGCACCGGGCAGCTGGCCAGCAGACCCGACGCCGACGCCACGGCCCGTCCAGCGGGCGACGAAGCCAACGGACATCGACGCAGCCTGCTTCCGTGGCCGTTCGGCCCGTCCCGCGGGCCATCTGGCCGCCGAAGGCCGCCATCCGGGTGGTGGCCGCAGCTTCGTTGCCCTGATCGCCCGCTCAGCGGGACGCACAGGGTCACCCCCGCTCAGCGGGACGCACAGGGTCAACCGCGCTCAGCGGGACGCACAGGGTCAACCCCGCTCAGCGGGCCGCACAGGGCAACCCCGGGTCAGCGGGCCGCGGGTCAGCCCCGGGCCCCGGACCAGCGGCGGTCTGAGCTACGCGCCGGGGCGTGCCGCTCGCGCATAGACCAGGACGCTCCGCTCGAATACGAGCACCGTCACGTCGTCCTGGTTGAAGCCTCGCGTCCGGACCCGGACGATGCCCTGGCCGGGGCGCGACTTCGAGGGCCGGACCTCCAGCACCTCTGACTCGGCGTAGATGGTGTCACCCGCGAACACTGGCGCCGGCAGGCGCACATCCTCCCAGCCCAGGTTCGCGACCGCGTTCTGGGATACGTCCGGGACGGACAGGCCGGTCACGATGGCGAGGGTGAGCGTGGACACCACGAGCGGCTTGCCGAACTCGGTGCGCGAGGCGTAGTCCGCGTTGTAGTGCACGTCATGGGTGTTGTTGGTGAGCAGCGTGAACCAGGTGTTGTCGGTCTGGGTGATGGTCCGGCCATGGGCGTGGCGATAGACATCGCCGACCACGAAGTCCTCCAGGAAGCGCCCCTCCCAGCCGGTCACACGGCGTGTCGCGGCGCCATCCGATGTGTGTGTCTCACTCATGATCTCAGGCCCCCGTTCCAGGCTGTACATCATCCAGCTCCGAGGCATCGATGATGCCCAATGCCAGTGCGCGCTGTGCGTCGAAGCGACCGAGTGCGGTCGCCTGGCGGAGCACCACGCGGGCGTGCCGGTCGGTCGCCCGGTCGGACATCACACCGCCGATGATGGTGGCACCCTTGCCTTCCTGGTTGACCGCTACGTCGTACGCCTCCAGCTTGGCCGCCTCTGCCTCCAGCGCCGCCGGCTGCATGCCTGCCTCGTATGCCAGGAGCACCCCGAACAGCTGCGCGGGATGACCGACCCATTTGCCCAGCATCCCGAAGTCACGGGCCCGGAGCGCATCCCGGTAGACCTGTGACATCCGGTCCAGGAAGCGGGTCCGGTTGGCGGACGCGTCCAGGGCCGGATCGGCCACAGGGTAGTCCAGCGTCATGCCGTCGATGGCGGGGACGCCGATGGCACCCGCCACGTTGACGATCTCGGCGCGCGCCCAATCGGCGATGGGATGCTCATTGGCGATCGCCGGCAGGCCCAGGTCGGCGGAGTAGTCGGCGAGCCCGAAGACCAGGGCGCACAGGCGATCCGCGGCGCGTAGCGCGATCTGCGACAGCTGCGCCGCCGCCCAGCCCGATTCGATGAGGTAGGCGACCCGGATGCCGCCGACCGGCAGGCCCAGCGAACGTTCCGCCTCGGTCAGCATGCCGTGGACCATGTCCACCTCCTCGGGGTGCTCCACCTTGGGGAACACGATGCCGTCGAGGGGGATGGTGCCGTCTCCCGATCGCTCCGCGAGCGCCCAGAGCAGGCCGTATAGCTCCCGCGCGGTGGTCTCCAGGTTGAGTCCGGGTGGTCGATAGAAGCGCAGGCTGCGGGGTCCACCACCCGACCAGTCGGCGGTCGAGAGCACGTCCGCGGCGCCCTGCCGACCCAACTCGGCGGCTTCGTCGGTGAACGCCAACGCATCTTCGGCATCCAGCATCACCAGGGGCGCGCGGCGCGGCGCGGCGAGCAGCTGCTCCACGAGTGCCACGTCCGCACCCAGGTGGTGGGCCAGCTCGTTCGGCCCCACGCTGAAGCGGGTCATGATGCGGCCCATGGGCGACGTGCCACCCTCCACCGCCTTTCGCGCGATGGCCTCCTCGGCGGGCGTCGTGAAGTGGGCCTGCTGGCGCCAGTAGCGCAACGGCAAGGTGGCGCGCCGCGGCGCCAGATCGGTGCGCAGCGCTCGTCGGCGGGAGTCGGCGAGCTCGATGGCCGAACCCAGGTCCGGCAGGGCGCGTGCCCCTGGAGTGGTCATGCGTCCCCCCTGGACAGTGGTGTCGGGAACAATCGGGCAAGCAGCGCCAGGGATGTCTCCCGCAGGATGTCGGCCGCTGCCGGCGCGAACGGTGCGGGCTGGCCGTAGCCGCGATGCGAGACCGCGGGTTCATAGCCACCGTAGGGATGTTCCTCGGGCGTCGCGACATAGCCCAGCACGCCATTGCAGTAGCCGGCAAAGATGGTCGTCGCGGCAGGCGATGCATCCCGGACGGCGGCCCCGATCTCACCGAAGATCTCGCCCGGCGTGCCCACCACGGCACAGTCGCCGATGCGCGCCGCCCAGACCTCACCCGGCACGGATGTGGGCAGCAGTCCCTCGTCCGCGAGCGACAGGACGTGCTCGATCCAGGAGATGTGATAGCGCACGGGGTTCATCGTGGCGCGGGTCTCACCCGCCTCGGCGCGCCGGGCAAGGTCCGCGACCCGCTCTGCCAGCTCGGCCTCCAGGACCGTCCGGTCAGGCGCCTGGAGCAGTGGCAGGTCCACGATGCGGCGCACGCGCGACGCACCCTGTGCCGGCTGATCGTCCGCGACTCGTCGTCGATAGAGGCTGATGGGGGTCACCGATCCGTACGCGGTGTGGTCGATGGTCATGGCCCGTGGCTCGGCATCCGCGACGGCATGAGCGGCTTCCAGCGCCAGCCGCTCGCCAAAGCTGACCTCGGGTCCCTGGCGGTCGATGAATGCCTCCAGCGGCAGCACGTTGCCGGCGGCGCCCTGCAGGAACACGGTCACGCCGCCGCCTCGGAGCTGCGTGGTGCGCGTTCGCAGCGGCCCCACGAAGTCGGGCCCGGCGGCGGCCACCTCCGGCCCCACCACGACCGGGTGACAGCCAAAGCCGACGACCGTGGCGATGGCCCGTCCATCCAGGTCGTCGATGCGCAGCGTGGGCACCGAGTCGTCGAAGAAGCCCTCGCGGTTCCAGCCCAGGATGGTCCGCCCATCCGCGGTCCGCTCCCGGCGATTGACGGCGATGCCCGGCGCATGCCCGACCGCATCCGAGATGCGTGCCTCGCACAGAGCCGCTTGTGCCTGCACGGCGGCCGACGCAAAGGCGTTGGGCAGCGTGTCCCAGTAGCCCAGCTCGATGTCCGTCCACTCGTCCGCCTCGCCACCCAGCTTGATGATGGCGCCCGGCCAGGGCGCGGCATGCGAGTGGCTGCTGTTGATGAGCACGTCGCCACGGGCGCAGCCGATGGCGGCCGCGACCGCATCACGGACACGATCGGCAAAGGGCGTCGTCATGCCCACGAGGTCCGCGGCCAGGATGGCCACCGTGGTGGGTCCGTCGCTGACCACGAGTGCCGTGACCAACAGGGGCTCCGCGAAGCGTCGCGGGGCGACCGCCCGACGGACGTATCCCAGGACATCCACCGGCAACGGCGGGCTGATATCGACCTGCGCAGCACCCGCTCGCATGGTGCCCCTCAGCTGCCCGCGCTGACCCAGTCAGCGGCTGTGGTGAGTCGTTCCTGGAGATCCGCGAGGAGGCGTGCGGCGCCCGCACCATCCACCGCGCGGTGATCGGACGAGAGCGTCGCGGTCATCACCCGACGGATGACCACCTGGCCGTCACGCACGACCGCGCGAGCCTCCGTCGCGCCCGTCGCGAGGGTCGAGACCTGGGGCGGCGTGATGATGGCCGTGAACGACGTCACCCCGAACATGCCGAGGTTGGTGAGCGTGAACGTGCCCTCGGAGATCTCCGCCGCGCGCAGCTTGCCGGCGCGCGCCCGGGTGGCCAGGTCGCGCAGGTCCGTGGCCAGCTGGTCGACACCCTTTGCCTCGCAGCCGATGATCGCGGGGGCGATCAGGCCACCCTCGCCAAGGTCGATGGCGATGCCCAGGTTGACCGCGTCCACGCGCTCCAGGGTCTCGCCGTTCCAGACCGCGTTGAACGCCGGGAACGCCTGCAGGGTGGAGGCGACCGCCTTCAGCAGCAGGGCCGAGACGCTCGATCGAGCGTCCTTGTCGCGCCCCTCATTGAGGGCCGCCAGGGCATCCATGGCAGCGTCCATCTCGATGTCCCGGGAGACATAGAAGTGAGGCGCCTGGGTCTTGCTCTGGACCATGCGACGCGCGATCGCGGCGCGCATGGGCGTGAATGTGACCGGGTGCCGGCCATCCGCCATGGGGTCGTGCTCCTGGGCCTGATGGAGGGGAGACGAGGCTACTGACCGTCCTCGAGATAACCGATGACCGATCCGACGGGCACTTCCTGGCCGGGAGCCAGGGTCTGCTCCACGAGCGTGCCGCCAGCGAGCGCTTCCATCTCCACGGTGGACTTCTCGGTCTCGATCTCCGCGAGCACATCCCCGCGCGCGACCGTGTCGCCGACGTTCTTGATCCACGCGGCGATGGTGCCGGTCTCCATGTCGTAGCCAAGCTTGGGCATCTCGATCGGGATGCGTGCCATCAGAGCCTCCGTGGTGCGATGCCGCCGAGTCGCCTGTGCACTCCCGGGCCGGGTGGTGCAGATGCTCGACTGGTGAGGTGCCGGACCAGGTTGACCGGCGACGCAAAGGTTTCCAGCCATGATAGCGACCGGGCCGAGCGTCGCGAGATGACCTCCTCACCATGACTCGCGGATGGGTCGACCCAGGGCGGTCTGGTAGGGTGCCAGTGATGTCCAGACTCCAGCCGCATCCCGGGGTGACCGGTCCGCGGTCATCCAGGCGTCCCTGGGTGGCCCGGGTGTGGGCGGCCCTGATGGCCGTCGCTGGCGTGATGGTGGTGGCTGGTGCGTCACCTGCGCCATCACCGGCCGCTGCAGCGGTGGGCTCCGCGTTCGCATCCGTGGTCATCGACGCCTGTCCGACGCTCGCGCCGCTGCTGCCCAGCCCGGTACCCGCCGCGTCGGCTGTGCCGTCACCCAGCTTCACCGATCCCGTCGCGTCGCCAAGTTGCGCTCCGCCGCCGCCTGGGCTGCCGAGCGCCATGCCCAGCCCTGCGGCCGCGCTACCGATGTCGCCCGACGACCCACCGTCCGATCGCCTCCGACTGCGGCTCCGGCAGGTGATCATCGGCGCCAACACGCCCAAGTCTGTGGAGTCCAGCCAACACGGCCTGTTCTTCGTCCAGAACAACGTCTTCCGCCACACCATGACTGTCTATGACCGTCGAGGGCGTCGGGTCAAGACCATCCAGGACGAGATCCGTCCGTCCGACTTCGGTTACCCGAAGTTCCGCAAGCTGGTGCGGGGCGGGCCGGTCGAGGCTACCTTCACCCCAGACGGTCGATACGCCTGGGTCACCCAGCGCGCCATGTATGGCCCAGGCTTCCGCAAGCCGCCGCCGCAGCGTGGCGTCTGTTCGCCGGCGGATGGCTACGACCGCGGGTTCGTGTACCAGATCGATACTCGCACGTTCCGGATCGTCGATGCCATCCGGCTGGGCTCGTTGCCCAAGGACCTCGCGCTGACACCGGACGGGCGACTCCTCCTGGTCAGCAACTGGTGTTCCTATGACGTGTCCGTGGTCGACCTGGCCACGGACCGCGAGATCCGGCGCGTCAAGGTCGGCAAGTACCCCCGGGGCATCGCCGTCACGCCCGACTCCCGGAGTGCCTACATCGCGATGCTGGGTGGCTCGCGCATCGCGCGGCTGGACCTGACGGACTTCCGGGTGCACTACATCCCGGGGGTGGGTGGCGCACCCCGAGACGCCATCCTCGACCCGCGTGGACGGTACCTGTACCTGACGCTGTCGCTGGGCGATGGCGTGGTCAAGCTGGACCTGCGCACCAACAGGGTGGTGGGACGGGTGCATACGGGCGACGACCCGCGGAGCATGGCCATGGCCCCGGACGGCCGGTCGCTGTACCTCGTGAACTACGCCTCGGGCACAGTGAGCAAGGTCCGCACCCGTGACATGCGCGTGTTGCAGACCATCAAGGCGGGTCGCCATCCGGTCGGTATCAGCTATGACATCGAGACGCGCCAGGTGTGGGTCTCGATGTACCCTGGTCCCCTGCGGGTCTACATCGACCGATAAGGCAGCCGGCAGCCGCAGCGGGGCAGCCGGGCAGTGTGCCTGCTGTGGCACGAGCCCGCCTGCCGCATCCTCGACATCGAGGGTTGACAATCGATTGTCCCAGCGTCACGCTGCCGGCCTGCGACGTCGCGCTCTGGCGGTGCGACCGCGGTGCTGGAGGGTGATGGCGATGGCGAACACGATGCGATCGGTCTCGACACGGTGGCGGCGGACGGCCCTGCTGACGGGCGCGGTGCTGGCGGCATCGATGATCACTGCCCCCACGGTGGGCGCCCAGGATCCGGTCGAGCTGGAGATGTGGTCCTGGAACAACGAGGGTGCGTACCCGCTGGTCCATGAGGATGCCATCAAGCGCTTCGAGGCAGCCAACCCGGGCGTGACCGTGAAGCGGGGGCAATCCAACTGCGGTGACGCCTGCGGCGTGACGTACTTCGGCTACACCGACTACCTCACCAAGTTCAAGGCCGCCACCGCGGCCGACGAACCGCCGTGTATCGCGCAGATCCCCTGGGCCGGCGAATTCCGGGACTACGTCAATAGCGGCGAGCTGGTCCCGCTCACCGACGCCATCCCCACGGGATTCCCAGCGTTCTTCGATCCGATCGTCAGTGCCGTGAGCATCAACGGCGATGTCTGGGCGGTGCCGCTGGACGTGAACACGCTCCAGATCGCCTACAACAAGACCAAGTTCGATGAGCTCGAGATCGCCGTCCCGCAGACCTACGCGGAGCTCAAGGCGGCTACCGACAAGCTGGGCGAGCAGGGCACCTTCGGCATCGCGATGGGCACCAAGGACAAGTGGTCGGCGGGCGACCTGTTCTTCGCCCAGGTGGCCTACACCGACGGCACCAACACCAAGCTCACCCAGGCCGATGCGGGCGAGGTCGGCTGGGACGATCCTGCCTTCGCGCAGGCCGCCAACAACGTCGCCCAGATGGTCGCCGATGGCGTCATCGCTCCCGGGGCCAACTCCATGGACGCGTTCCAGGGCAACCTCGACCTGTTCGCGAGCCAGGCCGCGGGCATGATGTACCCGGTCGGCAACTTCGTGACTGCGGGAGTGGCGGACAAGGTCGATGGCGCCTTCGAGTGGAGCCTCTTCCCGTTCCCGAAGCCGGATGGCTCGACCCTCGACAACCGTGCCACCGGCGGCATCGCCGAGATGTTCGTGGTCACGAAGGACTGCAAGGACCCGGAGCAGGCCATCGAGTTCCTGCGCTACCTGGTCAACGACGAAGGTGGTGCCGCGCTCGTGGCGAATGACTTCATCCCGTCCTGGGAGTACCCCGTCCCGTCCGACAAGAGTGACCTGTACAACAACATGGTCACGGCCCAGGCCACAGCCAACAGTCGCGTGATCTACTCCACCAAGGTGTATGCCGAGTTGCTCAATGCGATGCAGGGCCTCATGGACGGTGAGCCTGGCAGCACCCTCATTGACGCCATGGTCGCCGCCGGCGCCCAGTAGCGCCACCCAGCACCGACATCCGGGACGGCATGGCCTTCGCTCCTCCGCGGCCGAGCCGGATCCCCAAGATCGCGAGTCCCCGTCGGTCGGTCACACCCGGCTGGCTGGGGCTCGCGTTCGTCCTGCCCAGTGTCGTGGTCTTCGGCCTCTTCCTGGTGCTGCCGGTCATCGCTGTGGCTGGCATATCGCTGCTCGACTGGGCCGGCTTCCGCATCGGCGACTGGACCTTCGTGGGTCTCGACCAGTTCCGGCAGATGGTGGGCGATCCCGTGTTCTGGCGATCGTTCACCAACACCCTGCTGTTCACCGTTGTCACGGCCGTGGTGCTCAACATCGTCGGCTTCGCCTACGCGCTCCTCATCGCGTCCCACGTTCGAGGCAGCACGCTGGCCAAGTCCGCCCTGTTCCTGCCGGTGCTCCTCTCGCCCGTGATCGTGGCGCTGATGTGGACCCGGCAGCTGGACGCGTTCGGGGCCGCGAACCAGCTCATCGCGCTGTTCGCCCCCAAGGCCAAGCCGACCTTGTTCCTGGGGGATCCCGACCTCGCGCTCGCCGGGGTGATCGTGGCCACGTTGTGGCAGTTCACTGGCTACAACATGCTGCTGTACTACGCCGGCCTCCAGAACCTACCGCGCGACCAGCTGGAGGCGGCCTCCATCGATGGGGCAGGCAAGGGCGCCTCGATCCGGCACGTGGTGGTGCCCAGCCTGTACCCCGTGATCGGCACCGTCCTGCTCCTCAACGTCATCGGCGGCCTGCGGGTGTTCGATCTCGTGTACGTGATGACACGCGGCGGGCCCAACCGCAGCACCGAAGTGCTCGCGACGTACATGTACGAGCAGGCGTTCAAGTTCAGCGACATGGGCTACGCGTCAGCCATCGCGATGGTCATCGTGGTGCTGTCCATCAGCGCGGCAGTGCTCCGGATCCGTTGGGGATCCCGGATGACCGAGGACGGTTGAATGATCGACCGATACACCCACCCGGTCTGGCGTGTGACGGCGTCCGCCTTCCTGATCGTGTCGGCCTGCATCGCGCTCGCGCCGATCATCTGGGTCGTCGGCCTGTCGCTGCGCTCCGGTCCGGACGTGTACTCGCGTTCGGTCGTCCCAAAGAGCCTGCGACCGGAGAACTTCCTGGATGCCTGGAACCAGTTCGGCCTTGGCCCCCTGTTCCTGAACAGTCTCGTGGTCACGACCGTGTCGGTGGCGGTCGCGGTCACGGCCAGCGTCCTCGCCGCCTATGGCTTTGCCCGGTTGAAGTTCCGGGGTTCCGAGGTGCTGTTCCTCGTCATCCTGCTGGGTCTCATGATCCCGCCTGCCGCGGTGATCATCCCCTTGTTCGTGGAGATCCGGGCACTCGGCCTGTACGACACCCATATCGGGCTATCGCTGGTGTACGTGGCCTTCGGACTCCCGATCTCGATCCTGGTGCTGCGGAGCTTCTTCGCGGGCATCCAGCGCGAGCTGCTGGAGGCGGCGCGCATCGACGGCGCCACCGAGATACGCATCCTGTGGCGGGTCGTGGTGCCCATCGCGAAGGCGCCCATCGCCACGGTCTCTATCCTGATGTTCCTGTTTTGCTGGAACGACTTCTTCCTCGCGCTCGTGCTGTTGCGCGATCAGGGCACATATACCCTGCCAGTAGGCATCGCCCAGTTCATCGGCCAGTACAGCACCCCGTACGAGCTGGTGGCTGCCGCGGTCATCATCGCGGCGGTGCCCGTGTTCATCCTGTACCTGGTGCTCCACCGTCAGTTCCAACAGGGCGTCGCGGAAGGCGCAGTCAAGCAGTGAGCGATGAGTATCTGGAGGCGGACATGGGCGAGTTCGAGGGCAAGGCGGTCCTGGTCACCGGCGGTGCGCTGGGGATCGGGCAGGGGATCGTGCGCGCGTTCGCGCGCGAGGGCGCGGCGGTCGCCATCGCCGACGTGGACGCCGCGGCAGCGGGCGCGCTGGCGGACGAGTTGACCGCCACTGGTGCCCGGGTCGTGGCGGTCATCGGTGATGTGTCGCAGCCGGCGGATGCGGAGCGCATGGTCGGCGAGGCAGTCGCCGCGCTTGGT
>JBBQNA010000025.1:0-21410 GCA_038329515.1 Candidatus Limnocylindrales bacterium | reverse complement strand
TCCGCGGTCGGGTGACCAGGTGGGCGTGACGCCAGCTCCGCGCGTGACGCGAGGTGGTACTCCCCGTTGTGCCGCCGCAGGTGCCCGGCGTCCTCCACGGTCCGGCCATGGCGGATGGCCACCAGCACATCCTGCAGCTCGCGGTCCTCGGCCAGGGCGTAGTGGGCATCGCCCGTGACGATGGTCGGCAGTCCGATATCGGCGGCCGCAGCCGCGGTCTCGGCGACCAGCAGGTCGTCATCGGGTCCCTGGTGGTGCTGCAGCTCCGCGAACACGCCGCTGCCGAGCCCGGGCACGTCCGGGATGTGCTCCGTGTACCAGCGCAGCGCGGCACGCGCGCCTACCCGGTCACCCGCCAGGAGTCGCCGCGCGACCTCGCCGTGCCGGCAGCCGGTGAGCAGCGCCAGACCCTCGGCGTGACGCGCCAGCAGCTCATGGGTGAAGCGTGGCACCCCCTTGGTGCCATCCAGGTGCGCGGCGCTGACCATCCGGCAGAGGCTCTCCCAGCCGGTCATGTCCCGCGACAGCAGCACCAGGTGCGGGCCGCGTTCCCGGTCGCGGATGCCCCGCAGGTCCTCCCGTCGCGGTTCCCGATGACCGGGCGGTCGGGGACGATCGAAGCGAATGGGCACGGGCGCGCCATCGACCGCCATCGGCGGGATCGCCGGTGCCACCGCCGGTGTACGGTTCCGGCGACGCGCACGTCGGGCGGGCACCACCAGGCCACCCGGGTCGGGCACGGCACTATCCAGCAGCTCGATCTCGACCCCCAGGATGGGCCGCAGCCCGGCGGCCTCGGCCGCGGCACAGAACCGGACCGCGCCATACAGGCCCTGGTGATCGGTCAGGGCGAGTGCCTCGAGGCCCAGCTCCACGGCACGTTCCACCATCGCGTCCACGGACGACGCGCCATCGAGGAACGAGAAATGGGAGTGGCTGTGGAGGTCGGCCCACGGCCGTCCGGACCCCGTCCCGGGCTCAGTCATACAGCCGTTCCAGGTGCCAGGAATCGTCCAGGCGGTCGTGGAACACGAGCACCAGCAACGCCGGGTCGAGCGTCCGCAGCTGGAAGTAGTCGCGCCGGATGGGCCGGCCCCAGGGTTCATCGATGCGCCACTGGCCGCACACCTCCACGTCCAGGTCCTGGCCGCGCCAGTTGACGCGTGCCGGCCAGCCACGGTCGTCGGGTACGACATCGATGGTCGGCAGGCGGTGGTAGTGGGGGCTCACAGCGCCACCGGCTCCCAGTGGACGCGCTCGTCGTGGCGGGGCGCCTCTGGGTCCCCCACGGAGGTCCGCCACAGCTGACCCGGGAACCGGATGGCGAGCGCGGCCAGCTCCCACGCGAACTGGTCGGCGCGGGCTGCCTGGGGCTCGAACAGGGTGAGCTGCTGACCCGCACCGGGTGCCCGCCCGTCGAGCTCCAGCGCCACGTGGGCGATGGGCCCGCTGAGCGTCATCTGGTCCAGGCGCGCCAGCAGCAGCCGCTCGATGGGGTCGGGACGCGCGACGGGTTCCGGCAGGTGCTGGATCACCTCGGGACCCGGCTCGGTGGCGTCCTCCAGGGTCAGCGTCAGGGTCGCGGTCGTGACCGCCGCACCGCGGGCCACGAGCTGGGCACACAACCCGGCACACAGGTTGTGGAGGATGAACCGGAGCGGCTCCGTGCCATCGATGGGTGACTCCAGCTCCAGCTGCGCCCGCAGCCGTTCCACCGGCCGCCGGGGTCGTAACGGCCGGGCATCCAGGCCCAACGCCAAGTCATGGAGCGTGCCGCCATGCTGGCCGAAGCGGGCCACGACCGCGGAGCGCGGCAACGCTGCCAGGTCCCCGATGCGCGTCAACCCGAAGCGTCGGAAGCGACCGTGCGTGTCCGCATCCGCGGGCAGGTACCCGATGGGCTGGGGTGCCAGCCAGGCCGCCTCCACGTGCGCGTCCCCGAGCGGGATGCTCGCCTCCACGGATGCCGCCACGGACGAGCCGAACCGGGTATTGCCGATACCCGCCCGGGGGATACCCGGCAGGATCGCGCAGGCGGTCGCCAGGGCGAGTCGTGTGATGGCCGCCTCGTCCCCCCACAGTCGCTCCAGCCCTTCGATACCCAGCAGGATCCGGCCGAATGCCGGATCGGTGGGTTCCACCGGACCCTCCACCGCGGGCGTGACCGCGAGGAGCGTCTCCAGGGCTGCCTCCAGCACCTCCCGGTAGTGGTCGGGATGGGCGTCCAGGAATGCCGCCTCCGGCGCCAGCGCATGTGCCGAACCGAGCGGCTGGCCCCGCATGACCCCCATGCGCAGCGCGGCGGGGCTGGCATCAAGGACGCTCGCGGGCTCCCACGGCTGACCGCCCAGCACGACCGGCGTGGATGGCAGTGATGGCGACCTGCATTCCAGTCGAAGCGGCAGATGGTTCCAGTGGAGATGGAGGAAACGCATCAGGGGTCGGTCGATGATCAGGCTCGATACGGGCTGGGACGACGGGCGGCGACAGGTCCGTGATGGACCCCGCCAGTGGGATGGAAGCCCGTCTCCCCGGTGGTCCGGTCTCCCTGCCCGCCGCATCCAGGAGCCGGCTCACGGCCGTCGCCCGTTCCCCGTCCGGCTGGTAGCGGATCTCGATCTCCGTGGCCCGCCCGGGTGCACCGGCGCGATCCTTCTCCACCGTCACGGTCACCCGCTGTCCGACGACCTCCCGACCCACCCGCAACCAGTCCCGGTGGGCGAGCGCCAGGCGCAGGTGGCTCGACTCCGCCAGCGCATCACGGATGACCGGCGTCAGGCTGCCGGAGCCGATGGCCAGCACCCGGCCACCCACCCGACGTGCCTGCGCCGCGAGCTGGCGCACCAGGCCCGCCTGATCGGTGGGCATCCGGGGTGGCAGGTCCAGCACCAGCAGATCGATGGATCGGCTGGCCAGCAACGAGCCCACGATGCGCAACCCGTCCGCGGATCGGGCGGGCCGGACCACCACCAGCCAGCGCAGGTCGACACCCCGACCGGCCGCCTCCAGGGGGTCGAATCGGCCGGGCAGGTCCAACCACGCCGCGATGGCACCACTGGCCTGCGCCTCCGCCACGGCCCGCAGCGTGAGCGTGGTGGCGCCACTCGATGGACCACCCACGATGGCCACGGTCCCCTGACGGGGCAGGCCACCGATGAGCCCATCGAGCGCCCGGAAGCCGGTGGAGGTCCGGGTCGCATCCGGATCCGTGTCTGGAGTACCGGTGGCTGATCCCTGGCCATGCCCAGCGTCCCCTGGCAGTGGCGCCAGGGCCAGGGCACCCATGCTCACCGCCGCGTCACGGCCTCCCGGTGTGCGGCCATCCGACCCGCTGACGCCCAGGCGCACGATGCCCGGACCCCACCGTTCCCGGAGGGTCGACAGCGCGCCCGTCATGTCCGTCATGGGTCCGACCATGGGGGGAGTATAGAACGGATGTTCTACTCGATGGAAGCCCCCAGATGGCGCTCGACAGGTATCCTGCTCTGCCATCCCTTCTGATATCGAGTGCCCGCATCATGAGTGGCGATCTCCTGCGGCGGACCCGGGCTGTCCTCGGCGGCAGCAGCAACCGGTCCGATCGAGTCCCGGTGACGGCGGCCGACCCCCATCCGGCCGGGCTCGCGGATCGTGCTGCGTGGGTCGCGACGGCGCAGCGCCTGGCGGACCCGGTGCTCACCAACCTGGCTGCGGGCACGCTCCGGCTACGGATGCCCGTGGAAGAGGTGGCGAGCGCGGGCCGTGGCGCATCGAGTCACCTGGAAGCCGTCGCCCGACTCCTGGCCGGCATCGCCCCCTGGCTGGAGCTGGGACCGGATGACACCGACGAAGGGCGCCTCCGCGACCGATATCGGACGCTGGCGCTCGACGCGATCAGGACGGGACTCGACCCGGCCTCACCCGATGCGCTCGACTTCAGCCAGGGCAGCCAGCCGCTGGTCGAGGCCGCCTACCTGGGCCTGGCTGTGCTCCGGGCACCCAGACTGTTCGAGGGTCTCGATAGCCAGGGACGGGAGTGCCTGGTCGACGTCCTGGCGTCCACCCGGCGGATCCAGCCCTGGTTCAACAACTGGCTGCTGTTCTCGGGGGTCGTGGAGGTGGCCCTGGGGCGCCTGGGTGCATGGCGGGACCCGATGCGCATCGACTATGCCCTGCGCCAGCACGACCAGTGGTACGTGGGTGACGGTATCTACAGCGATGGCCGAACATTCCACTGGGACTACTACGACAGCTTCGTCATCCATCCCATGCTGGACGAGATCCTGGGTGTAGTGCACACCGAGACCGGTCCCTGGCGCGGGCTGCATGGTCGGCAGCGCGACCGGTCACAGCGGTTCGCGGCCATCCAGGAGCGACTCATCGGCCCCGATGGCACGTACCCGCCCATCGGGCGGTCACTCGCCTATCGCGCTGGCGCCTTCCACGCGCTCGCCCGGTCGGCGCTGCAGGGCACCCTCCCGGAGGGTGTTGCCCCGGCACAGGTGCGGGGTGCCCTCACCGCCGTGATGCATCGGACGCTGGACGCGCCGGGCACCTTCGATGCCGACGGCTGGTTGCGCATCGGGCTTGCCGGACACCAGCCGGGCATCGGGGAGCGCTACATCTCGACCGGCAGCCTGTACCTGACCAGCCTGGCGTTGCTGCCCCTGGGGCTGCCACCGACCGACCCGTTCTGGACGGCACCCCCGGTGCCCTGGACCTCGCAGCGGGCGTGGTCCGGGGAGGCGTTCCCCATCGACCGTGCCTACGAGGACGCGCCAGCCTGACTACCAGTCGCGGCGCACGGGGATGACCTTGCCCCGGATGGTCGCGGCGCCGAGCGCGTTGAGCACCCGGTCGGCGACCTCCTGGCGGACGTCCACCAGCGAGAACGAATCGGCGATCTGGATGGCCCCCACGTCACCGCCGGTGACGCCCGCCTCATGCGTGATGGCACCCACGATGTCACCCGGACGGAGCCCGGCCCGACGACCGCCGCCGATCCAGAGTCGTGCCCAGCCACCCGATCCGGGTCCGCCGGGGCCCTGCCGGCCGCCGGCACGTCCGGGAGACCGGGCAGCGTCCGGTGGCCGTGGTCCGGATGCGCCGAGGCCGCCGGCTCGAGGCGCCGGCCCCGGCCGGAATGGGGCCGGGCGGCCCTTCACCGGCTTGTCGTCGAACAGGCTGGCAGGCGCGATATCCCGCTCATCCTCGTCGCCCCGTCCAGCGTCCGCGATGCTCACCGCGGCCAGCGCGATGTCCATCAGGTCGAACTCTTCCGACAGCGGTTCGATGACCGCGCGATAGCGATCGTTGTCGGTGTCCGAGATCTGGCCCCGGATGGTCGCCTGCAGCAGGTCCAGTCGATGCGCCCGCAGGTCCGCGACGCTGGGGATCTCGCCCAGGCCCAGGCGCGTCCCGACGACCTTCTCGATGTTGCGCAGCAACCGGTGCTCACGCGGCTCGACGATGGTGATGGCCACGCCATCCCGACCGGCACGGCCGGTGCGGCCGATGCGGTGGACGTATGAGTCAGGGTCGGTCGGCACGTCGTAGTTGACGACGTGCGAGACATGCTCGATGTCCAGGCCGCGGGCGGCCACATCCGTGGCCACCAGCACGTCCAGGCCGCCTTCCCGGAAGCGGGCCATGATCCGGTCGCGCTGCTCCTGGGACAGACCGCCATGGAGCGCCGCCGCATCGTGTCCCCGGCCGCTCAGGCGCTCCGCGAGGTCGTCCACCTCGCCCCGGGTGCGTGCGAACACGAGCGCCGAGGTGGGATCCTCGAGGTCGAGGATGCGACACAGTGCCGCCAGCTTGTCGTTGCGGCGGACCACGTAGGCGACCTGCCGGATGGTGCCCGAGGACGCGTCGCTGCGACCTGCGGCCTTGACCGAGACCCGAACCGGGTCCTTGAGGTGGCGCTTGGCGACACGTGCGATGACCGGCGACAGGGTGGCCGAGAAGAGCGCCGTCTGGCGCTCCACGGGGGTCGCGGCAAGGACCAGGTCCAGGTCCTCCGCGAATCCCATGTCCAGCATCTCGTCCGCCTCGTCCAGCACGACCACGCGCACGGCATCCAGCCGAAGGCTGCCGCGCTTCAGGTGGTCGACCGCGCGGCCAGGGGTGGCCACCACGACATCGACGCCCGAGCGCAGGGCGCGCAGCTGGAGCCCGATGGCCTGGCCGCCGTACACCGGCAGCGCCCGGATACCCAGTTTGGCACCGTACTTGTGGATGGCCTCGGAGACCTGCATCGCGAGCTCGCGGGTGGGCACCAGCACGAGCATCGCGACCTGGCCGTCGGTACGCGATCGGCGCGGGTCGCCCACAAGGGTGTTGTCGCGCTCGTTGGCGAGGCGCTGGATGGTGGGCAGCGCGAACGCAGCGGTCTTGCCTGTGCCTGTGGGTGCCTCGGCTAGTACGTCGCGACCGGCCAGCAGCTGGGGGATCGCCTCGCGCTGGATGGGTGTCGGCTCCTCGTAGCCGAGGTCGTTGAGTGTGGCGACGAGCTGGGCACCAAGCCCGAGGCCCTCGAATGAACTGTCGTCCGATGTCGTGTCCTGGGCGTCCGGCGCGCCGTCTTCCTGCGTCATGCCCACAGTATGGGGGGACGGCTGCCGCGGGCGGTCCGAACACGCCCATCGCGGATACTGCTCACGTGAGGGAAAGATCGCGCCAGGCTGCGCGTGCGGAGCTGGTGCTGCTGGTGGGTGCCCTCTCGGCGTTCGCGCCGCTGTCCATCGACATGTACCTGCCGGGACTGCCGGCCATCGCCACGGGCCTGGGAGCGACGCCCGCCGAGGTGCAGCTGACGCTCACGGCGTGCCTCATCGGGCTGGCCGTGGGACAGCTCATCTGCGGACCGCTGAGCGACACCTTTGGTCGACGCCGGCCCCTGCTCATCGGGCTGGCCCTGTACACGGTGGCGTCGCTGCTGTGCGCCATCGCACCCACTGTCTGGGGGCTCGTCGCGTTGCGCCTGCTCCAGGGACTCGGCGGCGCGGCAGGCATCGTCATCGCCCGCGCCGTGGTCCGCGATCACTTCGCGGGTGCAGAGGCGGCCCGGTTCTTCGCACTCACGATGCTGGTCAACGGGCTGGCACCCATCCTGGCGCCCATCATCGGCGGCCAGTTGTTGCTCATCACCACGTGGCAGGGCGTGTTCGTGGTGCTGGGGGCCATCGGTGCCGTGCTGTTCGTGGTCGCCGCGTTCCGCCTGCGGGAGTCGCTGCCACCGGAACGCCGCCGCAGCGGTCGCCTGGGCGATGTCGCACGGAGCTACCAGGGACTGCTCCGGGACCGCCGATTCATGAGCTACGTGCTCGCCTCGGCGCTGGCCTTCGCCGCGATGTTCAGCTACATCTCAGCCTCGCCATTCATCATCGAGGGCGTCTTTGGTCAGTCACCCCAGGTATTCAGCCTGTTCTTCGCCGTGAACGCGCTGGGCGTCGTCATCGCCAGCCAGGTCAGCGGGTCCCTGGTCGGTCGCGTGGCGCCGGGACGCATCCTGCTCACCGGCCTGTGCATCTCCGCGACCGGCGGCGTGGTGCTCATCACGGCCGCGGCGGTCGGCCTGGGACTCTTCGGCATCGCCCTCGGATTCTTCATGGTCGTGGCCAGCTATGGCCTGGTGGCACCGAACGCTGCTGCGCTCGCGCTCGCCGATCAACCGCATCAGGCGGGGAGCGCGTCGGCGCTCCTGGGGGCCAGCCAGTTCTTCATCGGCGCGGCCGCAGCGCCGCTCGTCAGCCTCGGCGGCACGACCACGGCACTGCCCATGGCCGTGGTCATCGGCGGTATCACGTGGCTGGCCCTGGGCACGTTCCTGGTGCTCCGGCGGCCGACTCGGACGGCGGCGGCCAGCTGAGCTTCGGCCGTCCGGCTCGACGGGACGCCCCGTACCGATCGATCATCTGGGACGCCAACGGGCGGAGGAACCACCCGTGGGCTTCGCCTGGGCCGGCGTACTCGAGTCTCCCCCGTCGCCCTGCAGCGTGGGTGCCTCGATCCGACGGGAGAACCGCCCCCGCCCACGACTGAACCAGAGCCGCGGCTCCGTCGTCCGTCCGTTGGATCAGCTGGGACACATCGGACCCGTATCCGCGCCGGGCAGGCGATATCCGCGCCGGGCCGCGATCACGATCTAGCCGACATCCGCGGCTGGGGAGCGATATCCGCGCCCGGCAGGCGATATCCGCGCCAAGCCGCGATCACGATCTAGCCGACACCGCGCCTGGGGAGCGATATCCGCGCTGGGCAGGCGACGCCGCAGCCTGGGACCGAACCGGCGCCGGGTCACTCCAACGGTCGCTGGCCGGGGACCGCAGAGGCATCGGGCGTGATGACCACGGCCGTGCCATAGGCCACGATCTCGGACATGGTGGAGCCCATCTCGGAGCTGTCGAAGCGCATGGAGATGATGGCGTTGGCGCCCAGCGAGTTGGCGTGCTCCACGAGGCGCGCCACGGCGTGGTTGCGGGTCTCCTCCAGGAGCTTGGTGTACTCATTGATCTCGCCGCCGCCGAGCGACCGGAAGGCGGCCGCGATGTTGGGGCCGAGGCCGCGACTGCGCACGATGAGCCCGAAACAGAGGCCCCGGACCTCGACCACCCGGTGGTCGGGCACGTAGGGTGTGGTCACCACGAGCACGCTGATCTCCTTGGCAGGACGTCGGACACGACCCACGATACCGTAGGCTCCGGACCGAGCATCCATCCCGAGCCCGAACAGGAGAGCCCATGGCGACGCGACTGGTGAGCCCCCAGGTGGTCATCGACAACGAGCACACGCGGACGGTCCGCTGGACGCTCGAGCCGGACACGACCATCGGCCACCACGTGCACCCGCTGCCCTACATCGTGGTGCCCCTCGTGGCCGGTGCGCTCACCTATGGCGATGCGAATGGCGATCGCACCGTGGAGCTGGAGGTCGGCAACGCGATGTACCGGCCGGCCGGCGTGGAGCACAACGTGTCCAACCTGTCCGGCACCACCGTCGACTTCATCGAGGTCGAGGTCCGCACCGCCCCCTGAGCTCGATCAGTCGCTGGCCCGATCACGGGTCGTCAGGCGCATCGCGATGAAGCCACCCACCCCAGCCACGGCTGACGCGATGAGGATGCCGAGCTTCGCGTTGCGGTGACCATCCGGGTCGAGTGATGCCAGATCCGCGATGAACAGCGACATCGTGAAGCCGATGCCCGCGAGCAGGCCGATGGCGGCCATCTGGGCACGTGTCGTGCCCTCCGGGAGGCCGATGCCCATCGCCCGACCAAGGAGCCACGTGGCGCCAAGGATG
Organism: Candidatus Limnocylindrales bacterium; assembly: GCA_038329515.1. GTDB lineage: Bacteria > Chloroflexota > Limnocylindria > Limnocylindrales > CSP1-4 > JAFMJV01. The sequence goes on along the minus strand of JBBQNA010000025.1, from coordinate 12,131 downwards.
CCCAGCGGCTTGCCGACGACGAGGCCGATGAAGATACCCAGGGTGACGGGCTCGGCGAGGACCTCGAGGCCACCGGTCAGGTGCACCCCTGCGTTGGCAAGCGCGAAGATGGGCACGATCACGAATGCGGACCAGGGATGGAGCAGATGCTCCAGGTCGATGAGTGGCGACCGGGTCGGCCGTCCATCTGCGGGCATGGCACCCACAACGGCCGGGATGGTGAGCGCGAGCAGCACGCCCGCGATCGTGGCGTGGACGCCGGACGTCAGCACGCCCACCCACAGGCCAAGGCCCAGGATGCCGTACACGGCGAGCGACCGGACACCCAGCCGGTTCGCGACCAGCAGCAGCGCCAGGCAGACGACCGCCTCGGTGACGCCCAGCAGGTCGATGGAGCCGGTGTAGAAGACCGCGATGACCAGCACCGCCAGCAGGTCGTCCACGATAGCCAGGGTCGTGAGGAAGATCTTGAGCGACGTCGGCACGCGCGATCCGACGATGGCCAGGACGCCCAGTGCGAAGGCGATGTCGGTCGCCATCGGGATACCCCAACCGGATGCGCCGGCGCCGCCCATGTTGATGCCGATGTAGATGAGCGCGGGCACGACGGCGCCACCTATCGCGGCCACCATGGGCAGCAGGGCGGTGCGTGGCTCGCGCAGCTCACCCATGCGCAGCTCGCGCTTGATCTCCAGGCCGACGACCAGGAAGAAGATGGCCATCAGGCCGTCGTTCACCCAGTGGACCAGGGACATCGACCACTGCTGATCACCCACGACCACGCCCAGCTGGGTGTGCCAGAACTCGTCCCAGGCCTCCCAGACCGGTGAGTTGGCGATGATCAGGGCAACCGCGGCGGCGATCATGAGCAGGATGCCGCCGGCGGCTTCCTGGCGTAGGAACTCACGCAGTGGCTGCAGCAACCGGGTCGGGGCGAGCATCCGCTAAGCCTAGCGTGCGCAGCCGCACCCGGCCACGCAACAGGTGGCGCCGCCATGCGTCAGTTGCTGGGTATGCGCCGGATCCACACCCTCATCCAGCGGACACTCCAGCGACTGCCGCCCGGAGCGCTGCTGCTGTCGGTGCTGACGTTCGGCAGCTACCTGGTCGGCCTGATGCGTGACCGGGTCTTTGCCCGGACCTTTGGTGCCGGCAGCGACCTGGACGTCTACAACGCGGCGCTGGTGCTGCCAGAGCTGGTCCTGGACGTACTGGTGTTCGCGGGCCTCTCGGCCGCATTCGTGCCCGTGTTCATGCGCACGGAGCAGGATGACCGTCCGGCCGGCGTCGCATTCGCGCGCACCATCCTCACGACCTCGTTCGTGGTCATGGCCATCGCCGTGGGGGTGCTGTTCCTCATCGCGCCCTGGACCGTGACCATCGTGGCGCCGGGCTTTGATGCCCAGCAGGCCGCCCAGTACACCAGCCTGTTCCGGCAGATGTGCCTGACCGCGCTCGTGTTCGCGGTCTCGTTCGCGCTGGGCGAGATCCTGGTGGCACGCCAGCGGTTCCTGGCCTACGGCCTTGCGCCCCTCGTCTACAACCTGGGCATCGTGCTGGGCGCCCTGGTCCTGGGGCCGTCCATCGGTATCGAAGGCGTCGCCATCGGCACGCTCATCGGCTCGCTGCTCCACCTCGGCATCCGGATGGCCGGGGTCCGACGAACCGACTTCCGTTTCCGGCCAACCTTGGCGGTGCGCACCGGCGAGTTCCGGGAATACCTCCGGTTGTCCATCCCACGCGCCATGGCGCAGCCCATCGAGGCCATCACGTTCCTGTTCTTCACCTCGGTGGCATCGGGCATGGCGGCAGGATCGGTCAGCTCCGTCAGCTTCGCGCGCAACTTCCAGAGCGTGCCCGTGAGCCTCATCGGTATCGCCTTCTCCGTCGCGGCATTCCCGGTACTGTCGCGGGTCGCCGCGACCGGTGATCGCGGCCGGTTTCGGGCGCTGGTACGCGAGAACCTGCTGACCATCGGGATCCTCAGCTCCCTGGCAGGCGTCGCCTTGGCGCTGGTCGCAGGCGTGGCCATCCGGATCCTCCTGGGTGGTGGCGCCTTCGACGAGACCGATGCCACGACGACCACCACGTTGCTCGTCGTGTTTGCCATCTCGGTGCCCCTCGAGGCGCTCAACCACATGTTCAGCCGCTCGGTGTTCGCGACCCACGAGACGGTGTTGCCGGTCATCGCGTCCGTGGCGGGTCTCGCAACCATCGTCGTCGCGGTCACGCTCCTGCGGCCGGCGGAGGGCCTCGTGGCGCTGCCGCTCGCGTTTGCCGCGGGCATGGGCGTGAAGCTGGTCATCCTGGCCCTGACCCTGCGCCACCGCATCTCCCGGCTGGATGGACCGCCGACTACCTGACGCGGTCACGGTCACGGCCGACCGCCGGCGACAGCGACAGCGACGCGAACGGCCAGGCGATCCTTGACCCGGCGGCCGATCACTCGCCAGTGCAGGTCCAACGAGCTATCGTCGTGCGATGCGCATGCTCCCGCACGCCCCTGGGATGACACTGACCGCGGACGCGTTCTACCCTCCGACGACGCTCATCGGGTTCAGCATGCAGCGCCATCAGCTGAACGTCTACTGGCACTTCCATGACTTCTACGAATTGGCCCTGGTCACCTCGGGCACGGGCCGGCACTTCACCTCCTTGGGTGAACGAGCCGTGCAGCCAGGATCCGTCATCTTCGTTCCCCCGGGGGCCGGACATGGCTACAGACTCTGCAACGACCTTCGCGTCTACAACTGCTTCCTGCGCTCCGAGGTCGCGCAGTTCGAACTGATGTGGACGTCTCGAGACCCGCGCTTGGGCGCCCTGTTCGGGGGGCGGGGCGGTGAAGCAGACGGCGCCCCGGTCGTTCTCGAGCTGGATGAGTCGGAGATGGCCGCGTGCATCGCACACCTCGACCAGGTGCGGCTCCGCGAACCCACGGACCGGAGCGCCGCCCATGACCTAGGCCATTTCCTGCTCGCCTTGGATGTCCTTGGCAGACGATTGGGCATGTCTCCGCCTGCGACCGAGCGAGGCATGGCCGCCCCGGCCGTCGTGATCGGCGCGCTGGAACTCATCGAAAGGGATGTCACCCATCCGTGGTCCCTCGGGGAGTTGAGCACCCGCCTGTACGTCGGTCCGCACCATCTGTGCCACCTGTTCACACGCTGGGTCGGGCAACCGCCCATGGCGTTCGTGAGCCGACGCCGCGCCGAGTTGGCCGCCCTCCTGCTCGTGAGCTCGAACGATCCGATCGCAGCCATCGGGGTAGCCGTCGGATGGCCGGATCCGTCCCTCTTCTCGCGGGCCTTCCGGCGCGAGCACGGGGTCAGCCCAAGGGCCTATCGGCTGCGCCATCGAGGCGAACTGCTCCATCAGACGACACTTGTGCCCCATCGCCTCGTCCATCCCTAGGCTCACGGGGCGCGATCGCGTCACAGTCCAGAACGATCGTGGCCAAGTCTCGTCGGATGCGTTCGGCGTACGTTTCCGGCCACTGACGCGAACGGTTCGCGTCAACTGCGGATCACGTGGAAGGTGGAGACACATGCCCGGGACTTCGATGAGGCGAGCGATCAGCCTCGTAGGCGGCACCGCCCTGCTTGCGGCGGCACTCGGCAGTGTCACGACAGCGCAGTCCGACGCGCCAGTGACCCTGACGTACAGCACATTCGTGAACGATCCGAACCCGCAGATCGCCCAGGCGCTCGCCGATGCGTATACAGCGCTGCACCCCAACGTGACCATCGACGTCGTGACCCGGCCTGGTGGCGCAGAAGGCGACAATCTCGTCAAGACTGCGCTTGCGACGGACGAGATGGAAGACGTCTTCATGTACAACGCCGGCTCCCTGCTGCAGGCGTTGAGCCCGACCGAGCAGCTGGTGGACCTCTCGGCAGAGCCATGCATCCCGAACATCGCGGAGTCCTTCATCCCGGCCGTCACCCAGGGGGCGGGCATCTTTGGCGTCCCGGTCGAGCCCGCGATGGGCGGTGGGATCCTGTACAACAAGAAGATCTACGAGCAGCTCAGCCTCGCGGTGCCCACGACCTGGGCCGAGTTCGGGGCAAACAACGAGGCCATCAAGGCGGCGGGCATCGCTCCTGTCGGGGCGACCTACGGCGATACCTGGACGTCGCAGCTGTTCGTCCTGGCGGACTACTACAACGTCCAGTCGGCCATCCCTGACTTCGCGGACGACTACACCGGCAACAAGATCAAGTACGCGACGACGCCGGCCGCGCTGGCGGGATTCCAGCACCTGCAGGAGGGGTTCGACAAGGGCTGGTACCAGAAGGACTTCGGTTCCGCGAAGTTCGACGATGGGCTGAATATGCTCGCCGCAGGGGAGGTCGCGCATTATCCGATGCTCACCTTCGCCCTTGCGGCGATCGCCGCGAACAACCCCGACAAGATCAACGACATCGGCTTCTTCGCACAGCCCGGTGACGATGCCACCAAGAACGGCGCGACAGTCTGGATGCCCGCCGCTCTGTACATCCCCCAGAGCAGCACGAATATCGATGTTGCCAAGGACTTCCTGTGCTTCGTCGCCTCGGTCGCAGGAACGGAGGCCATGCAGGCTGCTGTGCCGCCCTCAGGCCCATACCTGATCAAGGGTTCGACGCTGCCCGCGGACGCGTTGCCCGCGGTGCTGGATCTCCAGAAGTACCTGGACACGAACATGGCCGCGCCGGCCCTGGAGTTCGTGTCGCCCGTCAAGGGTCCGAGCCTGGAGCAGATCACGGTCGAGGTCGGCTCCGGTCTTCGGTCCGCCGAGGATGGAGCGGCGCTGTACGACCAGGACATCGAGAAGCAAGCGAAGCAGCTCGGTCTGCCGGGTTGGTAGGTCCTGCGCCTGCCACGAGCTACCCATAACCAGCACAACGGGGTCGGCCGGGTCGTCCGGTCGACCCCGAACCGTTCAGCGTGCAGTCGACGTACCCGGAGGCCGACCGTGTCCCGTGCTGACCTCCCGCGATCCGTCCGCCGGACCTATTCGCACGCCTTCTACCTGCCGGCTGGGATCCTGTTCGCGGTGCTCTTCATCGCGCCCACCATCCTGGCGTTCTACTTCAGCCTGACCCGCTGGACGCTCTTTGACGCCGAGTTCATCGGGCTGGACAACTTCAGTCAGTTCCTGCGTGAGCCGGCGCTGACCAACGGCATGCGCAACACACTCATCTACGCGGTCGTCACGAGCGGGCTCAAGGTCATCATCGGGCTGCTGCTCGCGGTGCTCCTGACATCGAGCATCCGGTTCCGCACCCTCCTACGGTCGATCATCTTCTTCCCCGTGCTGGTGAGCACCGTTGCGGTGGGCATCACGTTCGCCGTGTTGATGCATCCCTCGAAGGGCCTCATCAACAGGGCGTTGGAGCTGATCGGCATCGATGGGCCCTCGTGGCTGACCGACCCAGGTATCGCCCTGCTGTCGGTCGCCTTCGTCGATGTCTGGAAGGGTGTGGGGATCGCGATGGTGATCTTCATCGCGGGCATCCTCTCGATCCCCGAGGAGTACCTGGACGCGGTCCGCCTTGAGGGCGGGTTCTGGGCGAAGCTCCGGCACGTCATCATCCCGCTCAGCCGCAATGCGACGTTCACGGTCATCCTGCTGTCGTTCATCGGCGGGTTGCGGACCTTCGATCTCATCTGGACCATGACTCGAGGTGGGCCGGGCTTCACCACGGACGTGATCGCATCAACCATCTACAAGCAGTACCAGGCCGGCTTCTACGGGCTGGCAACGGCCGGCAACGTGCTGGTCTTCATCGTTGTCATCATCATCGTGTACCCGATGATGCGGTTCTTCTCCCGTCGCGAGATCGAGTTGTGAAGAAGCGGCGGCGGATCCGCGAGAATCTGTCGGGTGTAGTAGCCCTCGCGATCGCCAGCGTTGTGTTCGTCATCCCGTTCCTATTCATGGTGGTGACCGCTGGCAAGGACCGTGCCGAAGCGTCGCGCCTGGAGTTGAGCCTGCCCACCGAGTGGCATCTGCAGGCGAACATCGAACAGGTGATGGCCACGGGCCGCGACCTGATGCTCACCGCCCTGCGCAACAGCCTGATCCTCACCGTCGCTTCGGTCGCGCTCATCGTCCTGCTGTCCGCGATGGTCGGCTTCGTGCTCCAGCGGCGACGCGACCGCACCGGGTCGGCCGTGGCCGCCTTGATGCTCGCGGGTCTCATCCTACCGCCGGCACTCGTGCCCACGATCTTCATGCTCCAGTGGCTGGGCCTGTTCAAGACGCTGCTGGGCCTGATCCTGGTCGAGACCATGCTGCTGATGCCGTTCGCGGTCCTCATCTTCCGGACGTTCATGACCGCCATACCCCGAGAGCTGGATGAGGCCGCGATCATCGACGGCGCCGGTCCGCTGCGACTGTTCTTCAAGGTCATCTTGCCCTTGCTTCGCCCCGCGATGATCACGGTCATCGTCGTTTCGTCGATCGCCGTCTACAACGACTTCGTCAATCCCCTGTACTTCCTGCCGGGCAACGGCAATGCGACGGTGCAGCTGACCCTGTACGAATTCCAGAGCCAGTTCAGCACCAAATGGAACCTGCTGTTCGCAGACGTCCTGCTGATCACCATCCCGCCGATGATCATGTTCATCTTCTTCCAACGCCAGCTCGTATCCGGCTTGACCGCCGGGGCCGTCAAGGGCTGACGCACTGGTGGCCGCCCGACGCGGCCACTCAAGGAGGTTCTCCGCGTGACATCCTCACTCCTGTCGCCCGAGGCGGCCATCGTCGTGACCGACCTTCGCTCCCAGGTGCCGGACGGGGTGCTGACGATCGGGCGTGGCGTGACGCGCCTCACGTGGCGTGTCGCGCCGGCCGTTGCTGGGTTGGAGCAGCTCTCCTATGAGATCCAGGTTGCCGCGTCTGCAGGATTCGAGACGTTGACGGCCAGCTCGGGGGTGGTCGATGGCGCGGCGCAGGTAGCCGTGCCAGCGCCTGGGCCAACGCTCCGGAGCCGTGAAGTGCGGTACTGCCGCGTGCGCGTCCGGACGGCTCGCGGGTGGACCGATTGGAGCCCGGTGCTACGGGTCGAGGCGGGACTCCTGGAGGCGAGTGACTGGACCGCACTGGCGGTGACCCTGCCGGACGACCCTGGAGCTGATCATCAGGCTCCCGCTCCAGTCCTGCGTCACCAGTTCGATCTCCCTGCCGACATCGTTCGGGCGAGGCTGTACCTGACATCACTGGGTGTCCACCGCGTCACCATCAACGGCAGTCCCGTGACCGAGGACCTCCTGGCCCCAGGTTGGACGAGCTATCGCGAGCGGCTCATCGCCGAGACGTACGATGTCACGTCGCTCCTCTCCTCCGGCGCCAACATCATCGTCGGCACCGTGGGCGACGGCTGGTATCGCGGACGGCTCGGCTGGGACCGCCACGAGGACCGCTGCAGGTACGGTCGGGAGGTGGCCCTCATCGCCCAGATCGAGATCGATATGGTCGACGGCAGCACCCAGCGCGTCGTCACGGACGAGACCTGGACGGCCACGACGTCAGACATCATGTCGGCAGACCTGTACGACGGCTGCGTGATGGACCTGCGGCGGCGGACGAGCGGCGTGCATATTCCTGGCCACGACACGAGCGGCTGGCGCCCGGTCAAGGTGGTGCCCTTCGATGCGTCCATCATCGAGCCGCGCCTCGCGCCACCGGTCCGGGTCGTCGCGGTCATCCCGGTCGAGCCCACGTTGGGGCCTGACGGTAGGGTCCAGCTCGACGGCGGCCAGAACATCTCCGGGTTCGTCCGGCTCACGGTCCGAGGCCAGCGCGGCGACGTCGTGACGGTCCGGCACGCCGAGGTGCTCGAGCCCGACGGTTCGTTGCATACCAAGGCCCTGCGAGGGGCCAAGGCCACCGATACCTACACGCTCGCGGACGATGGCGAGACGTCCCTGGAGCCGCTGTTCACGTTCCACGGGTTCCGCTACGCCGAGGTTGCGACCTCTGCTGAGGTCATCGGCGCGGCATTCGTGGTCATCAGCAGCGATACACCGCGGCGTGGCCATTTCGAGTGCTCGGAAGCGCGCCTGAACCGTCTCCATGAGAACGTGGTCTGGTCGCAGCGCGACAACTTCGTGTCCGTGCCAACCGATTGCCCCCAGCGCGACGAGCGGCTGGGCTGGACCGGTGATGCACAGGCGTTCGCACCCACTGCCGCCACCCTGTTCGACTCACAGGCGTTCTGGGCGAGTTGGCTCCGGGACGTCGCCATCGACCAGGACGACGAGCTGGGAGTACCCGCCGTGGTGCCTGATGTGGTAGTGACGGGCGAGGCGCGATTCGGTCGGGCCGGATGGGCAGACGCCGCGGCCATGGTCCCGTGGGCCGTGTATGAGTCGTTCGGTGACGAGACGATCCTCCGCGACCAGATGGACAGCATGCGCCGGTGGGTCGACTCCCTGCGTGCCCGGGAAGCAGCAGATGGACTGCTCCGTCCCGGCTGGCAGTTCGGAGACTGGCTCGATCCCGACGCACCAGCGGACCGTCCGTGGGAGGCCAAGGTCGATTCGGAGTTCCTGGCCAACGCGTTCTACTCGTGGAGCTCCAGGCTGGCCGGTGATGCAGCCGCCGTGCTCGGTGACGCCGCCTGGGCCGCCGACGCGCTGGCCACCGCGGATCGGGTCGCGGCCGCGACCTGGGCGCGTTGGGGCGACCACGCCCTGACGACCCAGACCGGATGCTCCGTCGCCCTTCGGTTCGGCCTTGTGCCGTCGTCCGAGCGCGAGGCTGTCGGGGCGACGCTCGGGCGCCTGGTGCGCGAGGTCCACGGTCGGGTGTCGACCGGGTTCCTGGGCACGCCCCTGGTCCTGCCCGCGCTCTCGGATGCCGGCTACATCGACGAGGCATACCAGATGCTGCTCCGCCGAGAGATGCCCTCCTGGCTCTACCAGGTCGAGCAGGGAGCGACCACGGTCTGGGAACGTTGGGACGCGATCCTGCCCGATGGCTCGATCCACTCCGGAGCCATGACCACGCCACCAGACATGCCCACGTCGGACGACCGGGAACCCCACATGCTCTCGTTCAACCACTATGCCTACGGTGCTGTCATCGACTGGGTCTACCGACACGTGGCCGGCATCGCTCCCGATCCACTGCAGCCAGGCTATCGACATGTCCTCATCGCCCCCCAGCCGGTGATGGGCATCGACTGGGCGCGTGGATCGGTGGACAGCGCCTACGGCAGGGTCGCGATCGACTGGCGGATCGACGCGACGGGGTCGTTCGTGTCGGACATCGAGCTACCGTTCGGCACGTCGGGCACCCTCATGGCCCCGGTCACGACCGCGTCCAGCGTCATCGTCGATGGCACGCCGACGGCCGCTCGGTCGCTCATCGGCCCAGGACGACACCACGTCACGGTGTCAGATCCGCACCTCGCCAACCCTGCAGTGGCCCGCGCATGACGCACTGTCGTGTGGCCAGGAGCATTCGGGACTCGGCGCATGCCTGCAGAGGCGACACCGCGCGTCGCGCGCCCCATGGGTAGTGCCGATCGCTCCCAGCGCATGGTTCCCCACGTGGCCGGCACGACCTTGACCGCAGACGCCTTCCTCGAGCCATCGCAGCTCGTGGGCATCAGCTACCAGCACCACCCCATCAATGTCTACTCGCATCGCCACGACTACTTCGAACTCGCGATCGTGGCGTCAGGCACGGGTCGACACCTGATGGCGACGGGTGAGCAGGAGATCCGCCGCGGTTCGGCCATCTTCGTGCCTCCGAGGGTCGCTCATGGGTACCGCCTGTGTGACGACATGTACGTGTACAACTGCCTCATTCGCGCCGAGGTCGTGAACTTCGAATTGCGGTGGGCGTCGCTGGACCCAGGTCTCATGGCGCTGTTCGGGACGCGCGAGGCCACTGTCACCCCGTTCCCCGTGGTGCTGACGTTGGGATCGCACGAGACGGACGAGTGCCTGGAGCATCTCGAGCATCTTCGAACGAGGCGTTCCGAGGATCGCACGGCGGCCAGCGACCTTGGCCACCTGCTGCTGGCGATCGACGTCGTGGCGAGACGGCTCGACACGCTTGCGACGACAGGGGAACGGGCGACCGTACCCCACGCCGTATCCGCGGCCGTGGACGTCATCGAGCACGACCTGAGCTACCCCTGGACGCTCTCTGAATTGAGCGCTCGGGCGTTCGTTGGGCCGCAGTACCTGTGCCACATGTTCACCCAATGGCTGGGTCGGCCGCCCATCGCCTTCGTGAACCATCGGCGCGCTGAGGTGGCCGCGCAGATGCTCGTCGCATCTGACGTCGCGGTCGCCGCGGTCGGCGCCGCGGTCGGCTGGCCGGACCCATCTGCGTTCTCCCGAGCCTTCCGGCGTGCCTTTGGACAGAGCCCCCTTGCCTACAGGCACGCGCACGATCGTGGGCCAAGCGCCACCGGCCAGGTGGCGGCTGCGGTCCACAGCCCGGATGCTCGTGGCCGATGATCGAGGTCGCGTCGGTCCGATAGCGACGAGGCGCTGCGCGCGGGCGACATGGCCGGGGTCGCAACGGCCGAGGCCCGAGCGCACGTCGTGCCACGGAGGCTCGGATCGGACGGTCATCAGTTGGCCGGGATTCGCCGCTTGTTGCCCGTGATTGGCCTGTTTTCACTGCCGGGCCGACGCGTCCGACCATATCGTCCGACGTGGCGCGTGGCCGATTCATCGTCGGCCGATCCAGCGCGTGCGGCGGACCGGGAGGCACCGGCCGTCGACGGCGGTCGATCACATGAGGAGCCCCAGATGCACACACTCAGACGGCGGTGGGCCATCGCATCGGCAGCGACCATGCTGGGCGCGTCGACACTCCTGGCTGGGTCCATGGGAGCCGCTGCCCAGGACCCGACCACGCTGCAACTCTGGTTGTCTGGGTCGGTCGGTACCGTGAACGCCTACACCAAGGTCGCCGACGAATGGAACCAGCAGCACCCGGAGACCCAGGTCGTCGCCACCTTCATGGGCGACGAGCTGGTCAAGCCAGCCCTCCTGCCAGCGCTCAACGCGGGCACGGGCCCGGACATCTGGCAGGGCGGCATCGGGCCGGGTCAGCCCAAGGACATCATCGACGCCGGACACGTCCTTGACCTCAGCCCGTACTACTTCTCCAAGGGCTGGGACAAGCTCATCCCCGCCAATGTGGTGACCCGCACCTCGTCCGATGGCAAGCTCAACGCCATCGGAGAAAGCGTCCAGACCACCGCGATGTTCTACAACAAGAAGATCTTCGAGGACAAGGGACTCACGGTCCCCACGACATGGGCTGAGTTCCTGGCGGTCGAAGAGGCCCTGAAGACGGACTATCCCACGGTCGTCGGCCTGCCCGCGGGTGACGGCTGGCCGATCTCACACAACCAGACCGCGGTGTGGGGTCTGGCGGCGGGCCCGGAGGGCATGGACAACGTCCTCTATGGGGACGGCCGCTGGGACGACCAGGCGTTCGTTGATGCCACGCAGGTCCTCATCGACCAGAACGCGGCGGGCTACTTCGGACCGGAGCCGCTCGCTGGCGGATACCGGGACGTGCTGGCGAGCTTCTTCCGGGGCGAGATCCCGATGATGTTTACCGGGACCTTCATGCTGCCGGAATGGGTGCCCACCGTGGGTGACGCCATCAACGACTTCAGCGCATTCGCACTGCCCAATCCGGTCGCGGGCAAGCCCACATATCCCACCGAGAGCATCTCCGGTGCCTGGACCGTCAACTCCAAGACCGAACACCCGGACGAGGCCGCCGCGTTCCTGGACTTCCTCAACTTCAGCGAGTTCGGCCGCGCCACCCTGCTGGAGAACGGCATCATCCCGGTGGGCGAGGTCAGCGGCGAAGGACTCGCAAAGCTCCCGCAGATCCACCAGGACATCCTGAAGATGAACGACGCGAACCGGGTCAACGGCTCGGTCGAGGCGTTCCTCGACACGATCATGCCTGCGAACGTATCCGCTGTCACCTACGACGGTCTCCAGTCGATGCTGGTCGGGGAGACATCCGCCAAGGACTTCACGGGCGCCATCCAGGCCGCTTGGGAGGAAGCAAAAGCCAAGGGCGAGACCATGCAGCCGGGCGGTGTGACAGCGCCCTGAGCGTCTCCGGACCGGCCGGGGAGCGCTGAGGCGCCTCC
>JBBQNA010000024.1:0-22319 GCA_038329515.1 Candidatus Limnocylindrales bacterium | reverse complement strand
CCTGGGACGCCGGCTTGCCGTTCACCTCCACGATGCCCGCGCTGGGCGTGATGAGGTCGCCCACGACCCGCAGCATCGTGGACTTGCCGCACCCGGACGGACCGATGAGCGACACGAACTCGGTCTGGGCCACGTCCAGGGAGATGTCCTGGAGCGCGACGGTCGGGTCGCCGCCATGGACCGGGAAGGCCTTGTGGATACCCGCCAGTCGGACGGCCGGCACCGAGGCACCGGTGGCCGGCACGGAGCCAGCGGCGGCCGGCACGGATGCCCCTGTCGCGGGCGTCGCGGATGCCCCTGTCGCGGGCGTCGCGGCAGCGCCACCGGGGAGGCTCGGGGACGTCATCGATGGCCTCCGTTCACAGCTGGACAGGTCGTCGGTGGCGGAGGCTGATGATCTCCGCGATGCGCACCAGGATGTAGAAGCAGATACCCGTGAGGGACGCGATGAGGATGGTCGCCCACAGCTTCTCGGGACCCGTGATGTATTGCTGGTTGAAGTTGACGATGGCCCGGCCGAGCCCCTCCTTCACGCCGCCCGGACCCTCGCCGATGATGGCGCCGACGATGCTCGCTGCGGCCGCCACCTTGAGTGCCGTGAACAGGTAGGGCATCGATGCCGGCAGGCGCACCTTCCAGAAGATGGCCCAGTTGGACGCGGCGTACGAGCGCATCAGCTCCATCGCCCGCAGGTCCGGTGAGCGCAGGCCGCGCAGCTGGGAGATGGTCACCGGAAAGAAGGTGAGGTAGGTGGCGATGATGACCACCGACGTCAGGCCACGACCAAAGCTGACCACGATGAGCGGCGCCAGGGCCACGATGGGGATGGTCTGGCTGGTGATGACGAAGGGCATCGAGGCGCGCTCGGCGAGCGTCGAGTGGACGAAGATCGCGGACAGCGTGACGCCGATGATGGCGCCTAGCGAGAAGCCGATGAATGCCTCTGCCCAGGTGTAGGCCGCGGCTCCCACGAGGTACTGGAACAGCGTCTGGTCCTGGTTTCGCTGGACCGGCTCCGCGAGCGCTCCGAGGATCTGCCACACATGGGGCAGCTGGAGGTCGGTCGCCTGCAGCAGCCGGAAGGGTGGCTGGTGGAAATAACTGCTGCCTGTGCCCAGCAGGTCGTCGATGCGCCACGGGTCACCGAACAACCACTTGAAGCCTTCCCACAGGACGGCGACGACCACGAAGAAGCCGACCAGCAGCAGGACGCTGCGGCCCAGGCGGGCGACGCTGCGGGACCCGTCGTTCATGGACGCCGTGCGAGCGTGGGGCTGGCCGCGGATCGGAACGTCAGCCGTGGACGCCCTGGTCGGCGAGGTCGAGGGCGGCGTCGATGATGGCGAAGCCGTCCGCGAGCTCGTCCTCGGTGATGGTCAGCGGTGGGTTGGTCATGATCGTGTTCCAGCGCACGAACGTGTACAGGCCGTGGTCGCGCAGGTACGCGCCGACAGCCTTGGTCTCCGCGCTGGCGCCGTTGTAGGGCGCGAGCGGCTCGTACGTTGCCCGATCGCGGACCAGCTCCAGGATGCCGAACAGGCCGATGTTGCGGATTCCGCCGATGCTGGGGTGCTTGGCGTACAGCGCCTCGTGGTGGGCGCGCATCACGCTGCCCATCCGCGCGGCGCGCTCGATGAGCCCGTCCTCCTCGTACACCGCGATCGTGGCGAGGGCCGCGGCACAGCCCACGGGATGACTGTTGTAGGTCAGGCCGCCGTAGAACACCTTGTCCGTGAACGCATCCGCGATCTTGCGGCGCATGCCCACAGCACCCAGCGGCACGTACGAAGCCGTGAGGCCCTTGGCCATCGTGATGAGGTCCGGCACGACGTCCCAGTGATCGACCGCGAACCATTTGCCTGTTCGGCCAAAGCCCGACATGACCTCGTCCGTGATGAGCAGGATGCCGTACTTGTCGCAGAGGGCCCGGAGGCCCTGCATGTAGCCATCGGGCGGGATGAGGACGCCGTTGGTGCCCACGACCGTCTCCACGATCATGCCCGCGATCGTATTGGGCCCCTCGAACATGATCACTTCTTCCACGTCGCGCAGGCTCTGCTCGACCGGCTCCGGATCCTTGCGCCCCCAGCGATGGAAGTCGGGGAACCGAACGATGCCCGAAACGCCCGTCTCGGCCGCCCATCGGCGCGGGTCACCCGTGGCAACCATCACCTGGCCGGTCGCACCGTGATACGAGCGGTAGCGGGCCATGATCTTCTGGCGACCCGTGAACTGCCGCGCGAGCTTGATGGCGTTCTCGTTCGCCTCCGCGCCACCGTTGGTGAAGAAGAAGACGTCGATGTCGCCGGGGCAGATCTCGGCCAGCTTGGCGCCCAGGCGCGCCCGGGGCTCGGTGGCCATGAACGGATTTGCGTAGGCGATCTGCTGCATCTGGGCGTACACCGCGTCGTTCACGCGTGCGTCGCCGTGGCCGATGTTCACGGACATCAGCTGGCTATTGAAGTCCAGGTAGCGGGTACCGTCCGGCGAGTAGAAGTAGACGCCTTCGGCGCGCTCGACCGGGATGGGATCGACCGCAGACTGGGCTGACCATTCGTACAGCGAATGCTTGCGGCTGAGCGCGACGATCTGCTCCCCGCTCATGTGCTCGGGCGCGACCTGGATGGTCATCTCTCTCCTCCGGGGTGACGGTCGCGGCAGTGTCGCACGGAGGACGCGCGGACGTGCACGCCGAGGTTGCCCCGGTCCGTGTCGGTGTCCGCGCCCGTGTCCGCGTCCTCAGCCTCTCGGTCGTCCGCGTCCTCAGCCTCTCGGTCGCCCGTGTCCCCAGCCTCTCGGTCGCCCGTGTCCCCAGCCTCTCGGTGTCCGCGCCCGTGTCCGCGTCCTCAACTCCGCAGCTCGATTCCCGCTGGGTGGTCGATCCGACGATCGGGAAGCCGATCTCGGGTCGTAGCGTGCCCATTCGGGCCGATCCTACTCCCGGTCGGGCAGCTCAGCCGCTCGATTCCCGCTGGGTGGTCGATCCGATGGTCGAGGTCACGGTTGCTGGGGTCTCGGTCGTCGTACCGCTCGCCGGGTGGGAATCCCCGGTGGTGGTGCCGCCGGCGCGATGCGGGAGTCGGCATACCGGCCGACACGGCCTCCTGGACATACAGAACGAGCGAGGCGCCCCAGAAGCACCCCGCTCGTTTGGTTGGAAGATCGCTCGGCGGCCGGGATACCCCGGCCGCTTCACCAGAGATGAGAAACCGGCCTCCGAGCCGGACCATTTGAGGATGAGTCCGTAGCGCCGCCCGTCCGCCTGCCTGGACGAACTGCGCGTGCTCCGCACAGTAGGGCCCGGGGGCCCACCGCGCATCCGACCCTGGACCTATCGTGGCCGCGGCGGTCGTACCGGGGGGACCGCATCCCAACACCCTGATGTCCCCCGGACACGTCGGCACGCATGTGGACATCTTTCGGCGTGATCCTCGTGGCGCTTGCGTGCCATGGTACGTTCGCAGCGTCGGCGACCCGGACACAACGTCCGGGGCTCCCCGGCCGGGCGCGATCACGCTGCTGTCGGTGACGGGACCGCCGGAGCTCGCGTCCTCTCCATCGACACCACAAGGTTGCGGAGGGATCCACCGTTGGCCACACCGCGGAAGCCAATGGCTGGCGCCGAGTGCGTCGAGCCTGATGCCGAGTTGAACGAGGTGGCCGCGGTACCGGCCGCCGCGGCCGCAGAGGTCGCCGCGGTACCGGCCGCCGCGGCCGCAGAGGTCGCCGCTGTACCGCCCCCGGCACCAGTGGTCGCGCCAGCACCAGTGGTCGCGGCGCCGGCCACCCCGGCCCCCATTGCCGCGACCGAAGCGGCCGTGCCAGCACCGGCGATCGCGGCAGCAGCTCCGCCGCCACCCCCGCCACCGGCAACGCCAGCAGGCCCACCAGCAGGCGCCCAGGTGGCTGCCGCCATCAGCGGCCTGGCTTCGGGAATCAAGGACAGGCTCGGCACTGCGGAGCTGCTGCTGGGCACTGGCGCTCTGCTCATCGCGGTCTTCTCGTTCCTGGTGTTCGGCTTCCTGTTGGACACCGCCCACGCGGGCGAGTCAGCCGTCCTCCTCTCGGCAGTGCTCCTGGTCATCATCGGGCTGGAGCGCACCGAGCGAGAGGGCTTTGGCTCCTGGTACCGGGTGGCTCTGGTGCTCCTTGGCGGCGCACTCCTGCTGAGCGCCATCTACTCGCTGCTTGTGACGCTCCGGGCCGCCACGCCGCTGGATATCGGCGATTGGCTTGGTTTGCTGGCTTTCTGGATCGGCGGCGTGCTGGCCGGTATCGGCGCCTGGATGACCTACCGGATCAAGGCCTGATCGGGCGCGGTGGACTGCGACGCTCCGACGGGGTTGCGGCGGCTGGTAGGCTAGCCGCTCATCAACCTGACGAGTAGAGGCTCGAAACCGAAGATCGCCGCCCCAGCGGCAGGGTTCCCTCGGGTCGTCGGCTGCCGTGGCCGCGCCCGGGTCCGGCCTCGCGCAGCCCGATGTGCGTGGGCCGGAGAACGTTGTCGTCGGCCTCCACCCGAGCAGCCGTGTCCGGGTCGGGTCCTCCGTCCGTAGCCACGTGGTTGCGCGCTCCTTCCGCTGACGGCGACACCAGCCCACCGCTCGGCGCGCCCCAGCGCGTCGATCCGGCGGAGAGGAGGCGGAACGTTGCCGCATGTCGATCAGGGCGCCCAGCGGGCGTCACGTCTGCCCAGTCGGAACGCTCGTCGTTTCCTGCTCCTTGGCGCGCTTGCCACGGTGGCCATCGGGGCGCCGCTCGCACCCCAGGTCACGACGACTGCCGAGGCGAGTTCCTGCGGCACCAACTGGCGCAGCCGCACACAGGCACCGGACACCATCAAGGTCTACCGGAGCAAGACCGGCAAGGTCGAGACCGTCGACTTCCGGCTGTACGTGGGCATCGTCATGTCCTCCGGTGAGTTCCCCACCTGGCTGCCCGACGCGGTGCTCCAGGTCGGCGCCACGGCCGTCAAGCAGTACGCTTGGTACTACGCGCTGGAGGGCCATCATCGGAGTAGCTATCGCGCTGGTGGCACCTGCTACGACGTCCGCGACGACACCATGGACCAGCTGTTCCGGCCCGAGCATGCAACGCCGCGCGCGAACCAGCTCTCGGCGATCGCTGCGACCTGGGACCTGACGCTCCGCAAGAAGGGCCGGTTCTTCCTCACGGGGTATCGCGCCGGCACCGTCAGCAAGTGTGCCGCGGACGCCGACGGCTGGCGTATCTATACCCGCTCGGCACAGACCTGTGCGGAGTCGAAGGGCTGGTCGCGCCAGCAAATCCAGGAGCGCTACTACGGTTCCGTGGAGTTCGTCTGGTCGGACACGGGCGTGGCCGGCGGCGGCCCGAAGGACAAGCGCGTTCCCAAGGTCAGCACGCCCCGACTGACGCTCGTCACCGGACAGCAGGTCGATGCACGTGCCGGGCGGATGTCGTGGCATGGCAGTGACACGGGCGGCAGCGGCCTCGCTCGATACCAGCTGCAGCGCCGGGTCGCCGGCGGTCGCTGGCGCACCGTCGAGTTGCAGGGCATCCGTGCCACCAGCTTCCGGTTTCGCTTGCAGACGGCAGCGAGCGTCCGGTTCCGGGTGCGCGCCATCGACGCGGACGGCAACGCGAGTGCCTGGAAGACGAGTGTGAGCGTGAGCGGTCGCATCATCCAGTCACAGGGTGCCGACCTCACCGGGCCCTGGCGGACGCTGCTGAAGCAGGCTGCGCTCGGCGGCACCAGTCGGTTCACGCTCCGCAAGGGTGCCGAGGCGACGCTTCGCTTCACGGGCCGGGCAGTGGCCATCGTGGCGCCCACCGGCCCCGGTCGAGGCAAGGCGAGGGTCATCGTGGACGGCAAACGGGTCGCGGTCGTCGACCTCCGCGGCGGCGACCACAACCAACGGCTGCTGGTCTGGTCACAGACCTGGAAGTCTGGCGATCGACACACCGTGCGCCTGGAGGCCCTCGGCACGCCCGGGCGGCCACGTGTGGACCTGGATGCGTTCCTGGTGATGCGCTAGCAGGAACCGGCTGGTCGGACGGCAACTTGGTGCCGAGGCCTGCGAGCGCGACACCGAACAGGACGATGACGATACCCGTGCGTCGAGTCTCGGGGTCCGGTGGAGGGCCTTGGGGTGTACCCTCCGTCACCACATCGCCAGCCAATCGTGGCCGCTCGCGGCCGCAGCCGCCCGTCGGGTGGTCGAGTCCGGAGGAGATCGCGCATGTCTCGAATCGTCCGCGCCGCACTGGTCCAGGCCACCTGGACGGGCGACAAGGAATCGATGATCCAGAAGCACGAGCAGCACGCCTACGAGGCGGCGAAGCAGGGCGCCCAGGTCATCCTGTTCCAGGAACTGTTCTACGGTCCCTACTTCTGCCAGGTGCAGGATCCCGAGTACTTCGGGTACACCGAACTCATACCGGATGGGCCGACGACGAAGCGGATGCAGGACCTTGCCAAGCAGACGGGCATGATCGTGATCGCCCCGATGTACGAGGAGGACTCGACGGCCTCGGGCATCTACTACAACACCGCTGCGGTCATCGACGCTGACGGCACGTACCTGGGCAAGTACCGCAAGACCCATATCCCTCAGGTGAAGGGCTTCTGGGAGAAGTACTACTTCCGGCCGGGCAACCTGGGATATCCCGTATTCCAGACGGATATCGGCAAGATCGGCGTGTACATCTGCTACGACCGCCACTTCCCGGAGGGTGCACGCGCACTGGGCCTGAATGGCGCCGAGATGGTGTTCATCCCCAGCGCCACGTCACGTGGCCTGTCGGAGTACCTGTGGCACATCGAGCAGCGATCGCACGCGGTGGCCAACGGCTATTTCGTGGGCACCATCAACCGCGTCGGCATCGAGCCCCTGGGCGACAACGACTTCTACGGCCAGAGCTACTTCGTGGACCCGCGCGGCCAGTACATCGGCGCCATCGGCGATGCCCACAACGAGGAGCTGCTGGTGCGCGACATGGATATGTCGGTCATCGAGCAGGTCCGTCAGACGTGGCAGTTCTACCGTGACCGCCGCCCGGACGCCTACGAGGACCTGGTCAAGCCGTAGCGGCTCAGGTGTCCGGATCGGGATCGGGATCGGGGTGCACCGTGCCGCAGGCTACCGGGAAGCTGACCGAGAACGCGGCCGCAGCGGGCCCCAGACCAGGCGGCCGCACCACGAAACCCGGATCAGCCGCCTCGCGGACACCGAATGTCGTTGCCAGTGACGTGGCCCCGGTGCGCTGGCACTGCCACACCGCGGCCAGCAAGTCCGCCTCGGCGACCGACCGCGTGACGCTGATGCGCTCGGGGTAGCCGCCGCCGAACCGCCAGTCGCCGCTGAAGGTGGCCGTGGCGGGGGTGCCGGCCCCAGTGACCAGCACCAGGTCCATGTCGACCGGGATGCCCCGGCCCGGTGCGTATCCCATACCCCACATCGCCTCCGGTCCACGGACCAGGGTCGGCAGCTGGGTGACGATGAGCGTGCCCGATCGACCGAGCTGGCCGGTGACGGTGTAGCTGCCGTCGACGACCGTGACATGCGGATCGTCCAGCCACGCCCACGTGCCGCCGACGACATCGTCGGTGCCGGCCATGCCCAACCAGACCAGGTTCCCGGCCGTGGCCGGCGGGAACCCTGCCGGGTCGAGGTGCCAGGAGACGGTCACCGGCGCGCTGAAGGTCGTGCCCGCGGGTCGCAGCTCATACGCCGCGACGGCAGGCACCGGGATGGGCACCCGGCCCGCCGACAGGTGCACGTCATCGGGCAGCGCGCCCACAGGGATGTCCAACGTCAGGCGACCGTCGTCGCTGGTGACCTGGCCGGAGGACGGACCACCGATCGATGCCCTACTGGTGGGCGACGCGACCAGGGATGGCGACTGCGCGCTCACGATCGGTCCGGACAGGAGGCCGATCGTGAGCAGGAGCGCTATCCGGGACGCAGCACTGGTCATGGGTACAGCCTACGAGACACCGCAGGTTTCGGCCGGGGACAGCGCCGCGCGGTCTGGTCGGTGTACCCTGCCGGGCCATGGACTTTGGCTTCACCCTCAAGCCCGACCACACCATCGAGCGGACCGTCGCGCTCACGCGCCAGGCAGAGGCCGCCGGCTTCACATATGGCTGGCTGTTCGACTCGCACGTCCTGTGGCAGGAGGTCTATCCGCTCCTGACCCTCATGGCCCTGAATACGGACACGATGCGCCTGGGCACATGCGTCACCAACCCGGCGACGCGCGAGCCGAGCGTGACCGCGAGCGCACTGGCGACGCTGGACATCATCTCCGGAGGTCGGATGGACCTCGGCATCGGTCGCGGCGACAGTGCCCGTCGGGTGCTGGGGAAGCCGCCCACGACGATGCAGACCCTGGAACAGGCCATCGAGCTCATCCGCGACCTGGTGGAGGGTCGCACGCGCAGCCACGAGGAGGTCGAGCTCCGATTCCCCTGGACGGGCTCGTGGAAGCTGCCCGTCTGGGTCGCCGGCTACGGGCCGATGGCCCTGGCCATGACCGGCCGGGTGGCAGACGGGCTCATCCTGCAGCTGGCCGATCCGGACCTCATCCGCTGGCTGGCGGGCATGGTCCGGGAGGCGGCCACGGCCGCCGGTCGCGACCCGGCGAGCATCAGCATCCAGGCCGCGGCACCCGCGCACGTGGGACCCCGCGAGGAGGTGCGTGACCGGGTGCGCTGGTTCCCGGCCCTCGTGAGCAACCACGTGGTGGACCTCGTCAACAAGTACCCGCGCGACGAACTGCCGGAGTCACTGACGGGCTACATCCGGGATCGTACCGGCTACGACTACCTCCACCACGCCGAGGTCGGTTCCAGCAATGCCGGATTCGTGAGCGACGAAGTCGTCGACCGGTTCTGCGTCATCGGCTCGGTCGATGAGCACATCCAGAAGCTGGCCGAGCTCCGTGAGGCGGGCGTGGACCAGTTCAACCTGTACCTCATGAACGGCGACGAGGAGGCCCAGCTGGAGGCCTACGGCCGCGACATCATCCCCGCGGTGCACGCGGCGCAGGGACGCTGAGCCTCGTCCCTGGGCATGTCCGTGGCGTTGGGTTGCGGGAACTCGACCCGACCTTCACCCGGGCAGGAGGCTTGTCTGTGGCACCATGCCCCTGATGAGGCTCCCAGGACGGCGAGGCCAGGCCGCTGCGCAGCGGCCGATGCAGATCCCGCCCACGATCACCTGCCCCGTCTGCGGGTTGCGCAACGACATCACGGTCCGGTTCTGTCGGAACTGCGGGCTGCCACTTGGTGCGCCTCGTGACCCGGTCCGGGGCACGACCACCAAGCGTGCGGACCTGCCCAGTGACCACGGCACAGGCATCGCGGCCATCCTGGGTCTGCTGGTCGTCGTCGCCATCGTGGGTAGCGCCGGCTTCCTCATCTTCAAGGGCTTCCAGGGCAACGCCGCCACGGCCAACGTCAGCCCTGGTCCGTCCGCGATCGTGTCGGCTTCCCTGCCACCGGCGGCCTCGCCCGCCCTCACCTTCCCCACTGGCTCGATCGACCCTGGGTCGACCATCGGTCCCGAGGCCTCCCAGCCTGCCGGCACCGACGCACCTTCCGAGACGGACGGGCCGACCGCGACCGATGCGCCTGCGGCCACGGATGAGCCCGGTGCAACCACGACACCCAGGCCCATCGGCACCATCTCCCAGTGGACCTGCAAGTCGGGGGCGATCGCCGACCCGCTCGGCGGCCGCTGGCGCGTTACGCGCGCGGTCTGGGCCAGTGGCTCGACCACGGATCGACTGACGATCTCCCTGACGCGGGTCAAGGGTTCGGTGCGCAGCGGGACCACGGTGCGCATGGCGTTCATGGCCCCCGGCAAGGCCGCCTCCACGCTCGGCATCACGCGGCCCCTTGGCGACCGGGCACTGGTGCTGACGTTCGATGGTCCGGTCATCGCCGGCACGCCCCTGACCGGGCAACCGGCCGCGATGCGCGCCCTGGAGTCCGTGGACATCCGGCGTGACGCAGATGGCGTGACACATGCCGCGATCGGCGTCGCGGGCGGGGGCTGCGCACGCCTCAATGCACCTGACTGGAAGGACGGCTCCGACAGCACCCAGACGGCGGACCTCATCCTGGACATCCGGCGCTGACTCGATGGCTCATCCGTGCCCGCTGACCGCACGCTAGACTCGGGCTTCCACAGGTCGGGAGGAGCTCCGGGATGAGCGATCGGGTCACATGCGCCAATTGCGGCTACCTGAACGAGCCCGGCGACGAGTTCTGCGGCGACTGCGGCACGTATCTCGCCTGGAGCGGCTCCGCGGAGACGGATCAGACCAGCGCTGACGCTCCGCCGCCACCCTCGGCCCAGCAGGTTCCACCGCCTGTCCCGACTGCGCCTCCGCCGGCGGTCCAAGCCGCGCCGAAGGCCCAGCCGGCACCGCCGGTCCCGGCATCAGGGCCGCCGCCACCGGTGGTCGCGGCACCCGCCAGCCAGCCACCACCCGGCCCCCCGCCGCCAGTGCAGCAGCCGCCCCAGGCTGCATTTGGTGTGATGCCACCGCCCCAGGCAGCTGGGGTCCCGTGCCGCAACTGCGGCCTGATGAACCCCCCAGGTCGGTCTTTCTGCCAGCGCTGTGGCCAGAAGCTTGATCCCTCTGTGGGCACCATGGCCGGATCGCCTCGACCTGCCCCTGGGCCTGCAACGGCCGCCAGTGCGGCGGCAGCCGAGGGTGGCAGTACTGGAAAGCGCCTCGCGATCGCGGGCATCGCGGCCGTGTTCATCGCGGCCGTCGCCGGCATCGCCGTGGTGCTGAGTGGTGCCTTCAATGCCAACAACGCCATCCCCCCGACACCGCCGATCAGCGCCGTGGCCAGCAGCACCCCTGCGGCGACCGGTGACCCAACGGAACCACCAGCGGTCACCGCCGAACCGGATCCGACCGACGAGCCGACACCCGAGCCCACCGAAGAGCCCGCGGTGACAGCCATCCCAGAGCCGACGGAGGACGTGACACCGGAGCCCACCGAGGAGCCCGAACCCACGCCGACCAGGACACCCAGGCCCACCAGGGCGCCGACACCCAGCCCGGCGACGCCGACGCAGGCCCCGGCGCCCGGCGCATACGTGTGTGACACGGACAGCACCATCCCCGATCCCCTCAGCGCAGGCTGGAACCTCCGGCGCATCGACTGGACCAACAAGGGCAAGTACGACCGACTCATCGTGACCCTGGACCAGCGCGGTACCGGCGGTAAGGGCACGCAGGCGATCGTCCAAGTGATGCCACCCGACGAGGTGCCCACGACGCTCAAGGTCCCGGCGCCACAGGCGGGCGATGTCGCCGTCGCGCTGGGGCTGTTCCAGGACGTGCGACTGACCTGGGATCTGGACCGGGCACTGACACTGCCGGCCATGAAGTGGATCACCATGGAGAAGGACGACAACGGGTTCGCGTGGATCGTCCTCGGGGTGGATGGCGCTGCGTGCTACTCGCTCCAGATCCCCGACTGGACCGCGGATGACCCGCAGCCGGCAACGACCGTCCTGGTGACCATCGACGTCAAGCACTGAGCGGGCCTGAGCAGGGCCGGCAAGTTCGCGCGGGTCAGCGGCGGAAGATCATGCCGCCCGGATCGTTGGGGCCGCCCGGCGGCTGTCCCGAGCCCTCGGTGACCAGGTAGTCCACGGCGACCTCCGGGAACGCCCCCGGGTCGGCGGGTGTGCCCGCCGTCAGGACCCTCTGGCCCGGGATGTCATGCGGCAGCAGGAAGATCATCGTCTCGAATGCGCCGGCCGCATCCGCCGTGATCTCGATGGGTGTCGCGGCCGTGATGCCCCGGTCCCACGTGAGGGTCACGATCGTGCCCGGCGGGAAGTCGGTGCCGGTCACGGTGGTGGTGTAGCCGGTCGGCCCGGACAGTGGCGCGATGGTCAGCGTCGGCTCGACACAGGGCACCGTGAACACGCGAGAGGCGCGCAGTACGACGCCCCGGGCGTCACGCTGGCGCGCCAGGACCGTGTATTCCCCGCGGTCCCGGCCACTGCCGGGCAGTCGCACGTCGAAGGTGCCGTCGTCTCCGACCGTGGTTGACTGCACCTCCGGCGTGCCCTTCTGGTCGAAGGTCAGCTCCAGCGTGCCCGGATACCAGCCACGGCCCCGGAGACGGATGGAGTAGCTCTCGGACACACCGGGCGCGATGGCGCCGCATTCTGGCTGGAGTACCCGCAGCACGCCATCGGGTTCCGTGCAGGGCACCCGGAATACGCGCTCGATGACCGATGCCTCCCCCTGCAGGATGGCGACCCGGTACTCCCCCACGGGTCTCGCGAGGGGCGTGATGGTCTGCGACACCAGGACGCCGTCCTTGCCCACCTCACCCGGGAATTGCTCCGGCGGTGTGACGTCGGAGGCGGCTGCGCCGGCATCGAACACGATATCCACCGGCCCCGGCACCAGGCCCGACGCGGACACGCCGATCTCGTAGCGCCGTTCTGGGTCGCCGACCAGCGCCGGAGAGGCACAATCCGGGTCGAGATCCATGAGCGGCGTCGCCGTGACCGGCGTGGCCGTCGGGCGGCAGGGCACCCGGAAGCGGGTCTCCGCGACCCGTGGCGGATACAGGAAGGTGGGATACGACCCCAGCAGGTAGTCGCTCTCGCCGCCGTCGGGCGGTGTATAGGGGAAGGTCTGCGTCACACGCACGGTGATGCGCCCGCGCGGCCGCTGGAATGGTTGGATGGAGACGCTGAAGGTGCCGTCGTCGCCGATCTGGTCGATGGGGAACGTCTCCTCCGAGCCACCGACATCCCACGCGACGCGGGCTTCGCCGTACCGGAACCCGGCCCCGGACACGGTCACAGCGTAGGTGTCCTGGGGCGCTCCCACAGATGCGCAATCGGGGTCCACCGAGATCTGGGGCTCGACGCAGGGCAGCTCCACGGGCGTCTGGGCCACGATCACGTTGCTATTGTCGATGCTGGCCATGCTGTTGCGGCCGGCCCCCTCGACGGCGGCCGCCTGGTACCGGCCGGCCGGCAAGGGTCCGACGCCACTGAAGGAGTACTCGAGGTGGCCGTTGTCGTCTGCGGTCAGCGGATCGGACACGATGAGGGCATAGCCCTCGGGCACGATGAGGCCCACCTGGATGCTGCCGCCGGGGCTGAAGCCATCCACCACGAACGACATGTCGAATGGCTGGTCGGGTGCCACGCAGGTCGGTGTCACGACCACCGTCGGCGGACACGGCGCCGCGATATTGGCGTTGCCGTTGATGCCCTCGCCGCCCCGGGTCACCGCAGAGATGACGTACTCCAGTGACTCGTAGGGCAGGGCCAGGCCGACGCTGGTCTCGAAGGCGCCGAACGCATCCGTCTGGACGGTCGAGGTCGGTTCCGGGAAGGACTCGACACCGGTGACATAGATGTAGATATCGACCGTGGTATCAGGCTCGAAGCCGTGGCCACGCACGCCGACGTCACGGCTCTCCGGGGTATCCGGATCGCCGTCGAGCGGGATGCACGTGGTGTCCGGGATGAGACCCGCGAGACCCGACGGGGCGGCAAGCACGGACTGGGGTGTGGTCACTGTGAAGACCGCCGTCACTGCCACCAGCGCAGCGAGCAGGACGGCGGCGGGCCGCCGACGCATGGCTAGCGTTCGAACCCAGAGTAGAACAACCCGGCCGCTTCGCAGGGGCCTTCACAGGCCAGCCGGAGCTGCTTTCCAGGGCCGACCGCGATGGGCGTCACGAAGTGGAAGTCCAGGTCGCGGAAGTTCTCCAGGCGCAGCACCATCAGGTCCTGCCCCGAGCGCCGGAGCCGGAGGGCACCCGTCGATGCGTTGGGGTTCGAGAACACCAGGTCGGTGATGAACAGCGTCCGACCGTCGGTCGCGCTGGCCGGGTCACCGTTGGCGTCCAGGCGTCCATCACGGGGTGTCTCGATCCCTGCGGGACCGGGTGTCGGCGTGGGTGTCGGGGGCGCCGAAGTCTCGCCGGGCGCCAGCGTCTTGGCCGGAGCCTGGGTCTTCACTGGAGCCGGGGACTTGCCACCGCCACCGCCGTCGACGGGTTCGGGGATGGGGATACCGGCCTGCGTCAGGACATCCTCGGTGCGCTCCTGTGCGGTCGACACGATGACCGGCCGCAGGAACAGGAACCAGATGAGCAGCAACGCGATGAGGGCACCCAACAGCAACAGCAGCGCCTTCAGGAACCATGACGGCAGGATCGACTCCTGGAGCATGGAGCCACCGACGATGACGGGTGGCTGGCCGGGGCTATCCAACTGGAGCTGGAAGGAGCGGGTCTTGGGCTGCCCTCGCCAGAACCGCTTGCGAGGCTTGATGCCCACTTTCGCGAAGGTGGCGGTGCCGGGGTCGGCGACCACGCTCGGTGGCTTGATGTCGAAGGCGATGGTGCGATCCGGGTCGAGGCCCGTGATGGTCGCGTTGAGCTGGGTGTTGCCCCGGTTGTCGACGGCCAGGTCATGCGACGCGCCGGTACGACCACGCGATGTCCGGGGGGCGAGCTCTGCGGTCGTGTCGCTGAAGGCACCGACCTGGAGCACGCCCTCCTCGACGACCGAGCCGGCCGGATCCTCCTGGGATGCGACGCGAACACCGAAGGCCATCGGCCCAGCCGGCACGTCCGAGCTGCGCGGCGGCCTGAAGGTGATCCGGACGGCCTGTTCCGCCCCCGGGAAGAGCGAGATGACGGGCGGCTCGGCGACCGACCACGTGCCCGCATCGCCCAACACCTGGATCGAGAACTGATCGACAACGGTGCCGTTGTTGCGGACGCGGATGTCCGCGGTGGCCTGCGCGCCCGGCGCGACAGCGACATTCCGAGTCCCGAGATTCGCGATCGCACCCATGGGCATCAGTCTAGGAGGCAGGCGGCCCTCCCCGCTACCCCTC
Source organism: Candidatus Limnocylindrales bacterium (assembly GCA_038329515.1). Lineage (GTDB taxonomy): Bacteria > Chloroflexota > Limnocylindria > Limnocylindrales > CSP1-4 > JAFMJV01. The sequence continues at coordinate 7,424 of JBBQNA010000024.1, read as the reverse complement.
CGGGCGATCATGCGGGCGATCTCGAGGTCGCATCGGCAGCCCGTTCAGTCGCCGTTCAGTCGGGGGTGAGTGTCGGGGTGCACCCTCGGACGACCTGATCTGCCCGAAGGGCAGGGGACGCGCAGGGATCCGGACACAGGGGTACGACTGCATGCTGGTCATGGAGCGCCGCGCAGCCGCGCAGCCGATCGTGGACTCGATCGACGTCTATATCGCCGCCGCAGACCCGGTCTCCCGGGCGGGCACCGCGTCGCAGCTTCGGGCCGCACCCGGTATCCGGGTCGTGGAAGAAGGCCGCGTCGGTGCCCTGACCGTGGCCCTCGTCGTCGCCGACGAGGTGGACGAGGAGACAGCGCGCCAGATCCGGGCACTCCGTCGCCAGGGCGTGGAGCGCATCGTGCTGTTGGCCGCGCGGCTCGATGACCAGGGGCTGCTCATCGCCGTGGAGGCGGGCGTGTGTGGCGTGCTCCGGCGCAGTGACGCGACCGCAGGCAACATCCGAAACACCATCCGCGCCGTGGCCGCGGGCGAAGGTACCCTGCCGCCGGACCTGCTCGGCCGACTGCTGGACCAGGTCGGGCGGCTGCAACGACAGGTGCTGGCGCCGCGCGGCCTGACGTTCCGGGGCCTCACGGAGCGCGAGGTGAGCGTCCTGCGGCTGCTGGCCGACGGCAAGGACACCGCCGAGGTCGGGCGGGAGCTGTTCTACTCCGAGCGGACGGTCAAGAACATCGTCCACGACATCACGAGTCGGCTGGAGTTGCGCAACCGGACCCACGCCGTGGCCTACGCCATCAAGCAGGGCCTGATCTAGCCCGGAGCCCGGCCTCCAGAGCCCGACCTCTAGGCCTGGAGCTCTTCCTCTTCCTCGGGGACCCCATCGCGCTGGGCGGCCATCATGCCGGCGCCCGTTTCCTCTTCCAGTTCCTCGGTATCTGCACGCTGGGCGACAGCGGCCGTGGGCTCCTCGTCCGCGTGACGCTGGGCCGCGACGGCGCCACCGGCCGCTGGCGCGCTGCCGGACATGACTCGCTCGGCGTTGGCGGACGCGGCCTGCTCGAACTGGTCAGAGGGGTGGCTGACGGCCAGCCCACCACCGATCTGCGTGCCGCTCACGGCGCCGCTACGCTGCTGGACGACATGGGTGAGTTCGTGGGCCAGGGTCCGCTGGCCAGCCGGGCTGCTCGGGTCGTACTTGCCGGAGTCGAACACGACGTCGCTGCCCACTGTGTAGGCCTGCGCATGCATCGCCTGGGCCGATTCGGCGGCCGAGCCGCCCTTGTGGATGCGGACGTCGCTGAAGTCCTCGCCGAAACGGGCCCCCATCGACTGGGCCGTGGCGGGGTCCATCTGCTCACCACCGCCCTGGCCGACAACGGAACGGACCTTGTCCGGTGCCAGCTCGTCCTCGATGAGCCGCGACACGCTGGCATTGCCGGCGAGCGACTGGAGATGCACCACGGACGGCGTGTCCAGGGTGCCGGTGCGTCCATCCGCGAGGGCGCGCGACGACAGCTCCGGCGCGTGCGCCGGCAGGGCCGTGGTCTCGGTCGTGCGCTCCGGTGCGCTCGCGCGCGTCCGGCCGACCATCTCGAAGTCCGTTTCGTGGCCAGACATGCTGGACTCCTCGGCAAACCCGTTCGCGGCACGGTGCGGCCGCCATGCTCATCCTGCGCCACGTCGTCAACCGGGCAAGGTCCCCGCGCGCGGCCTGCCGGGAAGCCACGATCGCCCGAATGGGCACGATCGCTGGCCCCAACGAGCGACCCACGGGACGTACCCGGGACCACCACCGACCCGCAGCATCGGCCAGTGACGAGACAGCGCATCACGCGCCAGGATGGCTCGGTGCCCGCGTTGGCGGAGCAGGAGCTGGTCGACCCGACCGTGGCCGCCATCGGCCGGGCCGGCGGCGGCGGTCCCGAGCGAATGAGATCTGGGCTCCTGCAGCTGGACCAGTCGGCCCGAAGCCGCGCCGTGCAGCGGCTCCAGGCGGATGCCGGCAACCGTGCCGTTGGCGCCATGATCGGTGTCCAGCCCATCCTGCAGCGGGAGGGTGCCGAGCCCACGGATACTGGTGCCGTTGCACTCGATGCCACCACCGGTGGCGGGGCGACCGAGACCATCGGCCCCGAGACGTCCTCGAGCTATGCAGTCGCTGCGTCGAGCCTGGCAGATGTGGCGGCGGTCATCGGCGGGCGTGCTGAGGCAGGCCACGTTGGATGGGTGGAGCAGATGAGCTCGTCGGCCAACACGGGCCCCACCGTGGATACCGTCTCGGTCACGGTGGGCATCGATCTGGAGATGCCCTCCTGGAGTCCGCCGTCGGCGATGCTGCCGCGGGCTCGCGCGGAGTGGTCCCGCTGGTACGCGGCGCTCATGGCCCACGAGCAGGGGCACATCCAGCTGGTCCACGATGTCCACGACGGCCAGGCAGCGACACTCCTGGGCAGGACTCCCAGCGCGGCCACGACCGCGTTCAACGCCTCCAAGGCGTCGCTGACCAACAAGAGCAACGCCTACGACACGAAGACCGGCCACGGCCTGAAGACCGGCACGGTCCTGGACGTGGGCATCGAGACGCTGGAGCTGGATGAGGAGCGCAAGAAGCGGGAAGCGGCCGAGAAGGCCAAGAGCCGCGAGAGCGCCGCGCCAGACGTGCCCGAGGACGAGTAGCGGCCCGTGGCGGATCGCGGCCTATGCTCGCGCAGTGACCACTGCCCAGGCGCAGCCGTACGTGCTCATCATCGAGGGCCTCATCTCGCCGCCCATCGCGTACCGGCCGCTGCGGCAGCGGCTCCTGGACCGGGGTGCGGCGGGCGTTGACCTGGCACCCGTCCACATCCACGACTGGATGCGTGCCGGTATGACCGACTTCGGGGCACTGCACGCTCGTGTCGCGACGGCGGTCCGACGAGCCTACGAGCACGCGGGCGCGCGACCGATCCTCGTCGTGGGCCACTCGGGGGGCGGGGTCCTTGCCCGGCTGGCCATGTCGGATACGCCCTACCGGGGCAGGCTGGCGGACGTGGCAGGCATGGTTGGCTGCCTGGTGACGCTGGGCACGCCGCATGACCTGCACCTGACCGACGCTCGCTGGCGACATCCGGGGGTCGACCTCTGCCGCTTCCTGGCGGAGCACCAACCGGGCGCCCGATACGCTCCCGCCACGGCCTACCTCACGGTCGCCTCAGATGCTGTGCGGCCGCGTCCTCGCGTGGTTCGTCGACGCACCCGCAACCCGGTCAAGCTGGCCCGCAACTGGTTCTTCCGGGCGGTCGTCGGGACGCCCGACCCTGCAGGCAGCGATGGGGTAGTTTCCGCAGCGATCGCGCACCTGGAGGGGGCTCGTCAGGTCACCTTTCACGATGTCGTGCACGGCGTGCTCGGCGGTCCGTGGTACGGCGACACCGTGGCGGTCGATCGTTGGTGGCCGGCCGCAGTCGACGCGTGGCGGGGCGCCCTGAACGAGCGTCTGGACAACCTGGCGCCAGACGGTCCGGTGGGCTGAAGCCCATTCCCGATGCCCCGAACGAGGTATAGGCTGGCGCCCGGCGGCCATGGCTAGACACGCGCCTGCCTGCCCTTGATGGAGTCACAGGTGTCGGACACGGTCCAGATCCTGCTGGGCGTCGTCGCGTACGAGGTCATCGACCGCGTCATCGCCGGCGGCTGACCCGTTCAGGACTCGAGGGTGTACTCCAGCGCGACCGTCGCGGCGTCGCCGTGGGGGGCCGAGAAGGTGCCCGATCCGGCGATGCCGGCCAGGTCGCCCGTGCCGGAGCCTGCAAGGATGTCCAGCCGGGCATCCGCGGTCGTGCCATCGAACGTGCCCCGAGAGCCGCAGGCGAACGTGCCACTGAGGTCGCCGATCCGGACCTCGACGTGCTGGAGGCCCAGGTAGGCGGCAGTCCCGTCGGGTCGATATGCCATCAGCCAGTGTGCGAGGCCGGTGCCGGTCGCGTCACCCGACACGGACTGCTTGACGACGGCGTGGGTCCACCTGCGACCGTCGAGACCCTGCTGGATCTCGTCCTCATCCCATGATTCGACCGTGAAGGCGGCGGTGAGGTGCATGGGTCGTCTCCCGGTGCGGTGGTTCCGTGGCAGTGCACCACATCGCCCATCCCGGACAGAGTGGACCGCATCGGGTGAGCCTTGCAGATGGCTGGAAGTTCGCGGCGACAGCCAACTCCATCGACCGGGGTACCCTTCGCGGCGAGGGGGACCGACGACCACGACGTCAGGCGCTCCATACGGGTGACGAGCATGCAGCAGGACCAGACATCGACGACCACCGGCGGACGTGGTCCGGGCATCCTCGCTCGGTCACGTGGCCTGGTCGGTACCGGGCTCATCGCGGTTGCCCTGTACTGGGTGCTCAACGCGTTCGTGGTCGGCGCATATCGGGTGGAAGGAAGGTCCATGGATGACACCCTCCACAATGGCCAGCGACTGCTGGTGGACAAGCTCACCATCCGCCTGGATCCATATCACCGTGGCGACATCGTGGTCCTCCATGCCCCGGGGAATGACGAGTCGGCGACGCCGTACATCAAGCGGGTGATCGGGGTCGCCGGGGATCGCGTCGAGATATGCGACGGGTCGGTGTGGGTCAACAGCACCGAGCTGGATGAGCCGTACGTCCGAGCCAGCGCAGTGACCAGACCTACCACCGGCGTGACCAGCTGGGACGTCGGACCCGGCAGGGTCCTGGTGATGGGCGACAACCGCGGCAACTCCGAGGACTCCCGGATATTCGGCACCGTGGCTGTGGACGAGATCATCGGCCGGGCGGTCATCAGGTTCTGGCCGCTGGATACGATCGGCATCCTCTGGGCGCCGAGCTACGACCAGCGATAGCGACCAGCCTCAGGCAGCATCCTCCCGAGGCTCCAGGATGACGACCCCGGTCTCCGTGGACCGCAATGCCGCGTACGGCTCCAGGCCCTCGCCCAAGCCCGTGTACTCGCCGAAGCGGGCTCACAGACGTTCGCGCTCCTCGCCCTCGACGACTCGCGCTCGCACTCCTCGCGTGCCGTTCTTGAGGTCCACCATGGCGTCCGGATGCGCCTGCAGGTTGAGCCACCACGCGGGGTCGCCCTCACCCCAGCCATTCATGGCCAGGGTGACCACCGCGGGTCCATCCTCGTAGTAGCCCAGGATCGCGGCCCGTTGCTTGCCGGAGTGGCGCCCGACCGTGTGCAGCCGCATGGCCCCGAACTTGCCGCCGTCGGTGGGCAGCCACAGCCCTCGACGGCCGCCAGTGATGCGGTAGTAGGCCCGATGCGCTACCCAGGCCGCCCGGATGAACCAGCGCGGTGGCAGCCGCACCCGCCGCGTGGTGGTCGTCGTCAGCCCTGCTGTTCCCTCGTCATCCGGTGCCATGTTGGGCCTCCTGTCGGTTGCTGCGCCATCCATGGCCAAGCGCGTCATCGAATCGCGCGCCACGCCCGGTCCCGCCACACTGGGCTATCTGGACACGATGCGCGGGATCATGCGCAGCGACGGCTACTCGTCGCGGAAGATCGGCGATACCGCACCATCGACGGACACATCGACATCCGGCAGGCTCCTGGCAACCTCCGCCCGGATCGCCTCGATGCTCGCCCCGACGTCCGACCCGACCGTGGCCACGATGCGTTGGTGCTGCGGATCGATCGCGGTCAGGCAAACGCCGCACCCGGCCTGCGCGAGGATGATCGAGACGTGCGCGGCAAAGCCGTCGAGTTCACGCGCGGTGAACCTGACGGACTCGACTGTGACCGGGGCGCCAGCCGTCGCGAGCAGCTCGACTGCCGCGGCCGGCGCGGCGCCTACGAACTGGGCAGTGACACCCTCGTTCGTCCAGTAGATGCCCACCAGTGCCGGGTAGGTGCGCTGCGCGACTCCGATGACGTCCTGCGTCCGGGCCTGGGCAGCGAGCCGGGCACGGATGACCGCCGGGTCAGCCCCGGTCTGTCGCGCGATCTCCTCGGCATCGATCGAGAGGATGTCCGAGCGAAGTCCGTGCTCCGGATCCCATTCCATGCCGTCGGGAACGTCCGCAGGTGGCGTTGTTTGGGCCTCGGACTGAGCGAACGTCACCTGCCCGCCGGTCAGGAGGAGTGTCGCGGACATGACGCCTGCTACGACACGTCGCCGAAGTCTCACCTGGTCACCTCGTGGGTGATGCCATGCCCGTGACTGGCACGTCGTTGGCTCTGAGCCTACCCCATCACCAGGTCGTAGTAGGGGCCGAACTCGGATTCGACGCACATGCGGCCCAGCTTCTGGTACTCGCGGGCGGTGCCGTGGATGAGGTGCGCCATGGACAGCGGCCCGTCGTCCGCCGCGGCCAGGTAGGCGCCGGCCAACGCGATGTTGCGGATGTTGCCGCCCGAGAACTTGAACTGGCGGGCCATGAAGCCAAGGTCGAGGTCGTCGCCGCGGGGCACGCCCGGCGGGAGGTGCTTGTCCCACAGATGCAGGCGCCCGTCGTCATCGGGCACGGGGAAGTCGACCACCGCGTCCAGCCGGCGCGTGAACGCCTCGTCCAGGTTGGCCCGCAGGTTGGTGGTCAGGATCGCGACCCCCTCGAACAGCTCCATGCGCTGGAGCAGATAGGCGACCTCCACGTTGGCATATCGGTCGTGGGAATCCTTGACGTCCGAGCGCTTGCCAAAGACAGCGTCGGCCTCATCGAACAGCAGCACGCCATTGACCCGGTCGGCTTCCGAGAAGATCCGGTCGAGGTTCTTCTCCGTCTCGCCCACGTACTTGTCGATGACCGTCGAGAGGTCGATGACATACAGGTCCAGGCCCAGGTCGTTGGCCATGACCTCCGCGGACATGGTCTTGCCGGTGCCGGAGTCGCCCGCGAACAGCGCTGTCAGGCCGCGGCCCTTGATGGATTGCTTGCCCATGCCCCAGGTGTCCAGCACCACATCCCGATATCGGGCGCGTGACGCCATCTCGTGGAGCTGCTCCGCGACCTCGTCCGGCAGCACCAGGTCGTCCCAGGTGACCAGGGGCCGCACACGCCGCGAGAGACGCTCCAGGCCAGCCGCGTTCTGGGATCGGGCGCCAGCCTTGAGGTCGTCCGACGAGAGAGCGCGACCCTCGGCCGCAGCCTGCTGACTGGCTGCCCTGGCGGCACGCACGGTCTGCTCGGGGCTCAGCCGGAACTGGATCATCTCCGCGGCCGGGTCCAGGTCGCCGTCCAGCGGCCCCAGCTCCTCCGCCCAGACGCGCGCGCGATCGGCGATGGTGGGCATGGGCGTATCGACCAGCACCGGGACGCCGCGCGACCAGGCCGGGTCCCACGGTCGAGAGCCGATGAGGACCACGGGGCAGGCCACTTCCGCGAACGCGCGAACGGACGAAGCGCCGCGCTCCGCAAGCACCTCCACGGGACCGACCACGAGCGCCGCGTCGGTGAGTCG
>JBBQNA010000023.1:0-22347 GCA_038329515.1 Candidatus Limnocylindrales bacterium | reverse complement strand
CGGTGCCCGTCGCCCGGTGCCCGTCGCCCGGTGCCCGTCGCCCGGTGCCCGTCGCCCGGTGCCCGTCGCCCGGTGCGTCGCCCGGTGCCCGTCGCCCGGTGCCCGGTGCCCGTCGGCCGCTGCCAAGGTCAGATTTCCGGATTCACCGAACGCGAAAGGCCTGGAGCGTCGAGCGGGCGCCTCGGCAGGTCCGGTAGCGAGGCGACACTCCGGTTTCGGCCGGAGAATCGACGTCCACGGTGGCCGCAGACCCGGCGCTGGGACCCACAACCGCCGCATGGCGCGCCGACCGGGCCACGCTCGTCTGGTGATTCCGGAAAGCATGTCGGGCGGCCGCGCCGGGTCCGCCGCCAAGTCGCCGAGCCCACAGGTTCGCCGGGTCCGCCGCCAAGTCGCCGAGCCCACCGCGCCGCCGAGCAGGCCGACCGGTGCTATAGCGCGGCCGCACGCGACACGCGCCGCGCCTTCGGCACGTGCGGCCTCGCCACACATAAGCCCGGCACCCGCCTGGCACTCACCTCAATCGGAGTAACGGCCAGCGACGTAGGCGGCGAGTGACGCGACCAGCTCCTCGATGGCCGGTGCCGCGTAGTGGGTGGGATCCCAGGCCGCCACGAGCGGGATCCGCAGCGGCCCAGTCGCCGTGGTGATGAGCAGTCCATGCAGCCCGTATCGTCCGTCGTCGGACACGACGGCCACGCCACGACCCGCCGCCGCCAGGGCCTGGGCCACCTGGGGCACGTTCGTCTCCGCGACCACGCTGTAGTGCAGGTCCGCGCCCGCCACGGCCGCATCCAGCAGACGCCGGGTGCCGTGTGACGGTCCCAGGACGATGAGTGGTTCGGTCACGAGGTCCGCCACCCGGATGCGTGCACGACCAGCCCAGCGGTGACCGTCCGGCACGTACGCCCAGATGGGGAAGCTGGCCACGGGTCGCGTGCTCAGCGTGGCCGGGATGGCACCCGACGAGACACCCAGGTCCGCGGAGCCACTGCGGACCTCCTCGAACACCGAGCTGGGCAGTGCCTCGCGCACGTTGATCGCCGGCAGGTCGGATCCGTTCGCGGCCACGAACGGCGCGATGACATCCGCCACGGTGGTCTCTGGCGCAACCAGCGTGAGGGGCACCGTCCGGGCATCGCCCAGCATTGCCATGGTCACCATCGCCCGGTCGGCGCGCGCGATCAGGTCACGTGCCATGGGCAGGAATGCCGCACCCGCGGGTGACAGCCGCAGCGCGCGCTGGGAACGATCGAACAGGACGACACCCAGCTCCGTCTCCAGTCCCCGCAGTTGGCGCGACAGCGAGGGCTGTGCCACGGCCACCGTGGCTGCGGCTCGGGAAACAGATCCGTCGTCCACCACAGCCAGGAAATAGCGCAGCAGCCGGAGCTCCAAGCCATGCCTCACAGGTATGGATAGCACGTTGACGAAGTATTGTACGAGATGCCCAGACCACCCGATACTGTGCCGAACCCAGTTCCTGGGAGATGAGGTCCGGCACCCGGCCGGGGGAGGCAGTGGCATGGAACGACACAGGCGTCGCATCGGCGGCAGGTCACGGCTCGGTCGAGCGCTGGCGATGGGCATGATCGCGATGCTCGCGGCGTCCATCGTCGGCACGCCCGCGATGGCCCAGGACCCCAACGTGCTCAAGGTCGCGACGACGGCCAATATCACGACCTGGGACCCGGTGAAGTCCTTCTCGACGGAGGCGTTCTACCTCGCCAACATCTACGAGCCGCTGCTCTGGATCAACGCGCCAGATGCGGAAACGCCCTACACGCCGGCGCTCGCGACCGAGTGGTCGGTGAGTGACGACGGCCTGACATGGACCTTCCAGATCCGACCTCGTGTCACCTTCCATGACGGCGAGCCGTTGACCGCGGACGCGGTCGTGGCATCCATCCTGGCGGCCCAGGCGGGTGCCGGCGCGTCATTCATCTGGGCGCCCCTGGACACGGTCACCGCGACCGGTCCGCTGACGGTCGAGATGAAGCTGAAGTACCCGGCACCCGTGGACCTCATCGCGTCGTCCCTGTATGGCGCCTGGATCGTCAGCCCAACGGCGCTCGCCGCCGCGGCAGCCGATCCGACCTACTTCGAGAGTGGTGTCGATGGCGGAACTGGGCCGTACACCATCGAGTCCTACACGCCCGACTCCGAGGTGCTCCTCAACGCCTACCCCGGCTACTGGGGCGGCTGGGATGACGTGGACCACTACGACAAAGTGCTGGTCTCGATCATGCCCGAGGCGATCGACCAGCAGCAGGCGCTCGATGGCGGTGATGTCGACATCGCCTTCAACGTGCCCGCAGAGAACCTGGATCAGTACGACGACGACCCGGCCTTCACGGTCGTGCGTGACCCGTCATTCTTCAACTACGTCGGACTGTTCAATACCGGCAAGGCGCCCCTCGATGACCCCAAGGTCCGCGAGGCGCTTTCGTACGCTATCCCCTATGACGACATCATCACCGTCGGTGCCCAGGGTGCCGGCACCCAGTCCCGTGGCCCGGTGCCCGCTGGCGTCTTCCCGTACGACGGCACGGTCCCCCAGTACAGCTACGACATCGAGAAGGCCAAGACCCTCCTTGCTGCGGCCGGCCACCCCGGTGGCGGTTTCTCGATGGAGATCACGTACGCCTCGGAGAACCAGAACGAGGCCCGTTTCGCGCCGCTCATCCAGGACTCCTTTAGCCAGCTGGGCATCGACGTGACGCTCACCCCGATGCTGTTCAACCAGCAGTGGGAGCGCGCCAAGGGTGATGCCGCTGGGCGCCAGGACATGTTCCTGCTGCTGTACTGGCCGACCTATTCGGACGCGGGCGCTGACAACATGTGGTCGCTGTTCCACAGCAGCGAGGCGCCGTTCTTCAATCTCAGCTACTGGAACGACCCGACCTACGACGAGCTGGTCGATACGGCCGGCACCAAGACGGCCACCGACCGCCAAGCCGCCCAGATGGACTACAGCGAGGCGCTGAACCGACTGGTCGAGCAGGCGCCCGGCGTCTTCCTCTACGACACCCAGTTCGTGGCACCCATCCCCAACAGGATCGCGGGCTACGACTACAACCTGAACTATCCCTTCGCGCAGTTCTTCTACCCCCTGCACCCCGCGCAGTGATGGCCTGAGGGACGACGGCGCCGGGTCGGTGACCGTGAGCCACCGACCCGGCGCAGGTGCCTGGCCCCGCGCACACTTCTTCGTCCGATGGACATCCTGAGCCGTTCATGACCCGGTTCCTTGCACAGCGCCTGGGCGGCTCGGTCATCGTCCTCCTGGGCCTGTCGGTCATCACGTTCCTGCTGGCCCGGGTGGTGCCCAGCAATGCCGCGGCCGTGTTCATCGGTCCCAGGGCACGCCCAGATGACATCGCACGGGTCACGGAGCAGCTGGGCCTGAACCGGCCGCTACCGGTCCAGTACGTGACCTACATGAGCCAGATGCTGACTGGCGACTGGGGCATCTCCATCGGCACCAAGCGTCCCGTCCTGGGTGAGATCCTGTCGCGATTGCCGGCGACGCTGGAGCTCATCGTCGCGGCGATGCTCATCGCCATCCCCTTGGGGCTGCTGCTGGGCATCATGTCCGCGCGGCGGCCAGGCAGCATCTCGGACGTCGGCGTGCGCGTCGTGACCCTCATCGGTGTCTCCCTACCGGCCTTCTTCCTGGGGCTCATCCTGCAACTCATCTTCTTCCGTGGCCTGGACCTGCTGCCGCTCGCGGGCCGTATCGACTCCGACCTGCGCTTCACGGCACCCATCCTGCCCGTGACCGGGTTCCTGACCGTGGACGCCCTGCTGGGCCTCAACGCGCATGGCTTCCTCGATGTCATGTGGCACCTGGTACTGCCCGCGCTGACGCTCGCGGCGTATCCCATCGGGCTCATCGCACGCATGACCCGGGCATCGATGCTGGAGACCATGAGCCGCGACTACGTGCGCACCGCACGTGCCTACGGCATCGGGGAGCGGCGCATCCATGGCCGGCTCGCATTGCGCAATGCGCTGCTACCGGTGCTGACCATCATCGGGCTGGTCCTGGCGTACTCGCTCACGGGCACCTTCTTCGTCGAGGTGGTCTTCAACTGGCCTGGGCTGGGCACGCTCGCGGTGAAGTCGATCCTGAACGTGGACTACCCCGCCATCATGGGTATCACCCTGTTCGGCGCCGCGTTCTACCTGCTGGTCAACCTCGTCGTGGACGTGCTCCAGGCGTGGCTCGATCCACGCATCCGGCTCGCCTGATGGCCATCGCAGAAGCGGCCGGGGAGCAGCTCGCGCGGCGGCGGGCGCCGTTCCCGATGCGCGCGTTCGTGCGCGACCCGCTGGCCATCATCGGCAGCGTCATCGTGCTGCTGCTCATCGTGCTGGCCGTGCTGGGGCCCATCATCGCGCCCTACCCGGGTGCCCGCGGCACGGGTCAGATCGATGTCCCCAGTGCCTACCTGCCACCCAGCCTGAGCCACTTCTTTGGCACCGACGAGCTGGGCCGGGATGTCTTCTCGCGGGTCATCCTGGGCGCCCGCCCGGCGCTGGTCGTGTCCGTGCTGGTGGTCGGCTTCGCGATGCTCATCGGGGTACCCCTGGGCGCCATCGCGGGCTACCGACGTGGTCGCATCGATGGCCTGATCATGCGCACCACGGACCTGTTCCTGGCGTTCCCGCCGCTGCTGCTGGCGATGGCCATCGTGGCCGCCCTGGGGCCCGGCCTGGAGCACGCCGCGATCGCGTTGATCATCAGCTGGTGGCCGTGGTACACGCGCATCGCCCGCGCCGTCACGGTGTCACTCCGCGAGCAGCCGTTCGTGGACGCGGCACGTGCCATCGGCGTCCGCGATATGACCATCATCCGGCGCCACATCGTGCCCAACTCGCTGTCGCCTCTCGTGGTCCAGGCGACCGTGGACGTGGGCACGGTCATCCTCGCCGCTGGTTCCCTGGCGTTCATCGGGCTGGGCGCCCGGCCGCCCCAACCGGATTGGGGCCTCATGGTCGCGGACGGACGGTCGGTCATCCTCGACCAGTGGTGGGTGTCCACGTTCCCGGGCCTCGCCATCTTCGTCACGGTGCTCGCCTTCAATCTCGTGGGGGACGTGCTGCTGCGCGTCCTGGACCCGAGGCACGGCCGGTGAGCGGAGAGCGCGCCCGGACTGGGGCGCTGCCGATCACCGCGGAGCAGCCGACCACTGGGACGCTGCCGAACACCGCGGAGCAGCCGACCACTGGGACGCTGCCGAGCACCGCGGAGCAGCTGATCCGCGCGGCCGCGCCGACGCCCGTGCTGGAGATCAGGGGCCTCCGGCTGGCGTTCCAGGGCGAGGAGCGCCGGACCGTGGCCCTCGACGGCATCGACCTCGTCATCGCACCCGGGGAAGCGGTCGGGGTCGTGGGTGAGACGGGCTGTGGCAAGACGGTCACGGGCCTTGCGGCGATGCGGCTGCTGCCCGCGTCCGCGCGCCTGACCGCGGACGTGCTGCAGTTCGATGGCCGCGACCTTCTGACGCTCGACGACGGTGCACTGCGGCGCATCCGAGGGGCCGAGGTGGCCATGATCTTCCAGAACCCGACATCCGCGTTCAACCCCGTGTTCACCATCGGTGCCCAGATGGCGGACGTGTTGGCGGCCCATGATCGCGAGCGGGGTGACGCGGCTCGGGAACGGATCCGGATCGTCATGGCGTCCGTGGGTATGCCGGACGTGGAGCGCGTCATGCGTGCGTACCCGCACCAGTTGTCGGGCGGCATGCTCCAGCGGGCCATGATCGCGACGGCACTGCTGTGCCGGCCGCGGCTGATCATCGCGGATGAGCCGACCACGGCCCTGGACGTGACCATCGCGGCCCAGATCCTGGCACTCCTCCGCCGACTGCAGCTCGACGAGGGCTTCAGCGTGATGCTCATCACCCATGACCTGGGCGTCGTGCGGCGAGTCTGCGACCGGGTGGCGGTGCTGTACGCGGGTCGGGTCGTCGAGTCGGCCACGACCGAGGCATTGTTCGCGGCGCCACAGCATCCGTACACCCGGGGCTTGCTGGCGGCCGTGCCGCGGACCTCCGCGAGCAGCGGCCCGTTGCAGACGATCCCAGGCAGCGTGCCAACGGACATCGGCTCCATCACGGGATGTGCCTTCGCGCCGCGCTGTCCCGTCGTGCAGGACCGGTGTCGCGCGGAGGCGCCCTGGTTGCGCGACCTGGAACCGGCACGCGCCGCAGCGTGTCACTTCCCGGGCGTGTCGGTCGTGTCGGCATGAGCACCGCGGTACAGGGCGGGACGCTGAGCGCGCCGCTGGTGCGCCTCTCCGGGCTGGTCAAGGAGTACCCGGCGTACGTGGCAGGGCGAGGCAACGTCACCATCCGGGCGGTCGACCGGGTGGACCTCGACATCGCCCCCGGTGAGGCATACGGCCTGGTGGGCGAGTCAGGCTCCGGCAAGACGACCCTCGCACGCTGTCTGCTGCGGCTGGTGGACACGACCGCCGGTCGTATCGAGGTCGCCGGCCAGGATGTCACGAACGCGACCGGCGCCGGGTTGCGTGCGCTCCGGCGCGAGATGCAGGTCGTGTTCCAGGACCCGGTCGGGTCGCTGGATCCACGGTCGCGTGTCGCCGATGTCGTCGCCGAGCCCCTGCGGACGCACCTCCGTCTGGGCGCGAAGGAGATCGAAGCGCGTGTCCTGACGCTGCTGGACGAAGTCGGTCTGGGTCGGACGTTCCTGGGCCGCCGGGCGCACGAGTTGTCGGGTGGCCAATGCCAGCGGGTCGCCATCGCCCGGGCCGTGGCGCTGCGCCCGAGGCTGCTGGTGCTCGACGAGCCCACGTCCGCGCTGGACGTCTCGGTCCAGGCGCAGATCCTCAACCTGCTCGCGGACCTGCGGCGCGAGCACGGCCTGACGTACCTGCTCATCTCGCATGACCTGGGCGTGGTGCGCTACCTGTGTGACCGCATCGGCGTGATGTACCTGGGGCGGATCGTGGAACAGGGCCCCGCCGCCCGGACCATGGCCGCGCCGACGCATCCATACACCCAGGCACTGCTGGCCTCCCGACCGTCTGTCGATGGCGTCGAGGGTGTCGCGCTGGTTCGTGGTGAGCCGCCGAGTCTCACGGATCCACCACCGGGCTGTTCCTTCCATCCCCGTTGCTGGCTGCGGGCCGAGCTGGGTGACCCCGATCGATGCGTCGATGAGCCACCTGACCTGCGAGTCCTGGCACCCGGCGTGACCGCCGCCTGCCACTTCGCGCCTGCGACACCCACCACCGACCACGCTCCCGTACCAAGGTGAATCGATGAGCAGACCCATCGGGATCGTGGCCGCACAGGTCGCGCCCGTGCCGTATGACCCGCAACGGACCTTTGCCAAGTTCGCGCGGGAAGTGCGCGTCATCGCTGCATCCATGCCCTCCATGGACCTGTATGTCTTCCCGGAGCTGTACCTCCACGCCGTCGGCAGCTGGGGTGACGACTGGCCTGCGGGCTACGACGAGCGGGTCGCGGTCTCGATCCCGGGTCCCTTGACGGACCGGCTGTGCGCGCTCGCCCGCGAGGTCGGCAAGTGGCTGGTGCCGGGCTCCATCTACGAGCGCTCGACGCTGGGTGTCCACAACACGGCGCTGGCCATCTCGCCGGAGGGTGAGATCGTGGCGACCTACCGGAAGCTGTTCCCGTGGTTGCCGCTCGAGACGTCTGTGCCGGGCGATTCGTTCACCGTCTTCGACATCCCCGGAGCAGGCCGATTCGGGCTCATGATCTGCTACGACGGCTGGTATCCGGAGGTGTCGCGGACGCTCGCCTGGATGGGCGCCGAGGTCATCCTCCAGCCGACCCTGACCAAGACGGTCGACCGCGAGCAGGAGCTGGTCATGGCACGAGCGAACGCCATCGTCAACCAGGTCTACCTCGTGAACCCCAACTACGGCGGCCTGTTCGGGACGGGTCGGAGCGTCATCGTGGACCCGGAGGGAGTCGTCCTGGCCACCGGCGGCAGCGACGAGGCGTTGCTGAGCCAGGTCATCGACCTGGACCGGGTGCGCCAGGTGCGGGAATACGGCACTGCCGGCCTGAGCCCGATGTGGAAGCAACTGCGCGATGTGCCGCCGCCCGTCTTTCCCGTCTACCGCGACGGCTTCGCGGCAGGCGAGGTCATGCGCGGCCTGGGGCCCATCGGCCATCGTCGCTCCGTGCTGGACTCGGAACGCGACCACGACCGCGGCTAGCGAGAACGCCCAAGCGAGGCCAGTGACGTGTTGAAAGTACCCACAGTTCGCCGCCCACCTGGTGACTGTGATGGAACCGCGTTCACCGTATCACCGCAATGCCACCAACCATTCACTGGCTGTTGTCGCAGCGGCATCGGTCGACTTGCTTCCACGAACACAACCAGCGAGCCGTCAGGCGCATACGAGATCCAGCCGAGCGTGCCCGGCGGTGCGGTGCACCAGGATTCGCCGTAGCCATTTCCGGAGCCGTCAGGAAAGTAGTAGACGAAGCGGAACGTGTGGCAAAGGCCCAGGGTCAAGAGAAGGTCGCTGATGGCGGCGAGCGACTGATGGTCCGGGTTGAGGCCCGCGAGCGGACCCTCATCTGACAGCGGATCGAGGCCATCGATCGGCTCGCCGAGGGACGATGGGTCGATCGCGGCGCGACATGACCCGGGCAGTCTCCCTGGCGGCGTCCATGGATCAGGCAGTGGAGCGCGGGATGGCGACTGGGCTGCGACATTCGCCGAGACAAGGAGAGCAGTGGCAACAGCAAGCCACATCACCGCGAGCCTCGGACGGCCGCGCTTCAACGCGGTCGCCGACGATCAACGACCAGCAGGGATGTCACTGTGAGTACGCTGATCGCGCTCGATATGAGGGCGGCCTCCCTGATCATCACCTCATCCAGTTGCGTGGGCGTGATGGCGAGGGTGACGGGTTCATACGCCCCTGCCATCCACTCGGACATCGAAACGGGATCCACACTGGGTGGCGCAAGGCGCTGCGCTGCAGCCAGATCGAGTAGCTGGCCATCAACAGTCCGGTACAGCGTCCCGACCGCGCGCGATCCATTCGGTGCGTCACCAGCGAAGGCAGACGGAGTAGCGCCAAACGGCCAAGCCAGGAAGAGGGCCGCCATACACGTGAGCCCGATCGCGAAACTCCCGATGAGTGCCGCCATCGACCGTCCGACGGTGAGTCCCAGCAGGAGTGCGACGCAGAACACCAGAAGGACCCGAAGCGTCGGGAGCGCGCCCGCCAATCCGTAGTCGTCAGCGGAACCGACTCCCGGATGACGAGCAGCTGCCAGCCAGCCAAGCGCCAAGGTGACGGGAATCATGGCAACGACCGCTGCGCCAGCCGCGGGAAGAGTTCGAAAGGCGAGCCACGCTCGTCGGCCCGTCATGGACCACCCGAACTGGGCTGTCCCGCGTTCGATCTCGGCCGCCGCAACACTCGACCCAAGCATCGACCCGATCGCCGTGATACCCGCCATCAGGCCGATGGCCAAAGGCGGCACCAGGTCCCTCGTGATCGCCGACGGTGACGCCCGGTCCAACGTGCGGGACGTCAGCCAGAGGCCGTAGATGGCGACAGCGACCAGCGTGGACGAAATCAGGGTCGTGCCAAGTATCTCAGCGCGGCTGGTGGCCGCAAACAAGGCGACCGCTTGCTTGGCGACGAATCTACGTGAGTTCACACGAAGCGTCGTCGACGATTCACGGCCACACTGGCAATCACCAGACCAGCTGCCGCGAGCGCCAGGATGAGCGCAGTTTGCCGGGCTACGACCTCAGGGGTGCGGTCACCGGTCACGCCAAGATCGACATTCCGGTATCGGCCGGGTGTCTTGTCGGCGTCATCGAAGGATACGAAGCGGCCGTCGGATGCTTGGAGACCCTGCCACCACGACCAGGCTCCCTCCGACTGCCACTCCGCGGACGAGATGATCGTTTGCGATGTCCCATATGGTGCGGCGAAGCCCACCACGTTGATGAGCACCGCACAGGCCACAACGGTCATGACGAGCGAGAGGATCTGCCGGCCAACGACCGCGCCCACCGCCAAGCCCGCGGTGAATCCACAGATGCTCGCTGCCACCGGAGTCGGACCCCACAGTCCGAGGGCGTGCAGGTTGTGCCACATGCCAAGCCATGGATATCGTGCCGCCACCATCTGGGTGGCACCAACGGCGATCAGCGTCGCGGCCGCCGCGACCACCACCGCTGGCAGGAACGATCTCGCCAGGAGCCAGCGGACTCGTCGTCCTGATAGCCACCACGACAAGCCCGCCGTGCGCCGTTCGATCTCGCGCGAAACCACTTGGCTCCCGATGACACCGCCCAGCAGCCACGGCACATATCCCACCAGTCCCACGATGGAGCCCACACTCCCGACGGACAGGAGCACGAAGTCGCGTCCGGTCGGGCAGTCAGCTCCGAGGTCCAGGCCGGTCCGGAGTTGGTCGAGACACGGTCCCGCTGACGGCGCGAGCGACCGGAGTTGAGTCGCTAGATCGATCATGACGAAACTGAGGACGGCGCTGATGGCCAAGGCGAACAGCAGCTCGAGTCGCGACATACGCCAAGCGATCGCGGAAAGGGCCTTCACGACCGACGTGCCGGATGCCGCCCGGACGCGAGATAGGCGAGTACCACCTGCTCCACAGACGGCTTGTCGGCCATAGCAGACGTCGACCCGTCGTTCACAGCCGCCAGCCACGCCCAGCCGTCACCCGATTCCACCCGACCTACGGCAGTGAGGTGAGGTCCAGCGGGGGGTTCGCCGTCGGGATACAGCCGATGGGCCTCCGCCAATCCAAGCAGTGGAGCATCGAGCAGGACCCGGCCTGTGCCGAGCGCGATGATGCGGTCGCACGCCCGCTCGACGTCGGCCACCACGTGCGACGAGAGCAGAGCCGTGCCACCCTGGGCATGGACCTCGTCCGACAGCACGTCCAGGAACTCACGCCGGGCGAGGGGGTCGAGCGACGCGAGCGGCTCGTCGAGCAGGAGGACATCGGCGCGGGTACCGAGCGCGATGGCGAGACTCACCTGTGCTGCTTGACCGCCTGACAGGCGACCAACCTTGGCGTCGATGGGGATGTCCAGATCCGCGAGCCGGCGTTCGCCGACCTCACGGTCGAATCCCTTGCGCATGGCCAGGGCGAGATCAAGATGGCGCGCGGCCGTGAGTTCGCGATACAGCATCGGCGACTGGGCGACGTACGCCAAATGTGCGACAGCCTCAGCCCGTTGGCGTTGAGGATCGAAGCCGCACACACGGACCGAACCGGAGCTTGGCCGCTCGAACCCGACCCACGTCCTGATCAGGGTGGACTTGCCCGCCGCGTTGGGTCCAACGAGTCCGACGATCGAGCCACGCGGGACGGTGAGAGAGATGGCCGCGAGCGCCTGCTGGCCCCGACCGAACCGCTTGCTGACCGCGAGCGCCTCTAGCGCCGGCCATTCCCTTTCCTCGAGCGCAACATCAGTCATGATTCACCGTGTCTGGTTGCATGCAACGTGCGAGCCGACGGTTTGCCGACTCGCACGCCGTGCCGTCTCCAGCTACTGACAGCTAGTCACATTGATCTCCATCGAAGTGATCTTGTCGTGGAGATCAGTGCCGACAGAGGTCGCATAGTTGTTCCGGCCCCAGTAAAAGGTGCTGCCGCCGTAGGTGTACCCGGTCGACCAGCAAGACTTCTTGCCGGAGTCCATGTTGAAGGACTGGAAACTGTCAATCACATCGCTCCACGAATCGCCTGGAAGCGGGCCGCCGCCGCCATAGACTTCGAGGTTGGGAATCTGGATCTTGCTGCCCGAAGCGCAGAAGATGTGAGTAAAGCCGCTGTAGCTCTCGCTCGACCAGACCTGAACTCCGGTGTTGCTGCACCGAGAGTCGGCAGACGCAATGGCCGGGAAAGTGAAGACCATCATCAGCACCATCATCGCGATGCTGGTAGCACCAGCCACCAGTCGCTTGCCTTGTCTGAGCATTCGAATCCTCCTTCGGGTCGAGTCCTCCGGACGGACCACGCCCGCCCGCGAGATCAACCCGGGTCCATCCTGAGATGCCGCGGAGCCCGCTCCAATAGGTGATCGACCCGACACCGAGGGCAGGGATATGTCCCGGATACCGCCAGTCATTCAATCAGGCGACCGGGGCGGTCAAGGGACGCGGCCATCAGCCGGGAGTTCGACGATCCACCCCTTGCTGAGGGCGTGGGTGACCAGTTGGGTCCTACTGGCGACATCGCAACGTTCGTACATCCGTGCTAGGTGCGTGTCCACCGTGCGAGTGCTCACGCCGAGCCGACTCGCGACTTGGTCACTCGAGAGACCATCTGCCACGAGGCGGACCACTTCAACCTCGCGCTTGGAGGGCATGCGCTCAACTCGGAGTCTGGCGGGAAAGACCTGTCCACCGCGTTCGATGACGGTGACTGCAGATGCCAGTGTCTGGACGTCGACGTCCTTGGGTAGGTATCCAGCAGCGCCGTGGTCTCGCGCTTGGGCGACGAGGTATGGCGAGGCGAACGAGGAGAGAAACAGTACAGGCGTATCCCGCGAGGCTGTCTCGCTCAGCAGGGCGACCATCTCCAGACCTTCAGGTTTCCCGTGGAACATCACATCGCAGATCACCAGATCGGGGCGATATGTCACCACCACGCCAACCGCCTCGTCCAGGGAGGACACGACCGCTACAACGTCGAGGGACTGCAACCGAAGCACAGTGGCGATGCCCAGTCCGACGAGCTGGTCGTCGTCTACGATCACGAGACGGGTCACGCGGGCCACTCGAAGGACACGCGCAAGCCCGATCGACGGGTGGAGTCGATGAGTACGCGCCCGCCCACCTCGGTGGCTCGATTCGACATCGCGGCAAGTCCGAGATGCTGCCGGGTGCCTCGGCGGCCTGGCTGTGAGTCTAGGCCCACACCATCGTCGGTGATGTGCAAGTGGACCTGCTGTGGGCCGAACTCGCAGTCGACCCGAATCGCGCTCGCCGAGGAATG
Source organism: Candidatus Limnocylindrales bacterium (assembly GCA_038329515.1). Classification (GTDB taxonomy): domain Bacteria; phylum Chloroflexota; class Limnocylindria; order Limnocylindrales; family CSP1-4; genus JAFMJV01. The sequence continues at coordinate 9,340 of JBBQNA010000023.1, read as the reverse complement.
GGCTACAGCGTTATTGAGCGCTTCCTGGGCGATCCGCAAGGCCGTGACCTCGACCTCCCAAGGCGGTCGCCCGCGATCAACGACGCACAGTAGACAAGGGATCCCGAGTTGCTCAACGCGTTCCACGGGTCCCTCAAGCGCGGCACCGAGGCCGCCGAGACGAATCACTACAAGCTGCTCTTGATCCAGGTCTTGTCGTAATTCCCCGGCCAGGGATCGGAGCAACCTCGCGCCCCCAATCGGGTCGCCGGACTCGAGCGCACCCAGACCTGCAGCGACCCCAGGCAGGACCCGGTCGTGCAGCAACTGGGCGGTCCGATCGCGGCCGTCCTCCACAGAACTCCGCAATGCTCGCCGTCCGAGCATGGTCTCGCCGACCAGGGAACCCGCCAGCGACTGACCTGCACGGTGCGTGCGGCTGCCGCGAAGTGCTCCGACGACCACACCACCACTCACTACCAACAGCACCACGATTGCGGGCATGACCCAACTGAGCGTCCATGCTAGCTCCCAGCCGGTCGGTCCCTCGATCGCGACGACCACCGTTCCGCCAACCAGCGCCATTGCGACTAGCGTGACGCTCAGCGTCGTTCGTCCCGCACGCCCGGGAGTCCATGCGAGCGGCAGTGCCGCGATTGCTGGGAGGGCCGTGATGAACAGGGCAACCGGCATGGTGGCCGTGCCCATCAGTCCGCTCGTGCTGAACGCGGCCGATGCAAACAGCAGGACAGCCCCTAGGAAAGGCACGAGCGTCCACAGGCCCAATGCAACCACGAGGAACAGGACCGCAGCGAACGCGCCCCCTACAGGCCGAGGCGGCCACTGGTTGGGGACTCCGACGTCACCTGACGGCGTTGCAACCTCCCCGCCATCGCCCATTGGCCAAGGAACGTAGGGATCTCCCTCTCGGACCCCCGCGAGCCACTCCACCGAGCCACGAGCCACGGACAGGACTCTTGGGGCCGGCCCGTCCACCACGACTACGGTCGATGCGAGGTTCGTGACGCTGGCTAGGACCCTGAGGGAGACGACAACCACGACGAGTATCCACACGAGGCGTACGAGCGCGCGCCGACCGTCGGCCGGTGCAGCAAGACTCGCGCGAATCGATTGAAGGCTTTGGACTGAGGACTCTTCCTTGGCGTTGATGTCAAGCGGTAGTTTCCCCGGCCCACTGTAGCCATTCTCACCATCGCGGGCCAGCGATACCCTCGATTGCCCGCCGTGGGTGTCTCCTCCACCTTCTGTGAGTCGTCACGTATCGATTCCACGGAGGGCTCGTGCTACACGCCAAGCCGTACATCGCAACGATTCTGTTGGCTGCCTGTGCGGCCGTAGGTATCATCGCGCTCGGACCCAGCGTCAACGCTGCAACGGCCGACCGCCTGGAGGCTCGGCTAGGAGACAAGATCATTCCGCTGAAGGACGTCAGTCGCTACTTTTGCCACGACCGCGGCTACCCGACCATCGAGTGTTTCACGGTCGCGGGTGATCGCGATGCGGATGCTTCAAGAGAGTCATACGGCGCTCTGTCGAGTTCGTTCGTGGTGTTCTACGCGGACGAGGCTTATCGCGGCCTCAACTACGAGGCATGGAACGCGATACCCGACCTGGGCTCGATTGGCTGGAACGACATGGTGTCCTCGTTCAAATCGGTGAACGCGGGCCGCCCAAGATGGTTCAGCGACTCCGGCTACGGATATCCGTCGTGGCGATGGGCCGCCGGGGCGTGGGTGTCGAACGTAGGCGCCGCCGCCAACGACAAGCTCTCCTCAGTCAAGAACGACCCATAGCAGCGCAGTAGACAGACCGCCCGAGCCCTGCGTATCGGCCGCCGCGCGTGCCACCATGGCGGGATGCAGGTCATCGGGTTGTGGCGCTATCCCGTGAAGTCGCTCCAGGGGGAGCGGCTGGAGTCCGCTGAAGTGACCGCTGACGGGATCGTCGGCGATCGTCGGTTCGCGATCTTCGACACGGTCACTGGACTGGGGCTGACCGGTCGGCGCGCGCCGGGGCTGCTGTTCGCTGCCGCCCGACTGCGCGACGATGGCATGGCCGAGATCACCCTCCCGGACGGATCGATCGCCGCCGATGACGCCGCGCTGAGTCGATGGCTTGGCCGCCCGGTGCATCTTCGTTCCGCGGACGACCACGCGACCCGTCAGTACGAGAACCCGGACGACACGGAGCACGAGTCGCAATGGCGCGCCTTCACGGGTGCCCAAGGCCCGTTCCACGACTCGCCGCAGATCCGCGTGTCACTCGTCTCCACCACCACGCTCGGCACCTGGGATCCGCGCCGCTTCCGCTCCAACGTGCTCCTGGACGGCGCCGGTGAGGACGCTTTCGTGGGTGAGGCGATCCATCTCGGCGACGCTGTCCTCCAGGTGAGCAAGCGCGTCGGCCGCTGCGTCATGACCACGCGACCCCAGCCCGGTGGCATCGAAGCCGACCCCGATGTGCTGCGCACCATCGCTCGCGAACGCGATGCCTGTCTCGCCATCGGCGCGCTCGTCGTGCGCCCGGCAGCCGTGCGCATCGGGGATGGACTGGGCGTCCTCCGGCCCAGTCCGGTTGCTGGGTAGACTGGGGTATCGGGGTCTGAGGCAGGAGGAGGGGTTCGATTGACCGATTCGCCAGAGCGTGGCAAGACCGTCCATGGTTCGCTGGCGAATGCGGGACATCGCGTCCTCGCGCCCGATGACGCGGAGGTCGAGGCGTACCTCGAGGTAGCGCTGGACGCGCCGGCTCCCGACCGGGATCCCGCCGACCAACCCGCAAGCGGCACCGACCAGCCCGCTGGCACGGTCGCCATCCTCGATTTCGGCAGCCAGTTCGCGCAACTCATCGCCAGACGCGTCCGCGAGTTGAATGTCTATTCCGAGTTGCTGCCGTTCGATACCTCCATGGCCGAACTCGAGCGCCGCGGTGTCCGCGCGATCATCCTGTCGGGCGGTCCCAACTCGGTCTATGACGACGGTGCGCCCCATCCCGACAGTGCCATCTGGAGCGGCCGCATCCCGGTCCTCGGCATCTGCTATGGCGCCCAGTTGATGGCGCGCGGCCTGGGCGGCGATGTGCTGCCCGCGGCCAACAGGGAATACGGCCCTGCGTCGGTGACCATCACCGCCGACGACGGCCTGTTCACGGGAATCGAGCGGGAGCAGCCCGTCTGGATGAGCCACGGCGACTCCATCACCCGCTTGCCGGAGGGCTTCCACGCCACGGCACAGACGGACTCGACCGCATACGCGGGACTCGCCGACCCCGGTCGCAACCTGTACGGCATCCAGTTCCACCCGGAGGTGGTGCACACCCCCGCGGGCCGCCAGGTGCTGCGCAACTTCGTGGTCGGCATCGCGCACATCGGGCAGTCATGGACACCCGCGAACTTCATCGACTCGACCGTCAACGAGATTCGCGAGCGCATCGACGCGCACGCCCGGGTGGCAGGCACGGACGGCAACGTCATCTGTGCCCTGTCGGGTGGCGTCGACTCCGCGGTCGCAGCGGCCCTCGTCCACAGGGCGGTGGGCGACCGGCTGACGTGCATCTATGTCGACCACGGCCTCATGCGCAAGAAGGAATCGGAGCTGCTACGGGCCACTTTCGAGCAGAACCTGGGCATGCAGCTGGTCATGGTGGATGCGCGGGAGCGGTTCCTGAAGCGCCTGGCCGGTGTCGAGGACCCGGAGCAGAAGCGGCGCATCATCGGCGACGAGTTCATCCGGGTGTTCGAGGAAGAGGCGGCGCGGCTCAAGAGCACCGGCGGCAGCATCGACTTCCTGACCCAGGGCACGCTGTACCCGGACGTCATCGAGTCGGCGACTGCGGAGACCAAGACCGCGCAGAAGATCAAGACCCACCACAACGTGGGTGGCCTGCCGGCGGACCTGAAGTTCCAGCTCATCGAGCCGCTGCGCTACCTGTTCAAGGACGAGGTGCGCGCCGTTGGCCTGGAGATGGGCCTGCCCGAACAGATGGTGATGCGCCAACCATTCCCCGGGCCCGGGCTCGCCATCCGCATCATCGGCGAGGTCACCGCCGAACGGCTGGACACGCTTCGTGACGCCGACTGGATCGTCATCGATGAGATCAAGGCCGCGGGCCTCTACCGGAGCGTGTGGCAGAGTTTCGCGATCCTGACTCCCGTGCGCAGCGTGGGTGTCATGGGTGACGGCCGGACGTACGCCAACGTGGTCGCCATCCGTGCCGTGACCAGCGAGGACGGCATGACCGCGGACTGGGCCAAGCTGCCCTACGACGTGCTGGGCAAGATCTCGTCGCGCATCGTGAACGAGGTGCCGGGCGTCAACCGGGTGGTCTATGACATCAGCAGCAAGCCGCCGGCCACCATCGAGTGGGAGTAGCTCGTTGAGTGGCGAGCGCCTGCCGGCACCCGGTCCGTCCTACGTGCGCGAGGAGGAGATCCGGTTGCCGGGTGACCCGAACGCACCCGCTGCGCTCCTGGGCATGACCGCGCCGAGCATCATGGATGACGGCTGGTGGCTGACCCACATGTGGGCGCAAGACGCGGATGGCGTGCTGGAGGCGACCGCCGCCGCACCGCTCGCGGGGCCGCCGCCGGGGCCGCCGCTGATGGTCATGGGTCCGGCGCTGGCCGGCGCCCTGGCCGGGTTGCTGGACCAGGAGGACGGTCGTCAGCTCATCCGTTTGCGGATGCCGCCGGCACCCGATGACGCACGACCCTGGGCGAGGCCACTGCTGCTGATGACCGCGGTCCGCTGGGATCCGGTACGCAACGCCACGATGCGCCCCAACGAGCTGGCACGGGAGCTGCTACGAGCTTTCGCGCGGGCCGTGGAAGCTGCGGGCGCGCCGGGCCGCGTCACCGCCTGAGCCGCTGATGCGCAGTGGCCCGGTCACTCCCGGCATGCGCACGGACACAGGCCGCGGCACGAGTGCGGTCGTGGGCACGGCTGCCGCCGTCGTCGCCGCCGATCCGGCGCTCTGGCTGCTCGGCATCGTGGGCTTTGGTGCCCGGGGCGGTCTCATCCTGCTGACCCTGCCGGTCCTGACCATCCCCAGTCCGGTACTGCTGAGCATCCTGTTCCGGAACCAGCTGAACACGTCGGGCACGAGCGCCAGCTTCGACGTCCTGGCAGCCGTCGCGGCGGCGCTCACCGGCATCGTGGCGCTGCTGGCCATCCTCAGCTCCGCGTGGGCGGAGCTGCACCGCGTCGAGCGCTGCGTCGCATTGCCCCAGTCCGGGACGCTCGGACTCGGCCGGCCGGCGCGTCAGCTGCAACCTCGAGAACGCAGGTCCCTGCTGCTCTGGGTGGCCGCGGTCCAGGCCGCCGGGTTGACGCCCATCCTGCTGCTCACCTTCCTGGTCGTGGGTCGGATCGGCCGCCTGGTGGCGACCGAGCTCCAGACACCCAGCGACCTCGCGATGCCGCTCATCGCGCGCGTGGCACGGGACATCGCACCGACGCTCCTCGGGATGCTGCTCATCGTCGCCATCATCGAGGTGTTCGTCAGTGTCGCGAGCCGGCGCCTGGTCATCGCCCGGCTGGGGTTGCTGCCCGACGGTGCGGGCGAACGCACCGAAGGTCGCCTGGCCATCCACGGCGCGCTCCGGGTCGTCCGGCAGCCGCTGCGAGTGGCGGGTGTGGCGGCGATGTCCTGGGCCACGGCGGCGGTCGCCATCCTGGTCGCTGTCGGCAGTCTGTCACTCGCCTGGGGCGCCACCCGCCAGGGTCTGGCGGCCCTGGGGCGGACAGGGGATATGGGGGCGATGCTCGGCGCGCTCATCACCGCGTGCCTGCTGAGCGCGGTCTGGATCGGTGCCTTCTGCCTGTGCGGGCTGGCCAGCGCGTTCCGAGGCAGCCTGTGGACGATGGACACGCTCAGGTGAGGGCCTGGCGCGGTGCTGCCACAGCCGCGGGGCTGCTGGCGATCGTGGTGCTGGCGAGCTCGGTCGCGGCACAGTCCCCGGCACCATCGTCCCCATCTGCCGCTGACTGCGTTCCCGTCGCGGCGGTGCTGCCGCCACGCATCGATGACCTGGTCCTCGTCAGCAACATCGTGCCGGGCGTCGCGGCGATCGAACCCGAGGAGCTCCTGGATCCGCTACTTGGGTCCCTCGGGCGTGCGCGATCGGACGTCTGCGTGGTGGTCCTGGCTTATGGGTCCGGCAGCGCTGCCGTCAGCGGCCAGCTGCTCCACATCCAGGGCGCCAGCGTGCCGGATCTTGCGGCCCGCTTCTCCGACGCCGTCCAGGAGCGACTCGTTGCGTATGGAGCTGGCGCGGTCTCGACCGTCAGCGAGGTGGACGGCCGGCCGGTCTGGTCGCTCGTTGTGACCGCACAGGGCCAGGTCAGCCAGGTGCTGGCATGGCAGATGGGCGACACGCTGCTCGTCACATCCGACTCCTCTGCCATGTCCCGGCTGGTGCCACTCCTGGACGTCACGGTCGGGCCATCGCCCTCATCCGACCCCGCATCGCTGCCCCCAGGCGTGGCTCCAGCACCATCGGGTTAAGGCCTCGACACCGGATCCGTAGCCCTCCCGTTCCCGGCATGGGCCCCTTCCCCTGATATAGTCGGCCGCGGCCATCGGGCGGCCTCGCTTCATCGCGACAGGCCCGCTACGCAGCGCTGAGGCTTTAGGATCCATGTTCGGTGATGTCGAGAAGGCGTTCGGGGATTCGATCGATTCGATCCTCGGCAACCAGTACGTCCAGGTCGCCATCCAGGCGATCATCGTGTACATCATCCTGGTCTGGCTGCTGACTGCCTTCTGGGCGTTCCGGGACATGCAGCACCGGACCACGAACCCGGTCGCGCCATATCTGGCCGCCGGGCTCATCGTCGCCTTCACGCCCTTCCTGTTCCTGTTCGCGGTCCTGCTGTACCGCATCATCCGGCCCCGCGAGACCATCTCGGAGTCGAATGAACGGGCGCTGGCGGAGGAGGCGATACTCGCGGAGATCGAATCCCGACCCCACTGCGCCAACTGTTCGCGGGCCGTGGAGGAGGAGTGGATCATCTGCCCCACCTGCCGCAACCGCCTGCGTCGCGTGTGCCCCAACTGCAGCCGCCTGGTGGAGCTCGACTGGACACTGTGCGCCTGGTGCGGCAAGGACTTCGAACGACCGGAAGTAGTGGCGCCCGCGTACATGCCCGGACCCCAGCCCCAGCTTGGTGGACCGCAGATGCCGCTCCAGGTGGATGGCCCTCCCCGACAGGCGCTCGGTCCCAGCATGATGGGTCCTGACATGACCCCCGTCCGGGAGCGTTGACCGCGCCCCAGCCGCCCGAGGACGACGACCCGGATGACTTCGAGTCCCCGGGCGTCGTGCCCCCGCCGTCGAGTGGGCCGCCCGGCGGCCGCATCTTCACCCTGGATGGCCGCCCCGTCCCGTCGCTCTACCTCGGGACGTGGCTATTCAGCATCGGCGGCATCGCAGCACTCCTGATCGCGACCCAGGCGCAGCCGTCGACGGGGCGCTCCCTGATGGCCCTCGCGGGTATCGTCGCATTGGGTATCGGGCTCGCGGCCGGGGCCGGATATCAGGTCGTGGCTCGCGGGGAGCGGCCTGCCGAGTCCTACCACGGCCCATCGCCCGTGCTGCTATTCGGTCTGGTACTGGTCATCAGCACCCTCGCGTCCGCCGTGCTCGGTGCCGCGAACCTGGTCGACCCGGAGCAGCCCTACGGCTTCCTGTTCGGGTTGCTGGTGGTCGGCCTCGCATACCTGGTGACCATCGAGCTGTTCGTGGTCCGGTCGGGCGCCCTGTCGTGGTCCGCCATGGGCTGGCCGGTACGTCGCCCAGGGATGCTGCGTGTCGCGCTCCGGGACGTCGGTGTGGCCGTCTTCGTGATGGTGCCGGTCACACTCGGCGTCCTGGTCTGGGGCGCGCTGCTGGCGAGCGTCCTCCAGGTCACGGCACCGGAGACGCTGCCCGACGCGCACGGCTCGACCGAGGCGCTGGCCGTGGTGCTGGCGGCAGCGGTCATCGCACCCATCGGTGAGGAGGCATTCTTCCGCGGCTTCGCCCTGAGTGCCTGGCTGCGCGACCTGGGCGAGCGGCCGGCGCTCATCCGGAGCGCCCTGTTCTTCGCCGTCGTCCACATCCTCAACATCCGGGTCGCGACAGAGCAGGCGAGCGAAGGGCTCGGTCAGGCCATGCTCCAGTTCGCGGTCATCCTGCCCCTTGGCCTGGCACTCGGCTGGCTGTTCCTGCGACGCGGCATCGTGGCCGCCATCGCGGGGCACATGGCCTACAACGGCTTCCTGCTGGGTCTCCTCGCCCTGTCACGAGCGGCCGCGCCCGGGCCCTGATCGACGGGGTTGTCCCCAAAGTCACGGACAAGTGGGGCGCAAGTCCGCGCGAAGGCCCGCTGCCTACAGTGCATCTTGCATCCGGGTCCGGAGGGCGGGGGAATCGGCGGGCTCTGTCCTTCGGATCCGGATGCATCGAACCGACCCGCCGGTCGTCGCTCGCCAGACGCCCGGAGGCTCCCGTGGATCATCTGCCATCTCGCCGCTCCATCCGGGAGCTGCCGAGCACGGAACGACCCCGCGAGCGACTGGAACGCCGGGGAGCGGCCGGATTGAGCGCCCCGGAGCTCATCGGCCTGGTGTGGGGGAGTGGCACGCGGCACGCGAGCGCGACGACCATGGCAGAGGAGGCACTCATCCGGCTCGATGGACTTTCCGGCCTGGCAGTTGCGGGTCCTGCCGAATTGCGCGCCCTGCCGGGTGTCGGGCCGGTCCGTGCGGCACAGCTGGCGGCCGCATTCGAGCTTGGTCGGCGCGCGCTCGTGGACTGGCCGACCGGTCGCTGGTCGATCCGGGCGCCACGCGACCTGGCAGAGCGGCTGCTCCCGGAGATGGGCCGCCTGGAACGGGAGGAGCTCCGGGTCGTGCTGCTCTCGTCCAAGAACACGGTGCTGTCCATCGAGCGCATCTATCAGGGCAACGTGTCGGCCGCGCTGGTGCGTGTCGGGGAGCTGTTCCGGGATGCCGTCCGACGCCACGCGGCGGGCATCATCGTGGTCCACAACCACCCTTCGGGAGACCCGACGCCGAGCCCCGAGGACCTCCACCTCACGGCCGAGACGGTGGCTGCCGGCCGACTCCTCGATGTGCCGGTTCTGGACCACCTCATCATCGGCCACGACGCGTACGTGAGCCTGCGTGACCGGGGCATCACCTTCGACCGACCCGGCGGTGGTGCATGATCGAACGGCCCGGTTCGGGCACGCACCGGCCGTCTGTCAGGGCCGGCAGGCCCGAGGCCCACCGGCCCTCGATCCACCGGCCCTCGATCCACCGGCCCTCGATCCACCGGCGCTCGATCCACCGGCGCTCG
>JBBQNA010000022.1:0-22505 GCA_038329515.1 Candidatus Limnocylindrales bacterium | reverse complement strand
CTAGAGGACCTACGCGGCGGCGCAGGATGGGGTCGGTGAGCACGCGCACGCCACCGATGTCGATGAGCACCGTGGAATGACCCAGGTAGGACATCGAGAGGGACAGCGGCAGGGGGCCGGAGGATGGGTCCACGCCGACCGAGTCTCGGGCATCGGGACGCACACGACCGGCGGTCACGTCGACCGCCGGTCGGGATGCGCTGGTCCGGGTCGTCGGGACGACGCGGACCTGGGTCGGTGGACGCCCAGGGTCAGTGGATGCGCAGGGTCCGGGTCTGCGACTGATGGCCGCCCCGTGCGTCGGTGCCAAGGGCCACGATACGCAGGGCGCCGGCCTTGCCCTTCGACTTCAGCTCGACGGTGGCCACGTACGCGGCGCCGACTCGCTTGGTGGTCACGATCCGATCTGCGTGGCCGGGCTGGCTGATCCGGACGCGCGGCGCCGACTTGAGCGGCTCCGTGCTGAAGACCCGGATACGGATGCGCTGCCCACGACCCGGGGTGGCGTCGGAGGTCTCGATGCGGAAGGCGCCCACGCGGATGGTGCGCATGATGCGCACCGTGCCGGCCGCCGTCCTCGCAGTGACGACCGCGTGGTACGTCCCCGCCTTGACGGAGCGACCCTTCTGGTCGCGACCCGCCCAGATCCAGGCATGTTTGCCCTTGCTCAGGAACCTGCCATCGATGTGGGTCGCCACGGAACGGCCCGCGCTGTCCCGGATGACCCAGGTCACACGCGCCTTGCGCAGCAGCGTGAAGCCGACCCGGGTCGACTGGGCCAGCTTGTCCCTGTCCGCGGAGAAGATGGTCCGCCGCGACTGGCTGGGTGCCTTGAGGGTGGTGAGCACCAGCGTGTTCACCGAGCGGGAGCTGCCCTTGTTGCCTGCCTTGTCGCGGGGCGTGAGGGTCACCCGGTAGTTGCCGTCAGCGACGACCTTGCCGGCGTTGTTGTGGCCATTCCAGGTGATGCTGCCTCTGCCCTTGGCGACGGTCCGTGAATACGCCCGGACGAGGGTGTCCTTGCGATCGCGCACCTCCACCCGGACCGTGGCCCGCTCACTGAGCGTGGTGCGCAGCCGGATGCTCTCACCGGACCGGTCACCGTTGGGGCTGAACCGGAGTGCTGTCCCAGCTGCGAGACCCGTACCACTGCCGTTGAGCTTGAGCACTGGTGCCCTGGTATCGGGTGCGGGTGGCGTGGGACCGCCGCCGCCCGCGTCACCGGCGCCCGACCGGAAGTCGGTGGCCGTCATGGCAAGGTCGCCAGTGAGGGACCGAAAGTGGCCTTCCCTGGGGTGGGGGTCCATGTGGATACGCGCCCAGCCGGTGCGCCTGGAGTCGCGGTAGTAGTCACGCACGCCGACGAAGCCGTCGTAGCGCCCGTCGGAGTTGGGGCTCTTGAAGATCTCGTCCATGGTCCGGTCGCCGTTCATGAGGGCACGAGGGAAGTCGATCTTCTGATCCATGCCGTAGGCGAATACGGCGCGGGCACCGATATCCAGGAACCCGGACGCGAAGTTATCGACGCGCTTGGTGGCGATGTCCTTGTCCCACTCGGGACCCATGTACTCCTCGCCGTTGCCGGAGGCATAGCACAGGTGCACCAGCAAGACGACCGCGTTCTTCGCGAGATGGACCCGCTTGCGCAGCTTGTCCGCGCCGTAGTAGGCGGTGCTGTACCCGGATGCGCCCTCGCGAGGGTTCAGTCCGAAACCATTCTTGGTGTCTTCCTGGAAGGGGCCATTGGGGCTCGGCCAACCGTTGCCATGGCCCATGTAGACCACGAGGCTGGCGCCCTGGATGGCGTCCAGGACGTTCTCCCACGTTGCCCGGGGGTGGAACACCTTGCGCACCCGCATGCCGGCGGCATCGGCATCTCTGGCGAGTGCCGCGGAATCGGCCAGGTTGCTGTTGGTCATCCCCGCGGACGGGCCGACGATGAACACCGCGAGTGGCGCGGACGAGCTGTCAGCTGCGACCGGTACGGCACCGATGGACGCCTGTGCGCTGACCACCATGATCACGCCCAGAAGCGTCCCCACGACACGCGCCACCGCCGAACGGCGCGGCCTGGTTGTGGCGGCCAGCGTCCCGCTGGCGGCGAACTGCCGGTCCTGTTCCGTGGACGCCCACTGGGCGCCTCTGGTCTGTGCGGGCAATAGGTTGCCTCCCTTCTGCCGGAACGTCGCGCTGGGGCGCGACGACGGTAGGTGAGCCGCCCGACCAGGAGGAGCGATGAAGGTGCGAGGTGCGCGCGGGCAGGAGCATGCCGACAACCAGGCTCCACGCGCGGGACGGATGCCGCCGAGGACATCACGAACGCATGCGGAGGCACATCACGGATGCACCGACCTGGCCGTCGACGAGATCGGCCGCTGGGGCGGCTGCCATGCGTCAGACCCCCTCCGGGTCCAGCGCATCGATCCCTGGTCGAGCGGCGATATTCGGTTGGTGTTGCCTTCTCTCCCGGCACGGATATGCCGGCTCCGCGGTGAGGATACCCGGTGATCGCGGCCGTGTCACCCCCCGACAACGCCCGATGGACGCGGGCGCCACCTCGGCCTCGGCCCCGGCGACGTACCCTATCGTCCATGTCGATGACCTTGACCCCCTCGTCCGCGACCGTGCGCGCAGCGCCAAAGGTGCTGCTCCACGACCATCTCGACGGCGGCCTGCGGCCCCAGACGATCATCGACCTCGCGCACGAGACGGGCTATGACGGACTGCCCACGGACGACCCGCTGCGGCTGGCCGACTGGTTCTACCAGGGCAAGCCGGACAGCAGCCTCGAGCTGTACCTGGAGGCCTTCGCTCACACGGTGGGCGTGATGCAGACCCCTGCGGCCATCGAGCGCGTCGCCGCGGAGTGCGCTGAGGACCTCGCGGCGGATGGTGTGGTGTACGCGGAGGTGCGCTACGCCCCAGAGCTGTCAACGCAGCGGGGCCTGGACCTGGACGCCGTGATGGCGGCCTGGTTGCGTGGATTCCGGGTCGGAGCCGCTGCCGCCGCCGCGGCCGGTCGGCCCATCACCATCCGGGCCATCGTGACCGCGATGCGCCAGTTCGCGCGCTCCGTGGAGATCGCGGAGCTGGCCGTGCGCTACCGCGACGAGGGCGTCGTCGGCTTCGATATCGCGGGGCCAGAGGCGGGCTTCCCGCCGAGTCGCCACCTCGACGCGTTCCAGCTCATCCATCGGGCCGACTTTCACGTCACCATCCATGCTGGCGAAGCGTTCGGTCTGCCATCCATCTGGGAGGCACTCCAGTGGTGTGGGGCGGAGCGCCTGGGTCACGGCGTGCGCATCGTGGATGACATCGAGGTGGGCGCGGACGGGCGGTACACACTGGGCCGTCTCGCTGCGTACATCCGGGATCGGCGGGTGCCACTGGAGATGTGCCCCACGTCCAACGTTCATACCGGCGCTGTCACGTCCATCGCCGAGCACCCGGTCGACCTGTTGCGGCGGCTGCGCTTTCGGGTCACGGTCAATACCGACAACCGCCTGATGAGCGGCGTCACCCTCAGCTCCGAGATGGAGCTCCTGGCCGGCACCTTTGGCTTTGGCCTGGACGAGCTGGAGTGGCTCACGCTGAACGCCATGAAGAGTTCGTTCCTGTCCTTCGATGAGCGACTGCGCCTCATCAACGGCACCATCAAGCCCGGTTACGCGCGCCTGATGGCCGACGCCACGGCGCTCTCACCAACGCTCGTCTGACCTCAGGCGGCCATCGCCAGCTCGCGTCCGGCCGCGACGCGCTCGCGCTGCACCGGCACCGGCACGACCACGACGTCCACCTGGGTGCTGCACTCCGGGCAGACCACGGAACCGGCCGCGAACGCCTGCGGCGAGATGCTGACCTCATGGTCACACCAAGGACAATCGAACCCGTTCATGCCTGACCTCCGTGGTGCCGCCAGCGGCAGCTGATAGATGCAGGTTCAGGGTCGGTCGTGCCACCTCAGGTGTCACGACCTGGCATATCCATCCGGACATCCCGTGCCGACGTATCAGGTGCCAAGGCCCCATGATGTCGGCGTCGTCCCAGCCCGGAGATCAGCATGCATCCTGACCACGTCCCAGCCGCCCACGTGGCCCCCCAGCCGGGGACCGGACCTGTCGCCCCGCGTCGCCGTCGTGGGATGGTCCGGATGGGCGCCATTGCCGGCCTGGTCGCGCTGGTGTTCTCCGCTGGGATCGTGGTCGGCCAGGTGCGTCCGGCCGATCAGGGCATCGCCGCGGGCGCCGACCCGTCACCGGTTGCCAGTCACCAGCCGGGTGGCCCAGGCAGCGTCGTGCCCGACGGCGCACCGGAGGATTTCGGGGTCTTCTGGGAGGCGCTCAGGGTGGTCCAGGACAAGTTCGTCGATCCCAGCAAGCTATCTGACGAGAACCTCACCTGGGGCGCCATCCGGGGCATGGTCGACGCCCTTGGCGATACCGGCCACACGACGTTCCTCACGCCAGCCGAGGTCCAGGCGCAGTCGGAGCAGCTCAGCGGCCGGATCAGCGGCATCGGCATCATGGTCGACACCCGCGCCGGCACGCCCCTCATCATCTCGGTCTTCGATGGGTCGCCAGCGGACGAGGCCGGGCTCCGGGCGGGCGACCTCATCACCAGCGTGGATGGTCAGCCGACGCAACGGCTGACCGTGGATGAGGTCATCAAGCTGGTGCGCGGCCCAGCCGGTACGTCGGTGACCCTCGGCATCCTCCACCGGGATGGGACCTCGGAAGAGGTGCCCATCGTGCGCGCCCAGATCGACGTGCCCCAGGCGTCGTGGGCCTTCGTGCCCGGCACCAAGGTGGCGGACATCCGGCTGGCCCAGTTCTCACAGGGCGCCGGGGACGCGCTGCGTGCATCCCTGGCCCAAGCCATCGCCCAGGGTGCCACCGCGGTCGTCCTCGACCTGCGCGGCAATCCGGGCGGACTGGTGGACGAGGCGGTGGATATCGCGGGCATGTTCCTGCCCCAGGGCACGACCGTCTACGGACAGCAGGACCGCTCGGGCGTCGAACCTCCCGTGACGACCACGGACACCCCCATCGCGCCCGACCTGCCGGTCGTGGTGCTGGTGGACTACGGCAGCGCCAGCTCGTCCGAGATCCTGGCCGCGGCGCTCCAGGACAGCGGTCGGGCGCAAGTCCTGGGCCAGAAGACGTTTGGCACTGGCACGGTGCTCAGTCTCATGCCCCTGTCGGATGGATCGGCCATCCTGCTGGGTGTCATCGAATGGCTAACGCCCAAGGGCGAGGGCATCTTCGACGTCGGGATCACGCCAGATGTCCTGGTCGCATTGCCGGCAGATGGCACGGTCACGGAACCCAGCGACCTGGAGGACCTGACCCGCAAGCAGTTCCGGAAGTCGACCGACACCCAGCTCCGCCGCGCGGTCCGAGCCCTGACGACCACGCTGCCGCCCGCGACCCCGACGCCCACGACCTCGCCGGCACCCTGACGACTGCGCCGGGAAGGCTGATGCGGCGTCGTCGGGCGCGCCCCATCAACTCAGATCAGGACGACCGGCACGAGTCGCTCCTCGACGCCCCGGATGACCGTGAACTCCACCGAGCCGCCCGCCGTGGCGAGGACATCGGCCAGCTCGTCGGCGTCCGGGACCGGGATGCCTGCAGCCGCCACGATGAGGTCGCCGACCGCGATGCCGGCCCGTGACGCGTTGCCGTCAGGGTCCACATCGCGGACCAGCAGGCCGTCGTGTTCGGGGAGTCCGACCGCGCTGCGCATCCGACGCGCCGCCCAGGACGGCGCGATGCCGATGCCCAGCCGGGGAGCGACGGGCGCCTCGCCCTGCGCCAGCGCCGTGACTCGGGTACGCAACGCGGCATCCGTCGGCAACGCCAGGTAGAGGCCACCTTCGAGCCGGTTCGTGTTCAGTCCCACCAGCTGTCCGGCCCCATCCACCAGCGCGCTGCCCGAGCTGCCGCGGGCCATGGGCGCGGTGTGCTCGACAGAACCCGCGATGCGCCGTCCACGGGGACCCCGGAAGGGCCTCGCGATGCTCGATACGAGCCCGAACGTCACCCGCGGACCGGTCTCGGTGCCAGTGATCGCGAACACGGGCGCGCCGATGGCGAGAGGTTCGCCCTCGGCCCATGCAAGGGCGGGGCTGTCACCCGTATCGAGCGTCAGGACCGCGATATCGCCGTCCCCGTCGACGCCAGCCACCGTCGCCTCGGCCAGTCGCCCGTCGGCGAATCGGGCACGCACTGGGCCGCGGTGCACGTTGTGGGCGTTCGTGAGCACCTGTCCGGGGCCGACGACGACGCCATTCGCGCCCCGCCATCCATCGAGGCGCACCACGCTCGGTGCGGCGGTTGCAGCGACGCTCGCGACGGTCGCCGCCAGCTCATCCATCCATCGTCTCATCGGTCGTCTCCTTGTGACTTGCAGGTTGCAAGTTACCACAGCTCAGAGCGGCCGCGCCTGGGGAGGATCTGCCGGCAGGCGCAAGGGAGTGGGAGCCACCATGCACCCCAGCAGCGGAGCCACCCGACTGGTGGGCGGCTACCATCCATCGCATGGCCACGACGTCGCCGCTCCACAGTGCGCTCGACCGGGTGGGTGACCGTTGGTCGCTGCTGCTGGTGGAGGCCCTGCTGGACGGCGAGCGTCGATTCGGCGAGCTGGCTGACCGGGTGCCGGGCATCGCGCCGAACATCCTGACCGACCGACTGCGGCGCCTGGAGCGCGCCGGGGTCGTGATCGCAGAGCCGTATTCCCACAAGCCGCTGCGCGTGCGCTATCGACTGACCGTCGACGGTCAGGAGCTGGCCGGGGTCCTGCGCCTCCTGGCATCGTGGGGCTCCGTCCACGCGTCACCGACCGACGAGGAGACAGGTCCAGGTGGTCAGCCGGCCCGTCATGAGGCCTGTGGCACCCCGGTCGATGCGCGCTGGTATTGCCCGACCTGCGCCCGGGTCACCACGGATGAGGAAGTCTCCGAGCTGCGCTACCTGTGAGCTACCATCTCGCCCGCCGGCCCCTGCGAGCACCCGTACCAGGGTTGCGAGTCCGGACCTGGAACCAGACACAGAAGGGATGCCATCGATGAAGGTCCTGCTCGTCGGCGTGGGCACGGTGGGGGAGGCGATCGCCAAGCTCAGCCGCAGGCGGCCGTGGCTGGAGCAGATGGTCCTCGCCGACTACGACCTTGACCGAGCACGGCGAGTGCAGGCGCAGGTGGGCGATGCGAGAAGCCACCCCGCGGAGCGTATCGATGCCTCGGATGCCGGCGCCGTGGAGGCGCTGGCGCGCGCCTATGGCGTGGACCTGGTCATGAATGCCGTGGACCCGCGCTTCCTGATGCCCGTCTTCCGGGGTGCCCTCGCGGCCGATGTCGACTACATGGACATGGCCGTCAGCCTGTCCGAGCCACACCCCACCGATCCCTTCCACCTGCCCGGTGTCAAGCTGGGCGACCGCCAGTTCGAGTTGGCGTCGGAGTGGGAGCGCAAGGGACGTCTGGCCCTCGTCGGCGTGGGCATGGATCCGGGCCTCTCGGAGGTGTTCGCGGCGCACGCCCAGAAGCACCTGTTCGACGAGATCCATGAGGTCAACGTCCGGGACGGCGGCGACCTGCGCATCGAGGACTATGGGTTCGCGACCGTGTTCTCCATCTGGACCACCATCGAGGAGTGCCTCAACCCGCCCATCGTGTGGGACAAGGAGAGCGGCTTCCGGACCCTGACGCCGTTCGCGGAGCCGGAGCGGTTCATCTTCCCCGAGGGTATCGGCCCCGTGGAGTGCGTCCACGTGGAGCACGAGGAGGTGACGCTCGTGCCGCGCTGGCTCAAGCCCACCAGTGTGACGTTCAAGTACGCCCTGGGTGACGAGTTCATCGGGGTGCTCAAGACGCTCCATAGCATCGGCCTGGACCGCAACGACGCGATCAAGGTGAAGGGCATGGATGTCGTGCCGCGCGACGTGGTGGCGGCGCTGGTGCCCGATCCGGCGACGCTCGGCGAGCACATGCGGGGTCGCGCCGTCGTGGGGTCCTGGGTCACGGGGCTCAAGGACGGCAGGCCGCGCGAGGTCTACCTGTACCAGATGTGCGATGCCCAGGAGACGATGCGCAAGTTCGGGCTGCAGCCGGTGGCCTGGCAGACGGGTTTCAACCCGGTGGTCGCAATGGAACTCCTGGCCGAGGGTGTCTGGCAGGGTGCCGGGGTGCTGGGATCGGAAGCATTCGATCCCGACCCGTACCTGGCCATCCTGGACCGCGACGGCATCCACCACGACATGATGGAGATCGAGCCCGGCCGAGCCACGGCCTAGTTCGCGGCGACCTCGACCACCTGATAGTGGATATCGTTGCCGGGCGTCCGGATGACGACCGCATCGCCTGCACGGTGGCCCAGGAGCGCCTTGCCAACGGGTGATACGTCCGAGATCCGGCCCTTGGCCGGATCGGCCTCGGCGGAGCCCACGATGAACAGCGTCACGCGTTCACCCTCCGCGTCCACGATGACGCGCGAACCGAGCGAGATGCTCGTAGCGTCGACGGTCTGGATGACGACCGCATTCTTGATCATCGTCTCGAGGTCCTTGATGCGGCCCTCCAGGAACGACTGCTCGTTGCGGGCGGCTTCGTAGTCCGCGTTCTCGCGCAGGTCACCCAGCTCCCGGGCGCTCTTGACGCGCAGGATCACTTCCGGCCGCTTGACCGTGGTCAGCTCCAGGAGCTCCGCCACGAGCGCCTTCAGTCCGGCCGAGGTGACCATCGTCGGCGCGATCCGGGATGGCGAGACGAGCACATTGCGGCCCTTGGCGCTGCGGGTCGATGCGGCGCGGGTGGGACTGGCTCGGCGGGTCGCCGTCTTGGCCACGGCGTGCTTGGGCTTGGGAGCCACACCGGGTGCCTCGCCCTCGCCCAGCTGGGCGCCAGTGATCCCGGTGCGCTTGGGGTCACCCGTCGCGGAACTCATGTTCGCCCACGGCAGGAGCGGCCCGAAGCCCGCCAGGATGGCCGCAACGGCCGGGTCGCAGTCCTCGGCCACCGCGTTCGAGAGGCCGTCCTCGTACTCCTCTGGCGCGGTCGTCTCGGCCCACCAGATACGCAGCTTCGCGACGTCCCGCAGGGTCCACAGCCAGTGGCCGCCGGGATGCGGCTTGCGATCGCCAAGGGGGGTGTGGATGAGTGACGACACGCGCGCCGCGAGTGACTTGGTGGTCCGGCCCACGTAGACCACGGTCTGCTGTGGGATCCAGAACGAGTTCAGCCGCGCAGCGAGCGCGGATGCGGTCGGCCGCTCGCCGTCGAGCATCAGTCCGGGCACGCGCTCCAGCCAGTCGCGGACGGCCACGATGTCGATGGGCGCCTCATCGGTTCTGGCGGCCACCTCCACGAGGAAGATCCCGGGAGACCGGCTGGGGAGAGCCTGGTCCCAGACGATGGGTCCATCGGGAAGCAGGTCGAGGGAACGGATGAGGGCAACGGCAGACCGGGGTGACGACATGGCGCAAGCGTGACACACGCGGAGGCGAGGCGTCGGAGCGGAGCGCGCTGGGCTGGATCCGTCCAGATAGGTCCGTGACAGGGAGGCCCGGCCTGGGGTAGCCTTGGCGGCCGATCCCACGGCGACCGGGGCAGCCGTGCCGAATCTACGGAGGAGCTGTCCGGTCATGTCTGTGATCCCGGTGTCCGGGTCAGCGCGCGACGTCCTGACCCGCGAGGAGGCGTCGGAACGACATCTGCGGGTCCGCGATGTGCACTACGACCTGGCGTTCGACCTCGTCGCCGGCTCGTCCCAGTATTCGGGCCACGCCGCCATCACCTTCGAGGTCCTGCCGGGCGACACCCCCATCTGGCTCGACGCCACGGGCGGTGAGCCCTTCGTGACCCTGGATGGCCGACCGCTCCGTGGCGCCGTCGAGGGCCACCGGATCATGCTGCCCGCGGACCTGCCGCCTGGCCCGGTGCTGGTGGAGGTCGACTACCGGAACGCCTACGACCAGACCGGTGACGGGTTCCATCGGTTCGTCGACCCCGAGGACGACACCGAGTACGTCTACTCCAACTTCCAGCCGTTCGATGCGCACCGCCTGTTCCCGTGCTTCGACCAGCCGGATATCAAGGGCACCTACCAGGTGACCGTGGACGCGCCTGGCGACTGGGCCGTGGTCAGCGCGTCCCGGGCCGTCGTGGAACGACTGCCGGACGGCCGGCAGCGTCATCGTTTCGAGCGCACTCCACGCTTCAGCACGTATCTGCTGGCGCTCATCGCGGGTCACTGGCACGCCGTGCATGAGGAGCGGGACGGTCTCGCCCTCGGCCTGTATGCACGGCGTTCCATGGCCCGATTCGTGGAACGAGAGGCGGCCGAGCTGTTCGAAGTCACCCGTCAGGGGTTCCACTTCTACGCGGACCTGTTCGACCGGGCCTACCCCTTCGACAAGTACGACCAGCTGTTCGTGCCCGAGTTCAATGCGGGTGCCATGGAGAACGTGGGTGCCGTCACCTTCCATGACAGCTTCCTGTTCCGCGATGCACCGACGGAGCCGCAGCGCCTGACTCGCGCTGAGGTCGTGCTCCACGAGCTTGCCCACATGTGGTTCGGTGACCTGGTCACGATGCGCTGGTGGGACGACCTGTGGCTGAACGAGTCGTTCGCGACCTACCTGTCATTCCTGGCCCTGGACGAGGCGACCCGCTTCGACTCCGCCTGGCGGCGCTTCAATGGGGTGCTCAAGCCGCTCGCCTACCGGGACGACCAGCTGGTGACCACGCATCCCATCGCGTCCGACGTCGCGGATACCGACGAGGCCGAGCTGGGGTTCGACGGCATCACGTACGAGAAGGGCGCCTCGGTGCTCAAGCAGCTCGTGGCGACCATCGGCCGGGAGCCGTTCCGGGATGGGGTGCGCGCGTATTTCCAGCGCCACGCCTGGGACAACGCGACGCTGTCCGACTTCCTGGACGCACTTGCCTCCGCCGCCGGGCGACCGCTCGAAGGATGGGCGAGGGTCTGGTTGAGCACCGCATCGGTCAATACCATCGCGGCAGACTGGACCGTGACGGATGGGGTCATCGAGCGCCTGACCCTGCGCCAGACGGCACCCGCCGATCACCCCACGCTCCGGCCCCACGCCCTGACCCTGGCACTCGTCCGCGAGACCCCGGCAGGTCTGGCCATCACAGCCGTGGCGACCTCCATCGAGGGAGCCGTTGCCGATGTCTCCGGCGCCCGTGGGCTGCCGGCGCCCGTGTTCGTGTTCCCCAACCATGGTGACCACGACTACGCCAAGGTCATCCTCGATCCCGTATCCATGGCCTTCGCGCGTGACCGTCTCGCGCAGATCGACGACCCGATGTTGCGCCAGCTGGCCTGGTCGGCGCTGTGGGACATGGTCCGGGATGCCCGACTGCGCTCCACGGAGTACCTCGCCATGGTCCGGGAGCAGGCGCCCCTGGAACGTGATGTGGCACTCCTGGACTCGATCCTGGAGCACGCGGTCGGCGCCCTCCGGCGCTATCTGCCCGAGCACGTGCGTGCCCGCGAGAGCCACACACTCGTGACCACGGCGCTGGCTGCCTTGCGGTCCGGCAGCGCGGAAGATGATCGGCGTCTGTGGCTGAGGCTCGCCATCGCCGCCGCCGCCGCACCCGATGACATTGTCCAGCTGCTGGACATCGCCGATGGGCTGACGCCCGGAGCGGACCTGCCCATCGACCAGGAGATGCGCTGGCAGCTTGCGGTCCGCCAGACGGCGCTGGGTCTGCCGGGGGCCGCCGATCGCGTCCAGATCGAGACGGCGCGGGACCGGTCGGACCGGGGCCAGCGGGAACGGATCCGGGCCAGTGTCGCGCCGCCCGATGCAGCGGTGAAGGCAGACGCCTGGGCACGCATCCATGGGGGCGGCTACGGATCGGACTACCTCACCCGGGCCGCACTCTCGGGCTTCCAGTGGCACCACCAGCGGGACCTGCTGCTGCCCTACCGCGAGCCGTTCTTCGACGAGGTCCGGCAGGTGTACCGCGACCGGGACCTGGGCTATGCCCGCTCCTACCTGGGTGCCTTGTTCCCGTCGGCGTGGGCGGAACCGGCAGTGCTGGAGCGTGCCCGGCAGCTGCTCCAGGACCTGGGTCCCGATGAGGTCCAGCTGCGGCGCCACCTGCTGGAGGCGTGCGATGACATGGAGCGCACCATCCGGGTGCGGGCCTTCGCCGCAACCGCCGCAACCGCCGCAACCGCCGCCACGACGTGAAGGGCGGGAGGCTGTCGCCTCCCGCCCCGGTGATCTCCGTCGCGGCCCCCAGGCCGCTCTGGTGATGCTGCGGACTACTTGTACTGGGCCTCGATGAGCATCGAGCAACCGTCGGTCTCGTCGGCCTCCTGGAAGCCCTGTCCGACCTGGAGGGACGGCTGGAAGATGAGGTGCTTGTTGCCACCCGAGTTGCAGCGCAGGACGCTGGTCGACGTGGACTTGAAGGCGAGGACCTCACCCTTCTTGACCGGGATGCTCACGCTGAAGGTCTCGACCTTGTAGTTCAGGATGTTGTCCGGCTGGCCGTCGAAGTGGATGACGGGACCCTTGCGCATGACCTTGGCCATGGTGCCGTCCTTGATCTTGGCGATGTAGACGGTCAGCTGGCCGGACTCGCCGGCGATGAGCCGGATCTTGGCGATGGTGCCGTCCTTGGGCGCCTTGGGCGACTCGCGGTCGAGTGCCCGGGTCATGACCCGGGTGCACGACTGACCCGCTGTCGGCTCGCAATCGTGGGCTTGCCCAGCGTTCGACGGCTGGACGTTGGACGTCAGCTTGGCGCCGAAGCGCACCGGGGACGCTGCGCTCGCAGCCGACGCGCTGACTGCGAGGAGCAGGATCGTGAACGTGGCCGCGGCCACGCGGGACAGCTTGTGTCCGGACATCGGAACCTCCTTGGGGTCTGGATGGATCGCTACGTTGCTGCTCGGTCGCTCGGATGACGCACTCGGCGGCCATCCGGCCCGGGAGATCCCCTGGCCGTTGCCCGCCGGCTCCTGCCGGCCTGGTGCGTTCGACTCCGTCACATTGGGCGTCGCAGGGCGCGTTGAGATCCGGCTGATGCCGTGTTCCAGGGAGGGACACTGGTCGCGCTCGGAGCGCGACGCATGGACCGCCGTACTACGTCCTATGTCGCGGCACCGGCGATCGAAGCGGGTCGCTGACCCGCCCGCGGGTCAGCGGGCGGCGGACCTGCTGCGGCTGCCGGTGCCGGCAGCACTGGGGCGCGGCCGTCCGCTGCGTGCGGGCGCTGCACCACGCGCGGCGCGGGGCGGGGCCACGGCTCGGGGATCGAGCTCGAAGCCGCGCACCTGCCGCAGCGGCAGGTCCTTCTTGAGCAGCCGGTTGATGGACTTGAGTTGATCCTCTTCCTCGAGCGACACGAGGGAGATGGCGTGCCCTGTCATCCCTGCTCGGCCCGTGCGGCCGATGCGGTGGACATAGTCCTGGGCGTGATACGGGAGCTCGAAGTTGACGACTTGCGGCAGGCCTTCGATGTCCAGTCCGCGGGCAGCCACGTCCGTGGCGACCAGTACCCGGACGTCGCCCGACTTGAACTGCTCGAGCGCCTTCTCGCGGTCGTTCTGGCTGCGGTCACCGTGGATGGCCGTCGAGTCGACGCCGACACGGTCGAGCCACGAGGCCAGCCGCGCGGCCATGTGCTTGGTGCGCGTGAACACGAGCACCTGACGCAGGTCACGACTACGCACCAGGTGGGCCAGAAGCTCCCGCTTCTGGTCGGCGTCCACGAGGTACACCACCTGCTCCACCGATTCGGCGGAGGACACCTTGGGCTCGATGTCGACCTGCTGCGGGTCGGTCAGCAGGGTGCGTGCCAATGCCCGCACCTCGGGATCGAAGGTGGCACTGAACAGCAGGTTCTGGCGCTTGGCGGGGACGAGCGCGATGATCTTGCGGATGTCCTCGATGAAACCCATGTCCAGCATCCGGTCGGCCTCGTCCAGGACGAGCACCTCCACCTGGCTCAGGTTCACGGTGCGGCTGTTGGCATGGTCGAGCAACCGACCTGGGGTGGCGACCAGGATCTCGACGCCGCCCAGCAGCGCCTTCTCCTGGGGACCCATGGGCACGCCACCGTAGACCACGGTGGTCCGCAGGGGCAGGTGCCGGCCGTATGCCTTGAAGCTGCGCTCGACCTGGACCGCCAGCTCACGCGTGGGGGTGACCACGAGACAGCGGACCGGGTGACGTGCAGGCGAGAAGCTGCTGTTGGAATGGGCCTTCAGCCGTTCCAGGATGGGCAGCGCGAACGCGGCGGTCTTGCCGGTGCCGGTCTGGGCGCGACCCATGAGATCGTGTCCGGCGAGCACGATCGGGATCGACTGCTCCTGGACCGGGGTGGGGGTGGTGTAGCCCTCGTCATGGACGGCACGCAGGAGCTCGGGGCTGAGCCCCAGATCGTCAAAGGACAAGGTAGACGCTCCGATGTCGCATCGATCCACCCGTTGGGGCTCGGTCCAGGATCGTCGCGGATGCTTCTGGGCGCGCCATGTGGCGCTGGCGCCGGCCGAGAGGCGCCGAACAGCGGGTTCGCTGGACAGAGTCTACGCGCTCAGGCGGCTTCCGCGTGCGGACGCAGTCGGAATGCAGGACCGGCACCCAGGCGTTCTGCTGGCGTGCCGTAGCGCAGGATGAGGGCTGTGACCGTGGAGGCGCGCTCAGCACCATCCAGTGGCTCCGCCAGGTAGCTGCCACTGACATCGCCGATGGCGACCCGGCAGCGCGGGTCGGCCATCAGGTTGAGGGCCCAGTCGGTGCGCCAGTCGGAAGCCGCGACCAGCAGCGTGCCGTCCGGCTCGTCGATGAAGCCCACGGGCGTGCTGCGCATCCGCCCGGTACGTCGGCCGCGCGCCTCGATGACCGCGACCTTGCCCCACGCGGCGAGCTCGGCGGCCATCGGGTCGAGCTCCGTCACGCGGTCCGGGCCCGATCCGGGGTTGCTGCGGGGATCGACTTGCCGATGGAGATCGCCTCGTCCAGCCGGGCGTGCTCGGCGGTGTGATCGAGGGGTCGGCGATGCAGCGAGAGCGATGGTGCGCTGGCGTTGAGGCGCGCGACCGCAGCAGCATGGGTCTCGACGCGTCCGATCATCGGCACATGGTGCCACCGACCGCCGGAACAGCCGGTCGGCGTGGTGGCTGGTTGGCCTCGCGATCCGATCGGCAGGGCCGGTGCTCGCTCGGCCGATGTCGTCCACTCGCTGACATTGGCCAGCGCCCGGCTTTCACCCGGGCCAGCGCCCGGCCTTCACAGTGGCCAAAGATCCGACCGTCTGCCGGATGATCGATCACCCCGTGGTCGATGCGTCGGTCAGGGGCCGGTCCGACCACAGTTCAGACCCCCTCAGCCGACGGATGTGCATCGGATGACCGGCCTGTAGGTCAAGCTCGGTCCAGATCGGCTGTCGACCGACGTACCGGTCACCGGGTGAACATGGGCCGGGTGAACGCAGGTAGCTGCGCCGTGCGAGGAAGGGTGGCGGGTGAACACGGGCCGGCAGCGCGCTCCGGGCAGCCCTGAGGGGCCCCCTGGGCGGTCCGATCGCTCGAATGCCGCGGGCTGCGTCGGGCTAGTTGGCCTCGGCGCGGACCTGGGCGGTGGCGCGCGTGCTCAACAGACGGGTGTTACCGCAGATGTGGCAGGTCGCGACCTGACCCGTGGCATCGATATCCATCATCGTCGGGCAGCCATTGGTGGAACAGAACAGGAAACGGCTGACGGCGGCTCGCCGAAGTCGTCGCTGGGCGACGGCTCGCTGGCCGAGCCCCGCCGGGGTATTGAGGGAACGTGTAAGCATGTCCGGATCTTCCTGGGACCCGCGCGATACGAAACGCTGCGGGTCACCGTTGTGTGGTCGTTCGCCGCTCGACGATCGAATGGGAGAGCGGAGCGGCGACGAGTTGTTGTCTGGCGTTCGCTACGGCGCGGGAGCTGCGTCTTCCGATGCTCGGACCAGCGCTCGACTGCGATCTACCAGCGACGACTATAGCAGACGCGCGCCAAGCCGCCGATCGGTACGTTCGGCCGGCCCGTCAGTGGCGGCCGGGCTGGCAGCGGGACCGTCAACGGCGGCCGGACCGCGCGGCGGCTTCGACGGCGACGAGGGACACGAACAAGCCCAGGGCGAGGGTCGCGGCGCGCCGGAACCGGCTGTGCGGTCCGGGCCGGCTGATGACCGACTGGACCGGCGGCCAGGCTCGAGGCTGGCGCGGCAGCTGGGTGATGGTCGCTCGGGGCGTGGGCGCTGACGCAACGACGGGGGGCATCGTCGGTCTGGCTGGCCGGACCCATGCGCGAGGGACCTCACAGGTGGTAACCGTGACACCCGCGAACGGCACGCGCGGCTCGCCCCACGGCGCACTGATGGTGCTCGACTGCGTCCTGGCGCCCGTGCGCGGCAGTGGTGCCGCGGCACCACTGCCGACCGGGATGGCGATCACACGCGAGCCGGATGGCCGCAACGCGGTCGTGTCGCCACGATAGGGGCCGTTGGGCAGTCTACGGAGTACCGACTCCGGCAGGGTGTGCGCCCCCGGCCACCAGGAAACCGGCGAGGCGGGGGCCACGGCCAGCAGCATGGAAGCCCACGCCAGGACTCGGATCACGTCTGCCCTCCCCGTGGCTCCAACATCTAGTGGAGCGCGGTACCGGCAAAGTACTACATCTTGTGCCTGGAGGCAACACGGATCGGTACTCTTGCCACTCCGCGCGAGACGTGGGTGGGCGTACCATGCGGCCCATGACGGACACGGCGCGATCCGATGGCTGATTCGATCCCCCTGCGGTGGACGGGCGACGCCCACGCTGACGCCCTCATCTCGCACGACGCGGTCGCGATGCTCATCGGCTTCGCCCTCGACCAACAGGTGACCGTCCAGAAGGCCTTCAGCGGTCCCCTGGAGCTCGAGCAGCGGATCGGCACGCTCTCGCCGCGCTTCATCGCAGCGATCGACCCAGACTCGCTGGCGGCCACCTTCGCCGATCGGCCTTCGCTGCACCGATTCCCGGCCGCCATGGCGACGCGGGTCCAGGACCTGTGTGCGGTGCTCTCGACGACCTACGACGGAGACCCGACCCGGATGTGGTCGGCTGGCGAGGATGCCAACACCGTCCGCGGTCGGCTGCTGGCATTGCCGGGCATCGGCGAGGTGCAGGCGACGACGATCGTGGCCGTGTTGGTGCAGCGGCTGGGCGTGGAGCTGGCCGGCTGGCAGGCGCTCATGCCCGACCATGCCACCCTCGGTGATGTCGACTCGCCAGAGGCGCTGGCTGCGTATCAGGCGGGCAAGCGGGCTCGTAAGTCGGCAACGCGAGTGGGGACTGGCTGCCGTACCTGACAGGCCCTGACGGACTGGCTCAGATCTCGGGCCGGGGTGTGCCGCGCGGCGGGTGGAAGTTGACGATCACGGTCCAGGGTCGGCCCGCCGGCTGGTTGGTCACGAGGTCGAATGCACCTGGGTACTTCGCCCGCAATGCCACCCGCAGGCCGGCGAATGTGCGATCGAACAGCGCCTCGTCGGCGATGCCGCGGGCGTATTCCGCGAGCTCCTCTCGCGGGCGGAATCGGGCTCGCACATGGATGGCCTCATAGCCATCCGCGTCCCACGCGATCCGGATCGTCCCATCTGCCTCGATCAGCACCCGACCCATGCTACGGCAGCCGATCCGGGGCCGGGCAGACCCGGCAAAGATCAGGAACCGATCCCATTCCGCGATGGCCCGGCACTCCCACCGGCCGTCGCCGCAACCAGATCCCGGCTCCGCTCGGCATATCGAGCCAGCAGGTCGCTGGCTGACGTGATCATGCGGAGACGGAGTTCGGACGGCGCCAACACCTCTGCAAACGCGCCCAGGGCCAGCATTCGGGCATGCACATCACGCGGCCATTCCGCGACCAGGCGCAGGTGGATCCAGCCCTCCATATCGGGCAGGTCGAGACGGATGGCCGCCTGGAGCGCCTCTTCGCCCAGAGCGTCGGCGAGCCAGCCAAGGTGGTCCGGCTCCACCCGCAGGTGGACCTCGACACGCTCGGCTCGCGCCTCGTAGGCGGCGGTCGTCTCGGTCCAGAACGCGGCGAGGTCGAAGGCCTCGGGCCGTTCGAATCGGGATTCCTCGACGGCCACGGACAGCACCCTGGACACGCGGTACGTCCGGGGTTGCCCTTCGGCGAGTGCCACCAGGTACCACACGCCACCCTTGATGACCAGGCCCAGCGGGTCGAGCGAACGCTCCACGGAACGGTCGCCCCGGTCATAGCCGATACGCACGCGGCGGTCATTCCACACGGCATTCGCGAGCTGATGGAGGTGCGGCGCGGACTCTGTGCCCTGGAACCAGCCAGGTGCATCGAGATGGAATCGCTGGCCCAGCCGCGCGGCACGTGACCGCAGCTCCGGTGGCAGGGCGGCGAGCATCTTGAGACGCGCCGCCGCCACGACCGTGCCCAGACCCAGCTCGGCGGCCGGTCCGGGCAGCCCCGACAGGAACAGCGCTTCAGCCTCGTCCGAAGTCAGGCCGGTCAGCCGAGTCCGGTAGCCGTCGACCAGGCGGATACCGCCATGCGGGCCTCGCTCTGTGTAGATGGGGACGCCCGCTTCACTGAGCGCCTCGACATCGCGGTACACGGTCCGGATGGAGACCTCCAGTTCCAGGGCGAGCTCACCCGCCGTGAGCTGGCCACGGGTCTGGAGCAGGAGCAGGGTGGAGAGCAGGCGAGAGGCACGCATCGACGCAGCAGGCTACCACGAACCGGACAGAACTTGTCAGGTATTCGGCTCCGTCAGCCTGGCGAGCCGTCCTCGGCGTCGCGCTGCACGAGGCGGGCCATGAGGCCCCGCAGGGTGGTCGCAGCGTCATCGGTGAGACCCGTGTGCACGGCAGAGGCCTGGACCACGGTGCTACTGGGTGACACCACCCAGTGGAAGCGCTCGGGCTGGTCCAGGAGAGCCAGGGGACCCGCGTCCGGATCACCCGCACACAGGCGTGGCAGGAGCTCCAGGTGCGACCGGATCCGCTCGAGGTCCGCGTTGGGCGCCATCGACAGCAGCAGGGACTCATCGAGCGCGACGCGCGCGGCCAGGAACCGCCGTGGACGACAGAACAGCACGATGCCGGCGTTGAGACGCTCGCCGCGCTCGATGTCCGGGATGACGCGCAGGATCGCGTACTGGAACGGGGCCCGGTCAGGCATCGGTGCGTGCCGCCCCACGATCACGTCCCGCGCTCCGAGGGCCGGCCGCGATCGCAGCCGACCGGTCGGTCTCGGCCGCGTCCAGGAACGGCCGCGGCTCCTGCAGGCGAACCTGGAGGTAGCGCATGAACCGCTCGCGTGGCACGTTCAGCCAATCGTCGGGCAGATCGGCCAGGATGGTGTCCAGGAACGCATCGTCCACGAGCGGCGCTAGCCGCGCATCGGCGTCCACCAGGGAGCCTGCGTAGGGCAGCAGCACGTGGTCCGCCGCGTGCGGGAACGGCCGTCGGGCATGTGCGTCCGGATCACGCCACGTGTGCTGCACGTAGAGGGCGGCGCCATGGTCGATGCACCACAGGCCGTCGTGCCACGACAGCAGGTTGGGGTTGCGGGGAGTCCGGTCGATGTTGGTCACGAGCGCATCGAGCCACACGATGTCCGCGGCGGTGGCGGCTGCCGGTGGCTCGCTGACACCCGGCCGGAAGGGGAGTGCATTGGGCAGGAACCGGAGGCCGGCATTGAGGCCCGGGCTGCGTTCCAGGAGCTCCCGGATCTCCGGGTCGGGCTCGGCCCGGCCGAAGTCGCGGGCGAGGTCCACGAGCACCAGCTCGGGAACGGCCAGACCCAGTCGCTGCGCCATGCGACCCGCCACCAGCTCTGCGATGAGGGCGCCCGTGCCCTGGCCCGCCCCCCGGAACTTGACGACGTATGTCCCGCCGTCGTCAGCCTCGACGATGGCGGGCATGGAGCCGCCCTCGCGCAACGGGGTGGCATAGCGGACGGCGCGAACGGTCCTGATCACGCCCCGAGTGTACGAGGACCGGCCGGCATCGCTGCCGACCGGTCGAGGTGACGTGGGTTCGGGGTGCCCCGCGGGCAGCCCGGGTCAGGGACCTTCGCTGGCCTCGGGCCCGCCAGAAGCGGGCGCGGCAGGGGGGGTTGCAGCGCCGCGGGGCAGCGGCGCTCCGACGGCGATGACGCCGGTCTGGCCCAGGAACTGGTGCAACGCACAGACGTACGGGAAGACGCCCACGGACGGGAACGTGAGGCTGTATGCCGTCGGCGCGCCCGGGCCCGCATTCAGCAGTCCCGAGTTGTAGAAGCCGGTGCCGTCATAGACATCAGTGCCGGCTGGCGGCCCGAACGGGTCGATGGTCGCGGGGTTCTGCCCCGCCGCCGCGAACGAGACGGTGTGGACGCCGATCGCCGACCAATGGACGGTGTCGCCGACGCCGATCTCGAGACCTGGCGGCAGCATCTCGTACAGCTGGAGGTAGCCGATACCGCCACCGGGCAGGTCGCCGGGCACGGTCGAGGCGTCCGCGAAGATGTTCCAGGTGGTGGTGCCGTCCGGGTTCTTGACACTGTCCACGCTGGCCAGGCGTGCCGCACGGACGGTCTCCACCTGGCTGAGCAGCGACTCCGCACTGGCAGCGCCGGCCGCATCCGCATCCGCCTGGGTGGTGGCGCCACCCGCGCCCGCGGCCACGACATCGATCTCGCCGGTCATGCCGGGGTGGATGACACACGTGAAGACGTAGTTGCCGGGGGTGGTGAACGTGGTCGTCGCGGTGGAGCCGCGGTACAGCAGGCCCGTGTTCACGAAGCCGCTGCCGTCGTACGCGACGTCACCGAGGTCGACGACGGTCGGCGGTGCCACTTCCTGGGCCGTCCAACCGGTGACCGGCCATGCGTCCGGCGGCACGTCCTCGGGACCGACCCCGAAAGTGACCGAGTGCGGCTCGTCCGAACCCACGGTGAACGTGACGCTGCTACCCGCCTCGACGGTGACCTTGCCGGGCAGGTACGCCTGGCCAGCGGTGGTTCCGTCGCCCACGCCGGCCTGGACCTGGAGCGGGTCGGCTGCGCTGGCGCCGCTGGAGATGGCGATCGCTGCGACGACGGCCATGCCCGTGGCAGCGAGGCTGGTCATGGCCAGTCGGAGGCCCGACGGGCGCGTGATGGAATGTGTGTTCGGGTCCATCCCGAGGATCCTCCCTGTGAGCGTGATCGAGGCACAAGCCGACACCGGTGCCCGGCTCATGGGTCGTCCGTGGTCAGATCATACGCTTTTCGGGACGGGGGATGTAGCCCCCGTCGTACTCCGCCGGAACTGCCCGAGGTCCCGGTCTCAGCGGACGAGCAGCTGCCGCAGGCGCGTGTCCACGGCGGGCCACTCCTCGGCCACGATGCGGAACCAGGCGGTGTCGCGATTGCGGCCCTTGGTGATCCGGTGCTGCTCCTGGATACCCTCGAACGTGAAGCCCATCCGCAGCGCCGTCTGGCGCGACCGGGCGTTGAGGGAGTCGCACTTCCATTCCACGCGCCGGTAGCCAAGCCCGAATGCGTGCCGCAGCAGCAGCCACGTCGCCTCGGTGTTGATGCCGGTGCGCTGGGCGATGGGGCCGTACCAGATGCCACCCAGCTCGATCTTCAGGTTGGCGGGGTCGTTGGTCATCAGGTTCACGACGCCGATGGGCTGTACCGATGACGGGTCGAGGGCGGCCAGCGGCGTGCCATCAGCGGCGGCCGCCTGGGACTCGAGGGAGGCCCGCAGGCCGGCAACGTCTGCGAACGGACCCCCCGGCAGGTAACGCCAGACCAGCTGGTCCGCGTCGTACGCTGGGATGGAACGGGAGCCGAGGGTCATCGGCTGGCCATGCGTCGCCGCGTACAGCGGCCCGGCGTCTGCGATCGGATCGAGGCGTCGCAGGGTCACGCGGTCACCCGTCAGGGTCGGGGCGTCCGGCTTGGTGGGCAGCTGGCCGATCCGGGCCAGGACGTCGGCGTCGATGGGCGTGCCCAGCAGGAAGAGGTCATCCATGCAGTGAGGCTACACGCTGGGACTCCGGACGGGACCATCGTCCGGGTGGGCACGGCACCACCGGGGTGGTGACTGCAGGCACCAGACCGGGAACGATGCCAGAGGTGCCGGGGATCGCGGCACTCGAGGGAGGGAGACCCGAACCGTGCCTACACGACTCGCCCAGCTGCGCGCTCGAGCGACATCACTCATCGTGGCCAGTGTCGCCTTGGCGATGGTGCTGGGGGCGCCCGTCATGGCGGCCAGCTCCGGCAGCGTGGCGCCTGCCTTCGTCGATGGCCTGGATGTCATCGGCCGGACCCTGACGCCCGGGCCCGCGACGACGGATCCGTCGCGCAACAAGGTCTTCCGGCGCACGGGCATCGACGTCTCCCACTGGCAGGGTCGCATCGACTGGCCACGGGTGGCCGCGTCGGGCATCGACTTCGCCATCATCAAGGCGACCGAGGGCACCCATGTCGTCGA
>JBBQNA010000021.1:0-22767 GCA_038329515.1 Candidatus Limnocylindrales bacterium | reverse complement strand
GTTCGGTGCTGCGGGGTCCGAGAGTTGCGGTCGCTGGTGAGTTGTCGTCGGTCGCTGGCGAACTGTGGTCGGCGAGCGGTCGTCTCTAGCGCCCCTGCGCGACGGCGCGTTGCGCAGTGCTCACCGCTCTCGTGCGTCGCGCATCCCGCCAGCGGCGGATCCGGGACCCGGTGGCGGGACGCCGTTTGGCGGCTTCCTGGTGCTCGATGGCCTGGCGTTCGTTCGCCAGGTACAGATAGACCTGCCACATGTCAGATGTCTCCCCGAAGGGTCCCGCGCGGTCGCATGTCATCGATATCGCGGCTGTCAGCGCCGATGGCGTTCGCCAGGGCTCCCAGCGCGAGCAGGATCACCATGACCCCGATCGGGAACAGACCTTCCACGGTACCCTCCTTTCCGTTCGCGGCCCTGTGTAACGTCACAGGGCGTTTGGTATGGTTACCAACAACGGGCTCATCATAGTGCCCGGCAAGTAACCTGTCAAACGTGTGAGAATGGTTACATGACCCGATCCCAGCCAAGGCATCCATGATCGAGATGGACGACTCGGCCACCGCGCCACCAGCGCCGATCCCAGCTCCGCACGGGCATCAGGCCTCGCTCAAGGATGGCCTCGCGTTCGTGAACACCCTGGAGTTCGACCGGGGTCGGGTCATCGAGCACCTGCCCAGCACCGTGGAATCGCTGACCTGGTTCCATGACCACGCGTTGCTGCACGCGGAGACCCTCGCCGCCGAGATGGATCGATTCCTGGCGGATGAGGCGGCCGCGGAGAAGACGCTCAAGCGTGTCCATCGCGTGCGCGCTGCCATCCGGGAGCTCCTCGTCGCTACCGTCGAGATGCGACCGCCTGGCACCCGCGAGCTGGACGAGATGAACCGCGCGCTGCGGTTCCACTACGTCACGTACCTGGTGCCGGCCCCGGATGGCGTGTCCCTGGACCACAAGCACGAGGGCGATCCCATCGAAGGCGCCCTTGCGCGACTGGCTGAATCGGTCGCCCGGGAGCTGACCCAGGGTCGACCGGAACGGCTCCGGGTGTGCGAGAACGAGGAGTGCCGCTGGATCTTCCTGGACACCTCGCACTCCGGCAAGCGCAAGTGGTGTGACATGCGCACCTGCGGCAACCGGGTGAAGGTGGCCCGCCACCGGCAGCGTCGACGAGACGAAGGCCAGACCGACGGTGTCAGCGCGGCCGAGCGTGTCGACACGGACCAGCTCGCCACCGATCGACCCGCATGACCCGCGAGCGGCGGCGCATCCCCGTGACCCTCGAATCGGTCGACACCAAGGTCTTTGCGAGCGCGCTCGACTGGCCCGGTTGGAGTCGCGGGGGCAGGACCGAGCAGCTGGCGCTCGAGGCGCTCGTCGCCCAGGCGGCTCGCTACGCCGCGGTCGCATCTGGCGCGGGCCAGGACTTCCCGGCCGACGTGACGCTGGACGACCTGGACGTCGTGGAACGCGTCGTGGGTGACGGCAGCACGTCCTTCGGGGTGCCGGGTCGGGTGACGGAGGCAGACCTGCGGCCCGTGACGTCAGCCCAGGCGAACCGGCTGGCGGACATCCTCCAGGCTGCCTGGGACACGCTCGGAGACGTGGTCGCTGCAGCGCCCGCAGAGCTGCGCAAGGGACCCCGCGGCGGTGGCCGGGATCGGGACAAGGTCGAGGCGCATGTCGAGGACGCCGAGCGCTCGTACGCCCGCTCCATCGGCCTGCGACCAGCCAAGGACGCGCCCATGGCCGAGGTCCGGGCAGAGGTCATGACGACCTTCCGGCTGGGCACGGACGGCTCGCCCCTGCCCGGTGGCACGTGGCCGCTGCGCTACGCCGCCCGTCGCTTCACGTGGCACGTCCTGGACCATGCATGGGAGATCGAGGACAAGAGCGACCCGGAAGCCTGATGGGCCGTCGGCCTCTGCGAGCCGCTGACCGCCCACTCCTATCGGATGACGATGTTCACCAGGCGGCCGCCGACGTGGACGATCTTGACCACCGTGTGGCCCTCCAGGTTCGCCTGGACCTTGGGTCGCGCCAGGACCCGCCGTTCCACCTCGGCCTGCTCCAGGCCTGGCGCCATGGGAACCAGGTCTCGCAGCTTGCCGTTGACCTGGACGGGCAACTCGATCGTGTCTGAGACCACCAGGGCCGGG
The DNA here is from genome assembly GCA_038329515.1 of Candidatus Limnocylindrales bacterium. Lineage (GTDB taxonomy): Bacteria > Chloroflexota > Limnocylindria > Limnocylindrales > CSP1-4 > JAFMJV01. The sequence goes on along the minus strand of JBBQNA010000021.1, from coordinate 20,617 downwards.
TCGAACGCCGGCCATGACTCGGTATGGATCGACCGCGCCATGACGCCGGACGACTCCAGCCGCCGCGACCACAGCTCCTCGGCGATGTGGGGCGCGATGGGCGCCAGCATCAGCAGCAGCAGCCGGGACGCTTCGTCCCACGCGGCGGTGCCCGCGACCGGCGTGCCGCGATAGCGCATCAGGGTGTTGGTCAGCTCCATCAGCTTGGCGACCATCGTGTTCCAGCGGAACCCCGCGTGGTCCTCCGTGACGCCCTGGAGCGCCCGGTGTGCCGCGACCAGCAGCGCCCGTTCGCCATCCGCATCGGCCGCGGCAGCGGTCCGCTCACTCGTCTCCTGGCCGTGCGGATCGAGCGACACCGTCCATGCCCGGCGCAGGAACCGATGGACACCCTCGATGCCCGACGGGCTCCATGGCCCACCCTGGTCCCAGGGCCCCATGAACATCAGGAACAGCCGCACCGAGTCTGCTCCGTAGCGCGACACCAGCTCGTCCGGGTCCTGGACGTTGCCTCGGCTCTTGCTCATCCGCTCGCCGTCGCTGCCCAGGATCTGGCCCTGGTTGAACAGCCGCTGGAACGGTTCGCGTTCCGTGACCACGCCCAGGTCCGCCAGTGCCTTGCAGAAGAAGCGGCTGTACAGCAGGTGCATCACGGCATGCTCGGCGCCACCGGTGTACTGGTCGACCGGACACCAGGCTGCGTCCAGCTGGCCATCCACGGCGTGCTCCGTGGCCTTCGGCGACAGGTAGCGCCACCAATACCACGACGAATCGACGAACGTGTCCATCGTGTCCGTCTCGCGCCGGCCCGGGCCGCCACACGTGGGGCAGGTGGTGCGCAGGAACGACTCCGTGTGCTCCAGGGGATTGCCACCCTCCGAGCGGTACTGGAAGTCTTCCGGCAGCAGCACGGGCAGCTGGTCTTCCGGGATGGGCACGATGCCACAGCCACCTTCGCAATAGACCACCGGGATGGGCGTGCCCCACGCACGCTGTCGACTGACCAGCCAGTCACGGATGCGATACGTGACCGACGGCGAGCCGGCGTCGCGGGTAGCGAGGTCGGCCACGATGCGCGCGAACCCATCGGGCATCGGCAGACCGGTGTATGGCCCGCTGTTGACCAGCCGGTCGGTGGTCGCCTTGGACACGTATGCCTGGGGCAGGGGGGCATCATCCGGGTCCCCGGGCGCCGCGATGACCCGCGTGATGGGTAGCCCGAAGCGCTCTGCGAACGCGAAGTCGCGCTCGTCGTGGGCGGGCACGGCCATGATGGCTCCCGTGCCGTAGCCGGAGAGCACGTAGTCCGCGATCCAGATCGGGATCCGCTCGCCGTTCACGGGGTTGATCGCGTCGGCACCGATGGGCACGCCGGTCTTGTCCCGGTCGGTGTTCAGCCGCTCGATCTCGGTGTGTCGGCGGGTCTGTGTGAGGTACGCCTGCACCTCTGCCCGCTGCTCGGGCGAGGTCAGGGTCACGACCAGTGGGTGCTCCGGCGCTAGGACCATGAACGTGGCCCCGAACAGCGTGTCCGGACGCGTCGTGAACACCTTGAGCTGCTCGCCACCCGCGTGATGTGGCGACTCGGCCGTGGTGAACACGACCTCGGCGCCCTCGGAGCGGCCGATCCAGTTGGTCTGCATGACCCGGATCGGCTCCGGCCACTCGATACCCGTGAAGTCCAGCAGCTCGTCCGCGTACTTGGTGATGCGGAAGAACCACTGCTCCAGGTCGCGCTTGATGACCTGGGTGCCACAGCGCCAGCAGACCCGGTCGACACCCTCCACCTGCTCGCGCGCCAGCACGACCTGGTCCTTGGGGCACCAGTCGACGGCCGCCATCTTGCGATAGGCCAGGCCCGACTTGAGCAGCTGCAGGAAGATCCACTGGTTCCAGCGGTAGTACTCGGGCAGGCAGGTGACGACCTCGCTGGCCCAGTCGAAGGTCGCGCCCATGGTCCGCAGCTGGCCGCGCATGCGCTCGATGTTGCGCATCGTCCACTGTGCGGGGTGGATGCCGCTCTTGATGGCCGCGTTCTCCGCGGGCAGGCCGAAGGCATCGAACCCGATGGGGAAGAACACGTTGTCGCCGTTCATGCGCCGGTAGCGCGCGATGGCATCCGTGGGCGTCTTGATGTACCAGTGGCCGATGTGCAGGTCACCCGATGGATAGGGGTACATCGTCAGCAGGTAGAACTTGCGGCGGCTGGTGTCGGAGAGATCCGTCTTGTAGAGCTGCGCATCCGCCCAGCGCTGCTGCCAGAGCGGTTCGATGACGGTCGGCTCGTAGCGCGGCACGCGGTCGCGCTCGGAGGTCAGGGGCATGGTGTCGATGTCGGTCATGGCGCTGCTCTCAGGTAGGACGGGGCGAGGGACGACGGGCGGGTCGGCGTCAGGTCGCGCGGCGTCAGGCGCCGGCGACCTCGATAAGCCCGATCGCGTCGAGCAGCGTCGCACTGGTCCAGCTGGGATCCGTCATCGTGGCCATGGGCCGCCTATGGTAGCGAATGCGCTTCCGGCCGCCCGGTCAGTCCAGGGTGTCGGGATCCGGACCGATGCGCTCGCCCCGGTCCATGGCGTCGATGGCGCCCACGTCTTCGCTGCTCAGGACGATGTCCGAGATGTCCAGGTTCTCGCGGATCCGAGACGGCGTCACGGAGCGCGGGATGATGATGTTGCCCAGCGCGAGGTGCCAGGCGAGCACGATCTGGGCGGGCGTCCGTGCATGACGCGCGGCGATACCAGCGAGTGTGGGGTCGTCCAGCACCTGACCCCGCACCAACGGGCTCCATGCCTCCGTCGCGATGCCGTGCGCTGCGTGATATGCCCGCAGCGCGGGCTGTTGGAGCAGCGGATGCAGCTCCACCTGGTTGACGGCCGGCACGATGCCCGAATGCTGGGCGAGTCGCTCCAGATGCGCAGGCTGGAAGTTGGAGACGCCGATGGCCCGCACCCGCCCCTCGGCCAGCAGCCGCTCGAACGCGCGCCACGTGTCGAGGTAGCGGTCCTGCGCGGGACACGGCCAGTGGATGAGGTACAGGTCGACGTAGTCCAGGCCCAGCCGGCCGATGCTGGCGTCGAAGGCGGCAAGGGTGGACTCATAGCCCTGCTCCGCGTTCCAGAGCTTGGTCGTCACGAAGATGTCACCGCGCGGCAGGCCGGACATCCGGATCGCGTCCCCGGTGCCCTCCTCGTTGCCATAGAAAGCCGCGGTGTCGATGCTCCGATAGCCCGCGTCGAGCGCTGTCGCCACCGCTGCTGAGGTCGCGTCCGGGGGCACCTGGAACACGCCGAAGCCGATCGAGGGCATGTCCACGCCGTTGCTGATGGTGGTCGAGGGGGTGGTCATGGCTGCCTCCTGGGACCCGGCTGGTCCCGGGAATGACGTCGGCCGACCCGTGATGGGTCGGCCGATGATGCGCGAGGTTGGTGGAGCGACGGGGGCTCGAACCCCGGACCTTCTGCATGCCATGCAGATGCTCTTCCAGCTGAGCTATCGCCCCGAGCCGCCGAATAGTAGCCCGATCCCTCGGGCCGTACCATGAACGGGTGCGGAGTGACCTGGACGACACGTGGCCACGGTGAGTGTCGGCAACGGACTGCCGCCCTACACCGTGCGTCGCTCGAGCCGCGCCAAGCGTGCCCGGCTGACCGTCACGGCCGAGGGTCAGGCGGTGGTGGTGTTGCCCCAGCGAGCGCCTGCGGGGAGCGCCCAGCTCCTCGTCGCGCGGCACGCGGACTGGGTCCGACGACACGTGGCTCGGGCAGTGTCGCGCCAACGACACCTCGACCGTCGACCCGCCCTGAGCGATGGCCGCATCCTGGCGGTGAATGCCATCCCGCATCGCGTGCGGCTGCAGAGCGACTCGACCATGCTCCGCGGTGGGGTGCGGCGTACCCTGGACACCGACGACGATGGCATCGTGGGACTACTGGAAGTCCGCCATCCAGCAGGGTCCGACCCCGTGCCGCTCCTGGACCACTGGCTGCGGGAGCATGCGCGCGAGGTGCTGCACGAGCGCGTCACGGCCCTGGCGCCGGTTGTTGGCGTGCGTCCCACGAGCATCTCGGTCCGTGATCAGCAGACACGCTGGGGGAGCGCTTCTCGGGCCGGCTCCCTGTCATTCAGCTGGCGGTTGCTGCTGGCGCCGCCGTTCGTGCTCGATGCGGTCGTGGTCCACGAGCTGGCCCACCTGCGACATGCCAACCATGGCGCCGCGTTCTGGGCATTGGCACGGTCGCATGCCCCGCGCACGGATGAGGCGCGCCGCTGGCTGCGGGCCAACCGGACGGAGCTCCGCTCAGCCCTCGACTGATGGGGCTGGGGAAGCGTCGTCGTAGGGCGGCAGCGTCGGATCGGCACTCGGGCTGGATCCCGGCGGTTCGCTGGGCAGCACCATCGAGTCGCAGCCCAGCCAGCCCTGGAAGCTGTCGATGGCCTTGGCCAGCTGGGTGCCGGCGCGACGCACGTAGGCGGCCGCGACATCGATCCGGTCCGTGGTCCGGAGATCCTCCACCGCCAGGGCCATGTTCGTGAGCGCCAGCCCCAGGGTCCGCACCCGGGTGCGCATGTCGCGCTGTGCGTGGAGCAGCAGGGCGTCGTATCCCGTCAGGATCGACTGGTGTGCCTGCTCCAGGCGGTTCCGGGCACCCTGTCGGAGCTTCACGGCCCGGAGACGCACCAGACCGTCCTCCATCTTGAGCGTCGCCTGGCAGACCGCGATGTCCTCGACATCCAGGCTCGGCAGGGGGGAAGCACTGGGATCCGGGGAGCCGACCGTGACGGATGCGACCGAGCCCGTGGGTGCCCCACCCGCGCCACAGCCCGCGAGGACGACGGCCAGCAGGATCGCCAGCAGGCAGCCGAGGACGCGACCGGGACCGCTCACTCGACCTCCTGTTGACACCCCATCCGGAGCCTTCGTGCGCCGCCGCGCCCGGGCTCACCCTCGGGTCGAGGATAGGTGCTATCCGGGACCGCTGCCGTCGACCGGGTGGTGCTGATGCGCCCCGGGCTGGTACTCTGCCCGTCCGCCCCGAGTGCCCCTGGGGCGGAGCCGTTGCAGGTGGACCTTGCTCGTGCCCAGCGTCCGCGGCCGTGCCGCGATGCCCGTGTGCCCCGATCGATGGCGTGAGCCTGCGCGCCGACGCGTGTCGGTGCAGGGTCCTGACCCCATCGGACCAGTGCGGACCCGACGACCGGGCCATCGTCACGGGCACGCGCGGCGGCCATGGTGGTGCACATGAGCAACTGGAACCGACCGACCACGCTCGTCGCAGGCATCCTCGCGATGCTCCTGACCACGACGTTCGCCCTCCCAGCCACCGCCGCCACCCCTGCCGCCCGCGCCGCCACTGGCGTGACGCCAACCGTCGAGCCCGACCCGATCCCGGAGCCGAGGTTCCAGTTCACGGGCTACGGCACCGATCATGGTGTCGGGCTCAGCCAGCGAGGGGCCGCAGGCCGAGCTGCCGCCGGCCAGACCTACGAACAGATCCTGCGCCACTACTTCTACAAGGTGCAGATCGAGCCCGTTCCCAACGGCACGACCATCCGAACGCTCATCGTCAAGAGCTATCGCGCGGCAAGCACCCAGACACCGCTGGTGTCAGGTGGCATGGGCGGTCCCGGCAAATCACAGGTGTCGCGCTGGACGTTCGATACCCCCGGTGTCGATGGCCAGACGTTCCCCAACTCCTGGAAGCTGGTGCTCATGGGGCGCGGCGAGACCGGCGCCTGGCGGCTCCAGGTCCAGGACGCCAAGGGTGTCGCCAAGCTCAGTGTCACGGACACCGATGCGCGTGTCAGTGTCCGGGGCGTGCCCAATGATGCCGACCCGGGCCGCGTCCGGGTGCTCATCCGACCCTCGACGCGCTACGACACGTATGAGGGCGAGGTGCGCATCGGGCGTGCCGACGGCCGCCTTCGGGTCGTGAACGTGGTTGGCATCGAGCCCTTCGTGCGCTCGGTGACGCCCCAGGAGCTGGGCCCCGCGAACCTGCCCGAGACCCTCAAGGCGCAGGCCGTCGTGGCTCGCAGCTACTTCCTGGCGGGCCTCGGTACCAAGACCACGTTCCTTGCGTTCGACGTGGAGTCCTATCGGGACAGCCAGTCGTACAAGGGCACCAAGGGCGAGAACGCGACCGTGACCCGATCGGTGGATGCCACCGCCTACGAGGTCCTCAAGTACAAGAAGTCGGACGGCACGTGGTACATCGCGCGGACCTTCTATCACGCGGTCGGTGGCGGCGCCACGGAAGCGTCCCACAACGTGTTCACCGGTGCCACCGGCAAGCCCGGCTCCAAGACGCCGTACCTGCGGGGCGGCCCGGACGTGGACGTGGACGGCGTGCCGTATGACGAGACCGCTCGCGACTACGAATGGAGCACCCGGACCTTCACCCTGGCGCAGCTGTCGGCCATCCTCGGCGCAGACAGCCGGACCGATGTCGGCACCTTGACCTCGTGGCCCATCGAGGCCGAGTCGACGTTCCGTACCAAGCGCGCCGCGGCACTCCTGGCCGGAGGTGACCCGACCCCGGCTCCCTCCAATCGCGGGATCTCCGGTCGTCTCACCTGGGTCGTGCTCAAGGGCACCAGGAATGGCAAGCCCGTGACCAGGCAGGTCGCCGGCTGGCTGTTCAAGAGCGTCTTCAACAGGCATCGTGGATCGGGCGATGCGCTCGGCTCGACCATGATCTTCCGCGCCTCGGCGGACTGACCCGCCGCGGCCGACTACCCGAGCTTGTACCGGCCCATGTGCACCGGATGATCGATACGTCGGTCGAGAGGCAGCAGAGACCCTGATCCCGGCGCTCCAGCCGACAGATTCCCGTGGCGTGATCGATCTGTCCGTCGAGCGAGGCCGGTCGGCCCGTCCAACCATCACAACGGTCACCGGGTGCACGCCCGGGCAGTGGAGCACGCCAACCCAAGCGCCGCAGCTGCTCCCCGCCGACCGCCCCTGCTCCCCGCCGACCGCCGCTGCTCCCCACCGACCGCCGCTGCTCCCCGCGATCTAGCCGACCGCCCCTGCTCCCCGCCGACCGCCCCTGCGATCTAGCTGGCGAGGGCCAGCGGCTCCACGAACTGGCTTCGGTACAGCGCAGCGTAGAAGCCGTCCGCGGCAAGCAGCGCGGCGTGGGTGCCCTGCTCCACGATGCTGCCTTGGTCGAGCACCAGGATGACGTCCGCGTCCCGGATGGTCGATAGCCGATGCGCGATGACGAACGTCGTGCGCCCCTCCATGAGGCGTGACATCGCGCGCTGGATGAGCACCTCCGTGCGCGTGTCCACGGAACTCGTCGCCTCGTCCAGGATGAGCATCGGCGGGTCCGCCAGGAATGCACGCGCGATGGTCAGCAGCTGCTTCTCGCCTGCCGAGACGTTGGTGGCGTCATCGTCGATGACCGTGTCGTAGCCGTCCGGCAGGGTACGCACGAAGTGGTCGACGTGGGCGGCCTCGGCGGCAGCCAGGACCTCCGCCGGGGTCGCGCTCGCGCGGCCATAGGCGATGTTGTCGCGGATGGAGCCCTGGAACAGCCAGGTATCCTGGAGGACCATGCCGAAGGTGCTCCTGAGGTTGTCCCGTGTCATCTCCCGGGTGTCGATGCCGTCGATGACGATGGCCCCCGAGTCGAGCTCGTAGAAGCGCATCAGGAGGTTGACGAGCGTCGTCTTGCCGGCACCCGTCGGGCCCACGATGGCGACCGTGCTGCCGGGCGCGACGTCCAGTTCCAGGTGCTCGATGAGCGGCTTGTCCGCCGCATACCGAAAGGACACGTCCTGGAACCGGACCGCGCCCTTGGCATCGACCAGGGCCGTCGGCGCCACGGGGTCGGGGATCTCCTCCGTGTCGTCCAGCAGCTCGAATACCCGCTCCGCGGAGGCGATGGCGGACTGGATGAGGTTGGCGATGCTCGCCGTCTGGATGATGGGCATCGTGAACTGGCGGGCGTACTGGATGAAGGCGATGACATCGCCCAGCGACATCTGGCCCGCCGCGACCTGCAGGCCGCCGATGACCGCGATGGCCACGTAGTTGAGGTTGGACACGAAGTTGAGGGCGGGCTGGATGATGCCCGAGATGAACTGCGCCCTGCGGCTGGCCTGGTACAGGCGCTCGTTCTCGGCCCGGAACGTGTCGATGGCCTGCTGCTGGCGCCCGAACAGCTTGACGATGGTGTGACCGGTATGCATCTCCTCGATATGCCCGTTGAGGGTGCCCGTGGATGCCCACTGGACCACGAACTGGGGCTGCGAGCGCTTGGCGATGAGGGCAGTCAGGAACAGCGACAGGGGCACGGCGAGGATGGAGATGAGGGCCAGCAGGGGGCTGATGGTGAGCATCATGATGAGCACGCCGATGATGGTCAGGATGGCCGTGATGAGCTGGGTCAGACTCTGCTGGAGCGTCTGGCCGATGTTGTCGATGTCGTTGGTGACGCGGCTCAGCAGGTCGCCCCGGGGGCGGGTGTCGAACGTCCGGAGCGGCAGTCGGCCAAGCTTCCGGTCGACCTCCTGGCGCAATCGGTAGACCGTGCGCTGGGTGACCCCGGCCATGACCCATGCCTGGGCCCAGGCCAGGATGGAGCTCAGGACATAGACCCCAGCGAGCTTGACCAGCACGCCCGCGAGTGCCGCCGAGTCCAGGCCGCCGTTGCCCGGGAAGAGTCCCGCCACGACCACGTTGGTGGCCTCGCCCAGTAGCTTGGGACCCAGGATGAGGAAGAAGACGCTGCCGATGGCGAGCAGCATCACGAGCACGATGCGGGGCGCTTCGGGGAGCAGCTTGCCCAGCAGGCGGGTGAAGGTGGGCCGGAACGCCGTGGCCTTGGCCACGGGCTGACCCATGCCCATCATGCCGGGTCCGCCACCAGGTCGACCGCCAGGTGCACCGGGTCCGCCGGGACGGCCCATCATGCCGCGGCCTCTTCCCGGGACAGCTGCGAGTAGACGATCTCCTGGTACGTCTCATTGGTTGCGAGCAGCTCGGCGTGAGTGCCGATGCCGACCACCCGGCCGCCATCCATGACCACGATCTGGTCGGCGTCCATGATGGTGCCCACGCGCTGGGCAACGATGAGGACCGTGGCGTCGGACAGCTCCCGTGAGAGTGTCGCCCGCAGCCGCGCGTCGGTCGCGAAGTCGAGTGCCGAGAAGCTGTCGTCGAACACGAGGATGCCCGCCTTGCGCACGATGGCCCGGGCGATGGCGAGTCGCTGCCGCTGACCTCCGGAGACGTTGGTACCGCCCTGGGTCACGTCAGCTTCCAGCTGACCATCCATGGCCGCCACGAAGTCACGTCCCTGGGCGATGTCGAGGGCACGCCACAGCTCCTGGTCAGTGGCGGCCTCGTCACCGTAGCGCAGGTTGCTGGCCACGGTGCCGCTGAAGAGGAACGACTTCTGGGGCACGAACCCGATGCGCGCCCAGAGGTCCTCGCGGTGCATCTTGCGGACATCCACGCCGTCCACCAGGACCGCGCCGCTGGTCACGTCATACAGTCGCGGGATGAGGTTGATGAGTGTCGACTTGCCGCTGCCGGTGCTGCCCACGATGGCCGTGGTCTTGCCCGGAGACGCGCGGAACGATATCCCGCTCAGTACGGGTTGCTCGGCGCCCGGGTAGCTGAACCCGACATCCCGGAACTCCACGACGCCACGACCCGCGGCCACACGCAGCAGCACGGGCTCGGCCGGGTCGTGGATGGCGGGTACCGTGTCCAACACCTCCACGATGCGCCCGGACGAGACTGCAGCGCGCGGCACGAGGATGAACATGAGCACCGCGGTGAGTACCGAGAACATGATCAGCAGCAGGTACTGCAGGAACGCGGTCAGGTTGCCGATGCCCATGGCGCCGTCCGCGACCCGCATCGCGCCGAACCACATGACCGCGACTGTAGACATGTTCATGATGAAGGTCAGCACCGGGATGGTCACCGCGAACAGTCGGTTGACGCTGATGGCGGAGCTGAACAGGTCCAGGTTGGCCTCGTCGAATCGCTCCTCCTCGCGCGCGGTGCGCACGAACGCCCGGATGACACGCACGCCCGAGAGCGTCTCGCGCATCACCTGGTTGATGTGGTCGACCTTCTTCTGCATCGCTTGGAACAGGGGGATGGCGCGACGCATCGTGAGCCCGATGACGATGGCCATGAGCGGCAGGATCACGAGCAGCAGCAGTGACAGCGCGCCGTCTTCCCGGACTGCCAGGAAGATGCCGCCGATGATCATCATCGGCGCCGAGGCGATGACAGTGAGGCCCATGAACACGACGGTCTGGACCTGTTGCACGTCATTGGTGTTGCGCGTGATGAGCGACGCCGGCCCGAACGTGTTGACCTCGACCTGCGAGAAGCTCTCGACCGACTCGAAGATGGCGGCGCGCACGTCCCGGCCAAAGCCCATGGCCACCTGTGCGCCCAAGTAGACGGCGACCACCGCGGCGACGCCCATCACCAGCGTCACGAGCAGCATCAGGGCGCCGACTTCCAGGATGTACCCGTTGTCACCCGTGGCGATGCCTTTGTCGATGATGTCCGCGTTGAGGTTGGGCAGGTACAGCGTGGCGATGGCCTGGATCAGCAGCATCACCATGGCCAGCACGATGGCCCGGCGATAGGGCCGGAGGTAGGTCCGCAGCAGGCCGATCATGACCCGGCGGTCTCCACCTCATCGGCGTCTGGTGGCCCAGTCGCAGGCCCGGCGGTCTCCACCTCATCGGCGTCTGTCCGCTCACGGGCGGCCCGCAGGGCACGCATGCCCGCCAGGAAGCCACTCAGCTCCTCCTCGGTCAGTTGCAGCAGCAGGCGCGAGAGGTGCTCCCGTCGGATCTGCTCCATGGTCCGGAACAACTCCGCGGTCCCTGCAGCGGCATGCACGATGACGAGCCGCCGGTCGCCCGCGTCATGGCGCCGGATGACCAGGTTGCGCTCCTCCATCCGATCGACGACGCCCGTGGCGCTCGCCACGGAGATGCCCAACGATTCGGCGAGCTTGCCCATGGACATCGGGCCGTCCAACTCCAGCAGATTCGCGGCACTCAGCTGCACAACGCTCACGCCGCACTGATGCCACGCCCGGAACATCCGGCTGCGGTCGCGACCCTTGATGGCTGTGAGCTCATCCAGCAGCTCGTCAGCGAGTCGTCGCTGTGCGTCGCTGTGCTGGTCCTCACGATCATCACGCGCCGCATCGATAGTCAATGCCATGCAGATAATCTACACGAGCCGAAGCGATACCGTGGCAGCGGCCGTCCGGCGCCACCCCGCGGCCCGGGGCCGGCTTCCGCCCGCCCCGTCTCCACAGCCCGAGGCCGGCTTCCGCGACCGATCTCCGGTATCAGCGAACGGCGCACTCGTGGCCGGGCACGCCACACGCGTGACCGGGCGCGCCACACGCCCTCACCGGGCCCCCGGCGAGACACATTTGCACTGATACCGGAGGATCGTCGTTCGCGGGTCCCGCAGGAGGGGGTGGTCGGCATCCTGGCCGATTGCCGTCCGCTCACTCCGGAAAGGCGCGGCCCCCGGCCCCCCGTCGCGGCCCCCGGCCCCCCGTCGCGGTCCCGCTACGGGCCCCCCGTCGCGGCCACGGATCTCTCGGCCCGTCGTGGTCAGCAGGCGCGACGCCAGGCGCTCAGTGACAGGTGCTTCCGGATGGCGTTGATACCCAGGGCATGCGCGCGGTCGCAGAACTGGTCGCGGCCCAGGCTGTACTCGACATCGAACACGGCCTTGCCTGCATCCAGGAACGGCCGATACATGCCGCACTCGTGGTACTGGAAGCACTCCTCCGTGACCGCGAAGTCGAATCGGTTGACGAGAGCCTTTGCCAGCCCGCCCGAGTTCTTGAGGCCGACGGACAGCCCCCGATCGTGGGCGAGCCACGCCAGCCAGCGGTCGAATCGCAATGAATCGGCGCGCGTGATGGGGAAGCCCGTGTCCTGGTCGTAACTATCCATCCAGTCGTACTCCACACCGTCGAACCCCTTCGCGGCGCACTGGTCGACCCGGGCCCGGATGATGGGCTTGAGCGTGGCCAGCTGACGGATGTCGACCCAGCGCTCGTCCGGCCAGCCGTCGACCCGCTTGCCCAGGATCGACGCGGGATATCGGTCAGCGTCCGGGCGGTAGGACTCCCACGTGCCGGCATCGATGTAGCAGACGACGTGGCGGCCGCGGGCATGGATCCGGTCGACGACGCTCCGGGGTGTCTCCAGGGCGTCCAGGTCGAACACCGTCGCGGCCACCGAGACGTCGATGGTGCCGGACAGCTGGTACTGGAACGTGTCCGTTGGCCGCGGTATCCAGGGCTCCGGGTCAGCCGCCGAGACCGGCGCAGTCAAGGCCCCCAGGCAGAGGGCGGTCGCCAGGAGGGTCACGAATCGTCGACGTGGTGCGGACATACAGCCACCATACCCATCGGTGGCACGGAGCCGCAACGGTACATCTGGGCGCTGGCCAGGCTGTTCCCCATCACGCTCGGGCCGTTTCCAGCGGCTTCGTACCTCCGCAGCCGTCGACGATGTCTGGATGGCGGCCCGGTGGGGCGTCTACTGCGTCGCGGGCACCCGATGGATACCGATCATCGTCGGGCCTGAGCCAGGCGTGGCCGTCGAGGCGATGAGGACCACGGTCGCGGACGCAGGCACGAGCAGCGCCTCGTCGACGATCCGTCCCAACTCCTCGATCCGATCCGCGGGCCCGGTGAGGGTGGCGCACGAACGCGAGATGACGCCGTGAACCAGGGACAGGCGAGCGACGACATCCGTGTCGGGTGAGTACGCGAGGATGGGCACGCGTGGGCGAAGCGACGACAGGATCAGCGCTGTTCGCCCGGTCCGGGTGTAGCAACAGATAGCGGCGATGTCTGGTCTCGTCGCCGTGAGCGCCACGGCGGCGTACGCGAGCGCTCCCGTGTCGGTGGCTGGTGATCGCGACATCCCGGCCGGTAGGTAGGCCGCACCTTCGGACTCGCAGAGCGACGCGATCCTCGCGGCGGCCTCGGCCGCGAGGATGGGGTATGCCCCGATGGCTGTCTCGCCGCTGAGCATGATGGCATCGGCGCCATCGAAGACTGCGTTCGCGACGTCACTGGCCTCGGCTCGCGTCGGGCGTGGCGCGCTCGTCATCGATTCCAGCATCTGGGTGGCCACGATCGTCGGCACGCCCCGGTCCAGGGCGCGGCGCACGAGCTGCTTCTGCACGATCGGGACGTGCTCATAGGCCAACTCCACGCCCAGATCCCCGCGCGCGATCATCACCCCGTCGGCGACCTCGAGGATGCTGTCGAACGCGTCGACCGCCGGACGCGTCTCGATCTTGGCGATGATGGGCGGACCATCCTGCCCGAGCACGCCTCGAAGCACCCGGATGTCATCGGGACCGCGGACGAATGACTGCGCGATATAGTCGGCCCCGAGCCCGAGGGCGCGCGGGATGTCCAGACGGTCCTTGGCCGTCAGCGCTGGCGCCGATGATCGAGCGGTCGGGATCGCCACACCCGCGCCAGCTCGGATCGTGCCACCGCGAACGACCTCGGTCCGGACGTCGTCATCGATGGCGACCACCCGGAGTTCCGCAGCGCCATCGGCCAGCAGGATCGGATCACCGACCTGGACATCGACGGCAAGACGCGCGTACGACACGTGTGCGCCGGTCACGTCGCCGATCGTGTCGCCAGGACCGGACACCCGAAGGACGAATGGACGACCGGTCTCGAGCTCGACCGACCCGCCCGCCAGGTCGCCCAGCCGGATCTTGGGGCCAGAGAGATCGATCATGATCGCGACCGAGTCGTCGACGCCTGCTGCAGCATGGCGGACCGCTTGGGCCGCGGCCACCTGCGATGCCGGCGTGCCATGCGAGAAGTTGATGCGCGCGACATCCATGCCGGCGGCCACGAGCTCGTCGACCCGGCCCTCTGTAGCGGGCCCAAGCGTGCACACCAACTTGGTGCGGCGGCTGGTCGGAGGTCCTCCCTTGGTCATGGACCGAATCTACAGACTCGGCATGGTGTCGTCGCTCGCGTTGTCGTCCCTCGCGATCCATGGGTGCCGTCGCCGAGGACCCGGCGGATGGGGCTACCATCGTGAGCCACGCGCGAGCGCCGCGTGGTCGGCCCCGCGACGAGGTCGCGACTGATCCATATCCGGTCCCTGGCGACATGACCCGCACGGATGGCGGATCCTGTCGCGTTCACCGAGCCGATGCCAACCGACGGGAGCGAACGATGACGGTAAACTCCGACCAGGATCGACAGCCGCCGCGGGAACGGTTCGCCGGTCCCGAGCACGCCTTCGACCTGCGAGAGCTCGCGGATGGACTCCGCGACGAAACTACCCTTGCGCGCGACGGCCATCGGCAGATGACGATCTTCCACAAGCTTCACTTGACGTTGATCGTGTTCGACTTCGAGGCGGGCGGGCGACTCGCGGATCATCAGGCGGAAGCGCACGTGGCGATCCAGTCGCTGTCAGGGGTGCTGGAAGTCTCCACCCCGAACGGGACGCATCGTCTGCCAGCTGGATCAGTGCTCGTTCTGGATCCGGGCGTCATGCACGACGTGGCCGCGCCAGGACCGGCCCAGATGCTCCTGACCGTGCATCGCGTCCAGTAGCGGATCCAGCCTGCCGGGATGGACACGCATGGACGCCCGCAGTCGGCGCGGGCCGGGGTCGGGCACCCGGGTCGCGTGGGTCGCCGGTCGTTTCCGACGCGTTCATCCAGAGTTCACGCGGATCGCCGGCCTTGTTCACGACATGGTGGCAGAGTGTCATCGCGCCCACGGCCGTTTACTCGACAACGAGGCGGGGCTGCGGTGCCAGGTCCGGAAAGATGTTCGAACGAACGGTCACGGAGGTCCAGAGTGTCTCGTCGGAAGCCTCGCCTGGAGTTGGTTCACCGATCGGTCTCGCCGGTTCGGACGCGTCAGGTCCATCGCGTGTCGCGCGTCCGCAGATCATCCTCGCGGGATCAGTCCCGCTGGTCCGTGGCCCGTTGGTTGCCGATCCCACGCCACGCAGAGCCCGACCGCCGAGGAGGCACGAACTGATGCGGATAGTTGTGGCCACTGACGGGTCTTCCCACGCCACGCAGACGACCGAACTCGTCGCAGGTATCGCCTGGCCGCCGGACTCGATCCTGCGCATCATCAGCGTGATGGAGCCCTCGATGGCAACGCTGAGCCCATGGCTCGGCGCCGCGGCCACCTATTCGACCGACCTCGATGCGCAGATCGAGACCTACCAACAGGACGAGATGGCCACTGTCGTCCGGCACCTGAGAGCCGCGAACCGGTCAGTGGAGGGCGCCGTGCTCCGCGGTCGTCCTGCGACCGTCATCGTGGACGAGGCGAGCACGTTCGACGCCGACCTGGTGATCGTCGGTTCACGAGGTCGCGGTCCCATCGCCTCGTTGGTCCTCGGGTCGACGTCGAGCGAGGTCGTCGACCACGCTCCCTGTCCCGTCCTCGTGGCCAGGACATCCGGCCTGACGCGCGTGCTCCTGGCTGCTGATGGGTCACCGTCCGCGGCGACTGCAGAAGCCCTGATCGCACGCTGGCCGATCTTCGATGGTCTGCCCATCCACGTCGTCAGCGTCTCCGACCTCGTGCAACCGCGGCAGACGGAAATCGCCGCGCCGACGTCTGGCCAGGTCATCGAGGCCCATGCACGAGACCTCAAGGAGGCCACCGCGGAACACCAGCGCATCGCCGACGAGAGCGTCGAGCGGTTGCGCGCCGCCGGTCGCGACTCGACCTCGGAGGTGCGCACGGGAAACGCGGCCGAGGAGATCATCGCAGCTGCGCGCGAATGGAACGCCGACCTCGTGGTCCTTGGGTCTCGCGGGCGGACCGGGCTGACGCGCCTCCTGCTCGGGAGTGTCGCTCGTAACGTCGTGCACGGCAGTGCTGCGTCGGTCCTGGTGGTCCGCGAAACCGTCCTCAGCACGGGCTGACCGAGGAACGAGTGGTGGCGATCCTCGTGCCCGAGGGCGGTCACGCAGGCGAGCAGCAGTACTCTTCGCCGCCCGGACGGGCAACACCGTGGCAGACCATACAAGGGCACGATGAACGCCTTCCTGGAGTGGCACTGGCCCTGGTTCCCCCGAACTTGTGACGTGGGCCGCTGTACCCCGCGCGCCTCAAACTGATGCACTACCCCGCGTCGACATCCATCCGAGACCGTCCTGGTCCGCGAACTTGTCGGGCAGGTTCCTGCAGCAACGCAAGCCGGACGCCGACCCACGGCCCCTGGTCAGCGCAGCTCGTCCCGTCGAGCTGACCACTCCGGGATCGGCCGGCCGAGCAGCAGGCCCCCAAGGATCGCCGCGACCGGCAGCACGACGAGCGCGCCGATCACTTCCGGGACTGGCACGACCATCGGCCACCCGAGCGGCACCAGCACGCCCCATACGGGCAGCAGGCCCGCTGGGACCGCGAGCAGCCCGGCGAGCACCGCGATGACCATACCGCGCGACGCAGTGATGCGACGTCGCAGCCCCCGAGGGGCGCCCAAGGCGAGCATGGTGCGCTGGTCTGGTCGTGCCTCGATCTCTCCCAATGCGACGGCGATGCCCGTCACGACAAGTGCCGTCACGAGGGCCGCCGCCAACATCGCCATCCGGAAGGCCAGCATCGGGTCGGGTGGCGGGAGCGGTCCGGTCACGTTCGCGTCGGGGTCCGCGGCGATCGCGATGGCACCGGCTCGCTCCATGTCCGCGGCGGTCACGTCGTGGTCCAGGCGGACGAGGTATTGCGACTGCGACTGGTCGATGTCCAGGCCCAGTGTGGCAGCGGTCGTGGTGGGCATGACCGCGATCGTCCCGCTTTCCGTGTCGCCCCTGCCGGGTATCCGGACCACGGGCACCTCGCCCATATCCGTCGACGTGCTGCGGCCGGTGGACTCGTCGTAGGACTGCCGGACCACCTGGCCGGCCGACCCGGTCACCGTCCAGTCCCCTTCGGCGCTCACCTGCTCGAGCACGACCGTAGCGCCACCCCGGAACACCTCGAGTGCTGCTTCGCCGTGATACGCCAGGAGAAGATGCTCATCGCCGATGACGAAGTAGATGCCGAGGTCGGTGCGGTCGTCAGCCGGGTCCGGGTGCAGCAGCGGCATCACGACCTCATAGTTCCACGCACCGTCGGGTCCATCGGCCGATCGATCCGGTCCGTATCCGGTGGCGCCCAGCTCGCGCGCCACGCGGCCCCCGGCAGTCTCAGGGACCAGACCCCGGATCTCCATCGAGTCAGACGACACCTGCGGTCGCCAGAACGTCATCGAATGCGCCTGCTGGCTCGCCAGGACCGCCGCGAGGGCGATCGCCGCAGCCACACTCGCGAGGACGGCGGTCACGATGGGCCCATTGCGGGTCCGCGCACGGGCCGTATCCCGCAACGCAACGCGCGGTGCCAGTGGCAGGCGTCGCGCGATGCCTTCCAGTCGCTCCAGGAGCCATGGGCTGCAGGCACCGAAGCCGAGGACGCCGGTCACGGCCCCGACCACGAGCAGCAGCAAGGCCAGCGCATCGCCGGTGCGGCCCACCAGCGGGGCGACAAGCGTGCACCCGGTCGCGAACACGATGAGGCCGATGCCGAACACCAGCAGCCGGCGAGCGGGCGTCGACGGTGGCCGCCGGCCGGACAGTGCGACGAGGGTCGGCAGTCGAGCAGCGCCCCACGCCGGGACCGCAGCGGCGATGACGGCCGCGAGTAGCCCCACCAGTCCCGCCGCGACCAGCACCCCCGGATCGAGCTCCAGGGGCCTGGTCCGCTGGCTGGTCAGGTCATCGAGCCGGAGGCTGATGCCCCACGCCAGGAGCATCCCGAGGACGATCCCCGCGACGACCGCGGCCAGTCCCGCCAGCAGGCCCTCCGCGAGGACCGAGCCGGCCAGCTGGCGTGGCGTGGCACCAGCTGCGCCGAGTAGGCCAAGCTCGCGCTGGCGCCGCCGTATGCCGACCGCGAACGCGGCTGATGCCACCAGCGCCGCCTCGACGAGGGCCAGGGAGCCAAGCAGCACGATGAAGGTCACGAACGTTTCGGACGCCGCACCCGCCTGGTCGCGGGTGACGACATCGAACATCGGCTGGCCGACGTCCCGGTACGCCGGGTCGACCGTGGACGCGACGTCCTCCGCGACTGCGGCAGCCGAAGTACCGGCAGGCAGCGCGACGAGCCACTCGGGGATCACCCCAGGAGTCTCCGCAAGGGACGGTGCACTCAGGGCCAGGGGGCGCCCGGTATTCCGCGGGTCCTCCACCAGGCCGACCACATGGACCTCGCCGGCACCCTCGAGATCCAGGGAGTCTCCGATGCCCACACCGGCGCGATCGGCCAGCCTGGTACTGACGGCCACCTCGTCAGCGATGGCGGGGCCGCGGCCGCCGACGAGCGTCACGACGCCGATCGCGAGTCCGTCTGGGTCCATGGACCAGACACCGATGCCCAGGCGCACGCCCGCGAGCACCACACGATCGCCGCTCTGCCAGATGGGCTCGATGGTGGCGCCTGCCGGAAGCAGAGCCTGGAGTTCAGCCCGTCCGTACGACCCGATGGGAGTGACCCGCAGGTCCGCGCGGCCCATCCGCTGTGTCGCACGCTCCGCAGGGTTCGGTAGCCCCGTCTCCAGGACAAGGGCTGCGGTCGTGATGCCCATCACCGGCAGCGCGATGAGCGCCACGATGAGGAGGGCACGCCACCGATCGCGGAGGAGCGACCGGCGCGCGATACGGAGCACGGCGGTGGTACCCGAGGTCATGCCGCGGACCCGATCGGCTCGGGCATATCTGGGATGGATGCCGGCCGTGACTCGTCCACGATCCGGCCGTCGCGCAGGAAGACCACACGGTCGGCCCAGGCCGCATGGGCGGCGTCGTGGGTCACGAGCAAACCTGCGCCTCCCGCGTCACAGTGCGCGCGCAGCAAGCGCATGACCAGCTCGCCATTGACCGAGTCGAGGGCACCCGTCGGCTCGTCGGTCAGGAGCACCCGTCGACTGCCCACGATGGCGCGCGCGATGGCCACCCGCTGCTGCTCGCCACCGGAGAGGTCGTCCGGGAATCGGTCTCCCAGCTCGCTCAGACCGACCCTGGAGAGGGCGGCCTGGGCGGCGTCGCGCGCGGGTCCACCACCCACTCCCTCGAGCTCAAGCGGCAGCGATACGTTCTCTGACGCTGTGAGGCCGGCCAGCAGGTTGAGCTCCTGGAACACATAGCCGACCGTGCGCCTTCGGAGCAGCGCCAGGCCGGTGCTGTCGAGGCCGCCGAGGTCGTTCCCCTCCACCATCACCCGGCCTGTCGACGGTCGGTCGAGGCCACCCACGATGGCGAGTAGCGTGGATTTGCCGGACCCGCTGGGTCCCATGACCGCGACCAGCTCGCCGTGCCGGACCGACAGGTCGGTGGGCTGGAGCGCGACCACCTGGGTGTGGCCGCTGCCGTAGACGCGACCGACCCCTCGCAGCTCGACGGCTGCTGCCGAACCGCTGGCCTGCATCTCGCTCACGATCGCACCTCGCCCGCGGACGGCTGGGCGCGTCGTGCGACCCGCCCGTCGCACGCATCGAGCCAGCGGACGTCGGCCTCGGCCCGAAAGATGAGCGCGTCCAGCATCATCAGCAACGCGAGGTCATCGGCAGCCGCGGCCGCCTTGCGGCGTGTGTACGCCTGCAGCACGGAGAGGATCGCGGTCCGCTGACGTTGGAGCAGGTCCCTGACATCGACATCCCGCGACGCGATGGCGAGGAGCACCTTGGCCGTCAGCTCGTCCCGCGGTGCGCTGTCGGGCGCGTACGGCGCGGCGAACCACCGGTCGAGCTCCGTGCGTCCGAGGGGTGTGATCCGGTAGTCGCGATGGTCCGCAGTGGCGGCATCCTCGACCACCAGCCCGTCCCGCTCCAGGCGGCGCAAGGTGGAATACACCTGGCCGACGTTGATGGCCCAGGAGCCGCCTGCCGCGCGCTCCAGGCCGGTCTTCAGCTCATATCCATGCGCTGGCTCCTCCGCGAGGAGGGTCAGGAGCCCGTATCGCATCGCCATGTCCGTCACCCCGTCAGCCTCGTGGTCACCCTGTACCTACGCAGTATACATACGCGGTATGTATGTGCTGTCAAGGAGCCGTGCCGTCCCGGTCCGCTATCGCGGTGTGAGGGCCTCGACCAGGTCTGTGAAGGCCAGCGACACAGGGTGTGCCGACCGACTGTCGATACACCGACGTTCGGGCTACAGATGCAGGCATGGCCACGACGATAGAACCCCATCGATGGAGCGGAGCTACTGGTCATGGAGAGCCTCGCGGATGGGCACAAGCGTGGCTACCTGCTGACCACCGACATCCAGACCCGGGAGCAAACCCTTCGTGCCTCACGGATCGCGGGACCCTGAATCCGCCCTGTACACGGCGATCGCACGGCTCGAGACCCGGCGCCTCATCCGGGGAACGAGGCCGACGACCGGCGGCGAGACTACCGGCACGAGCCCAGTGCAGCGCGTCGTCGGACCGCCAGACAGCGAACGACCCGGGGAAGGGCTGGGGGTGGCCCTGGCGACAAAGGTGGTGGAGATGAGGGGACTCGAACCCCTGACCCCTGCGATGCGAACGCAGTGCTC
>JBBQNA010000020.1:0-22881 GCA_038329515.1 Candidatus Limnocylindrales bacterium | reverse complement strand
GTGCCTGGTCATCGCGCCGCCCCGGGACATCCGGCTGCGTGACGTGCCCCAGATGGTGCCCCGCGCGGCGCTGGTCACGTTCACCTTCCTGCTCATCCTGTACGGGTCCCAGCAGGGCAACCCGGCCGTGGTCCAGACGGGTATCGCGCTGTCACCCATCGTCAGCCTGGGCATCGACACGTTCCGCACGCACCAGCGCCCGTCCCGACGGCTGACGGCGTCCGCCACATTGGCGACCTTCGGCGTGGCGCTCATGCTCCTATTCTGAGGCAGTTCGTCTGATGAACCCGTGATGCGTCCTGCGGTCCGCTCTATCATGCGGGCAGCGTTCGGCGGAGCGTACCGGGCCATGGCGTCCGATCCCCGTGGCGCAGGGGAGGTGACGGCATGAGCATCCACGACCTGCTGAGCCTGGCGGGCAAGCGGGCCCTCATCACCGGTGGCGGTCGCGGTCTGGGCCG
Source organism: Candidatus Limnocylindrales bacterium (assembly GCA_038329515.1). Classification (GTDB taxonomy): domain Bacteria; phylum Chloroflexota; class Limnocylindria; order Limnocylindrales; family CSP1-4; genus JAFMJV01. The sequence goes on along the minus strand of JBBQNA010000020.1, from coordinate 22,420 downwards.
TGCGATCGCCATCGGCTATGCCGAGGCCGGCGCCAGTGTCGTCATCTGCGCCCGACGCGAGCACATGCTCCAGGAGACCGCGGAGCGCATCACCGAGCGTGGCGGCAGCGTCGACTACGTGGTCGCCGACGTGACCGTCGAGGCAGACGTGCAGCGGCTTGCGGACGCCGCGGGATCGGTGGACATCCTGGTCAACAACGCCGCGATGTTCCCCAGCCATCCCTGGGAGACCGTGCCCATGGAGTCCTGGCAGGAGGTCTTCGCGCTCAACCTGTTCGCGCCCTTCCGGCTGTGCCAGGTGTTCGCGCCGGGCATGGTCGAGCGGGGCTGGGGGCGCATCATCAACATCGCCTCGGTGTACGGCAAGATGGGCCCCAAGTGGCAGCTGTACCCCGAGATCTGGGGACCGTCGTCGTATTTCGCCAGCAAGCACGGCGTCCACGGCATCACCCACTACCTGGCACCGCGCCTGGCGCGCCACGGCGTGACCATCAACTCCCTGAGCCCCGGCGGCATCATCACCACCGATCAGCGCCTGAACCTCGATGAGCGAGGCGAGGAGCGGCTGCGCAAGGGTGAGCTGTTCGCCCAAAGCGAGGTCCAGATGGGCCGCGCCGGTGATGGCGACGACTATGTCGCTCCGGCCGTGTTCCTGGCCTCGCCCGGATCGCGGTACGTCACGGGCCAGGACCTCGTCGTGGACGGTGGCTGGTCCAGCTGGTAGCGCTGCGGGTCCGGGCTGGGCAGGCATGCGCTACGCCAGGACGGACGCGATCAGACGCTTGGTGTAGTCGTGATCGGGCGACGAGAACACCCGATCGGTGGAGCCGCTCTCGACCACGAAGCCATCCTTCATGACCATCACTGTGTCCGTGAGGTACCGCACGAGGGCCAGGTCGTGCGAGATGAACACGATGGCCAGGCCCCGCTCCGCCTGGATCCGGCGCAGCAGGTTGAGGATGGCCGCCTGCGCCGACTGGTCGAGGGACGATGTCGGCTCATCCGCCACCAGCACCTGGGGGCGGGGCGCCAACGCCCGGGCGATGGACACCCGCTGTCGCTGGCCGCCCGATAGGGCACGCAGCCCGGACGTCGCCTGGCGCTCGGAGATGCCCACCGACTTGAGCAGCCCCAGCGCCTCCGTACGTGCCGCCCCTCGGGAGCCCGGCTGCCATTGGTGGACGGCCTCCGCCACCGCATCCAGGGGCTGCTGTCGTGGATCGAGCGATCCGTACGGATCCTGGAAGATCATCTGCACCTTCCAGCGGTTGGCACGTACGTAGCCGGTCACCCTGTTGCCCGAAGCGTCCGTGCCCGCGACCAGGTCGCCATCGATACGGATGGAGCCCTGGGACGGCGCGACCAGGCCCACGATGGCCTTGGCCACAGTGGACTTGCCACTGCCGCTCTCGCCCACGATGCCCGTGGAAGCCCCCGCCCGAAGTCGCAGGTCGAAGCCTTGGACGGCGAGCACGTCATCACCCCGTGTGCGATACGTGACGTGGAGACCGTCGATGGCGATGAGGTCGCCGTCGACCCTGACGCCCGTGGTCGTGCCGGCCATCAGGTGACTTCCTCCGCCCGGATGCAGGCGGTGAGGTGCGTGTCCACGAAGCGTGGCAGGGGCTGTGGTCCGGACCGGCAGGCATCCACGGCGTGGGCGCAGCGAGGTCCGAAGCGACAGCCTGCCGGCCACGCGCCGACCACGGGCATCTCGCCCGGGATGGCGATGAGGTCCTGGCCCCGCTCGGCCATGCCCAGCCGCGAGTACAGCAGGGCGTGCGTGTAGGGGTGCCGCGGACGTGCCCGGATGGCGTCCGCCTGGCCCAGCTCGACGGTGGCGCCGGCGTACATGGTCATCACCCGCTGGCACAGGAACTCGACCACCGCCAGGTCATGGGAGATGAGGATCATGCCCATGCGCAGGTCCTCCCGCAGCTGCCGCAGCAGCATCAGGATCTCGTATTGGACGGTCACGTCCAGCGCGGTCGTGGGCTCGTCCAGCACCAGCAGCGGTGGCCGCAGGGCGAGGGCGGCGGCGATCATGACGCGCTGCTTCATGCCCCCCGACAACTGGTGGGAACGCTCATGGAGGACACTGTCGACACGCGGGATGCGCACCAGGTCCAGCAAGCGGCGAGCCTCCGCGCGCCCGGAGGCCTTGTCCATGGCCTGGCCGATCTGGAGTGCCTCGAGGAGCTGCGTCTCGACCGTCAGGACCGGGTTGAGGCCAGCCAGGGAACTCTGGGGCACATAGCCGATGACCTTGCCCCGGATCGCCCGCCAGTCATCCTCCGTGGCACCAGTGACATCCCGGCCGCCGATGGTCAGGCGGCCACCGAGCACCCGCACGCCGTAGCGCGGCAGGGTGCCGATGAAGCTGCGGCAGAGCATGGTCTTGCCCGATCCGGACTCACCCACGATGCCCAGCGAGGCGCCGGCGTCCAGCGTGAAGTCGGCGGCATCCACGATGCGCAGCTCCGCACCATCGCGCATCAGGCCGATGCGCAGGCTCTCCGCGATGAGGAACGGGCTGGCGGCTGGCACGCTTGACGTCACCCGAGGGTTCGTGGTGACCGGCGTCGCATCAGGCACGGACCCGGTCCTTGAGCGCTTCCCCGATGAGCGAGACGCCGAACGCGGTGATGGTGAGCACGATGCCGGGACCGACGAGCAGCCACGGCGCGGACATCAGGAACATCCGGCCGTCCGCCATCATCGAACCCCACTCGGGGGTGGGTGGCCGGACACCTGCGCCCAGGAACGACAGCGCCGCCACGGTCAGGATGACCAGCGTGAAGTCGCTCACGCCATACGCGGCGGTCTCGCGGAAGCAGTTGGGCAGGATGTGGCGGATGACGATGCGCACCCGGCTGTAGCCCAGCAGCTTGAGGGCGCTCACGAAGTCCAGCTCCCGCAACGTGGCCGCCCGGGTCCGGGCCAACTTGGCGTAGCGCGCCCAGCTGGTGAGCGCGATGGCCACGATCATGCCCGTGATACCGGTGCCCACGACGGCGATGACGCCGAGGGCGAGGATGAGGAACGGGAACGCATTGATGCCGTCGATGAGCAGCGCGATGCCACCCCGGATGACCCGGATGTCGGTGGTCGCGGCAAGGGCCCCCAGGACGGTCCCGATGAGTAGTGGCACCAGCACGCCCACGACCGCTACGAAGACGTCCAGGTGGGTCGCCGCGAAGCTGCGGGTGATGATGTCGCGACCCAGCTGGTCGGTACCGAAGGGATGCGCGAGGCTGGGCGCCTCGTTGCTGCCGGATTCGGTGCCTTCCACGCCGTAGGGGCTGATGGCGGGCACGATGAGGCCCAGGAGGAGCACCATCGCGATGATGAGGACCCCGACCTGGCCGGCTCGGGGCAGTTCGCGGAACCAGCGCACCAGCCTCACAGCGCCACCCGCGGGTCGATCTTGTAGGTGATGATGTCGGCGATGGTCGACACCAGGACCACGAACACGCCCGAGATGAGCACGATGCCCTGGACCAGGGGGTAGTCGCGTCCGGCCACGGCGTTGACCAGGAGCGTGCCGGTACCCGGCAGGTTGAACACCAGCTCCACGACCACGGCGGACGCGAACAGGGTGCCCACGATGTAGCTCAGCAGGCTGAGCGTGGGTGCGATGGACGGCCGCAGCAGGTAGCGCCAGGCGAACGTGCGGCCACGCACGCCACGCACGATGGCGACTTCCACGAACTCCTCCCGGATGGTGCTCGCGATCGAGGCTGCGAGGACGCGCGCCAGGATGGGCACCAGTGACAGGGAGATGACGAGCGAGGGGAGCCACAGGTAGGAGATCGCCTGGGGCAGATTGCCGACCATGCCTGCGACCGGCGCGATCTTGAGCCACACGGCCGCGATGAGCAGCGCCAGGAGCCCGATGAAGAAGGCTGGCATGGACACGAAGAACGATGATCCGATCAGGAACAGGGAGGCGACTCGACCGCGCGGATGGAGCGCCACATAGACCGAGATGGGGATCGCGAACAGCACCGTCATGGTGATCGAGACGAGCATCAGCTGGAGGGTCACGGGCAGGGCCTGGCCGATGAGCCGCGACACGGAGACACCGAAGACCACCGACTTGCCCATGTCCCCACGGGCCAGGCCACCGAGGTATGTGGCCAGCTGCTCAGGGTAGCTACCGTTCAGGCCCAGCTGCGTGCGCATGAGAGCGATGCTCTCGTCCGTCGCGTTGTCGCCCAGGAGGACCACCACCGGGTCACCGGGAGCGAGCCGCATGAGGCTGAAGGCGACGAGCATCACCGCGACGGCCACGAACAGGGACCGCCCCAGGATGCGTAACAGGGGCGAGCGAGCCGCGACGCGGTAGATCATCGCGGCTCGCCGGACAGGACTCGGGTCACCTGGACCGTGGGTCCTGGTTCACTACGGTCGGGATGGACAGGAGGCGCTAGGGCTGCCCGGCAGCCTTGCCGGCAGCCTGCTCGGCCTGGGTCTGGAGGATCATGTAGCCAGGCGTCAGCTGCGCGACGCTCAGGACACCGTCCGGCAGCCGGGTGCCATCCAGGCCGATCCGGTCGACGATCGGGATCATGGGCATGGTCTCGCGGGCGAACTCCTGGACCTGGGTCATGAGGGCAAGGCGCTTGACCGGGTCCAGCTCCTGGGCCATCTGGTCGATGAGCGCCACGACCTTGTCGTGGTCCGCGATCTTGGTGTAGCCGGAGTGGATGGCGGAGAACCCGTCCCCGATCCAGCTGCTCATGGTGATCTGGGGGCTCGAGGCACCACCGTTGTAGATGGCCTCGAAGTTGTCATTGGCCGTGGCGCCGTTCCAGGTCGCCTCGTCCACGGGGCTGACGGTGAGGTTGACGCCGATCTTGGCGAGGTCGGCCGCGACGAGGGTCGCCGCTTCCTTCCAGCCGCCGCGGGTGCTGCTGACCAGCATCTCGGCATCGATGGAGGTCACGCCGGCCTCGGCCATGAGGGCCTTGGCGGCCTCGATGTCCTGGACACCACCGTTCGGCAGCATGCCCGGGGGGCACAGCTCCGGACCGCAGTCATACCAGAACGAAGTCAGCGGGGAGACCAGGCCCAGGAACGCCTTGTCGGCGATGGCCTGGCGGTCGATGGCCAGGGACATGGCCTGGCGGACGCGCGGATCGGAGAACTTGTCGCCGGCCTTGCCCTCGGGATCCATCTGGAGGTAGAGGGTGTTGGCGCCGCCGACGTTGACGACGAACTGCTTGACTTCCGGCGGGAAGCTGTCCTTGGCGGCGATGGGCAGGTCCCACGCGAAGTCGAGCGCGCCGGTGGCGAGCTGGAGGACCTTGGAGCTCAGGTCAGGGACATACACGATGTCGATGCCCTGGACGACCATCGGCCCGCCGACGTAGTTCGGGTTCGCCGCAAGGTGGATGGTCGAGTTGGGCGTGAACTCGGTGACCATGTAGGGCCCCGCGCTCACGGGATGAGTGAAGTAGTCCGGGTCGTTGAGGACCTGCTCCGCGGGGTTGAGCGCGATGGCGCGGGCGGACAGCCCGTTCCACAGGTCCGGGTCGGGGTACTTGAGGTTGAGCTGCGCGGTCAGGTCATCGATGACCTCAGCCGACTCGACGCTGTTGACGAAGATCTTGTTGCTCGTCGCATCGACGATCTGACGATCAACGGCGACCTTGATGTCGGCCGACGTGACCGGGGTGCCATCGGAGTACAGCAGGCCGGGCTTGAGCTTGATGGTGACGGCCAAGCCGTCCTCGGAAGTGGTGATCGACTCCGCCATCTCCAGCTGCGGCACGCCAGTGGCGTCATGTCGGACCAGGGAACCCTGGGTCAGGATGATGGTGTTCACCGACACGAGGTCGCCGGACTTGGTCACATCGAGCGTCAGGACCGGTCCTGCGCCGGCGACCTTGATGTTCTCGATGGTGGTGGGGGGATCCTGGGCAAGCACTGCGCCAGCCGATGAGCCGACGACCAGTGCAGCGGCGAGCAGGGCGATCGCCGCCCGACCTCGCTTCGCGCCGACGCGCCTGTGACCGAACGAACTATCCATCTGTCCTCCTCCACGGTGTGCGTCAGTCCGATCGGCCTGCTCGCACCATCGGCCGTGTGCCCGGCTTGCCCTGATCGCGCTGCGATACAGTGGTTCGCCTAGTGGCGCACGTTAGGCTCCGACCGGGTCGATGTCAACGATCCGACGGCTCGCGCATGACTCCGTTTCCGGCTCCATGTGATCAATGATACGGTTTCGCGGACGCCGCAGAGGTACCAGTCGTGTGCCGCTCAGCCGTCGATCTCGACCAAGTCACCTGTCGACACCGTCGGCTGGTCGGCATCCCAGGCCGTGGTCGCGGCGATGGGCTCATAGCGGAACCGGAAGCCGCCGGCGGAGTTGATGGCGGCCAGCTCCGGTCGCTGCGCGGGCGGCGCGTCGAAGATCGCGTCGCCCTCCGCGAAGTAGCCGGCGCGCGCCACGTCGGCGAATGAGATGGTGTCCCGCGCGAAGCTGTTGAGCTCGTGCTTCAAGCCGCCCACCAGCACCAGCGGCCGGGCAGCGGACACCGGCTGGCTTCGCCGACGTCGATCGCCTGGGTGAGCTCCAGGATCCCGGCGGGCAGGTCGACGACGTCCGGCGTCACCGGGTCGTCACTGACCACTGGGTGTCCTGCTCGAACGGGAACATCGGCCGGCGGCGGTGCTGGTGGCCCAGGCGTCGCGGGTCGGCGGTCGAGATGCCGGGCGTGTCGACATACACCAGGCGTGACGCGATGGGTCCGTACGCTGGCTGGGGCGACATGACGCCCTTGGCCACGACCAGGTCGTAGCGCACCGGGTCGATGCCCAGGGAATAGTGCTGGTCGAGGCTCATGGTCATCACCGGCAGGGACGTGAGCACGAGCGTGCTGCCCCCTGCCGTATCCACGACGGCCGTGATGCCGCCGTCGAACGCCTTGTGCCCGCCGTGCACGATGCCGTATGCCTGGAAATGGCCGTCGGACAGGATCCGCACGCGACCCGTGACGATCTGCGGCGTGCCGTGGAGGCCGTCGAACTTGCCACCCACGGACAGCGTCACCTGGGCGCTCACGCCCGCCGCCACGCAGGTGACGACCGCCGCCGGATCGTGGACCGTCAGCAGGAAGCCCGTCCGGCGCGCCGCCAGCAGGCCTTCCAGGATGAAGGTGGAGTCGCCGGGGGTGCCTGCGCCCATGTTGTCGCCCACGTCCAGCAGCACGACCGGGCCGTGCGTGTCGCCCCGCTCCAGCAGCACGGCCTCTGCCACCGGCACGCCCCGCGGGTCGAATGCGTGGCGCTGCTCCCAGATGGCGCCCGCGATGGTCTCGGCTGCCCGCTGTGCGATGGCCGGGTCCCCATCCGCGACGGCGACCACGGCCATACCCATGGTGGGGACGTCCGCGTACGGGAACCCCTCGCCGATGCTGATGTCGAGAAGGCCAGGCGTCGTCTCGATGAGCGACCTGGCTTGGGCAAGCAGACCGCGCATGGGTTCGTCGGCTGTGTTCTGGGCCAGGATGTTGGCGGCGAGGGGCGGGTTGACGATGGCCTGGACCGGCTGGATCTCGCCCCGTACCGCCTGTGCCACGAGCCTGGCCACGGCCAGTCCCCGATCGCGGCAATCCACGTGGGGGTTGGTCTGCCACAGCAGCGTCAGGTCCGCGCCATGTACCTGTGCCGGGGACACGTTGCCGTGGGTGTCCATGACATTGCCGATCGGCACGCTGGAGCCGACGACGCCGCGCACCCGCCGGATGAACTCCGCATCCGCGTCCGGGAACCCCTCAACGACCATCGCCCCGTGCTGCGCCAGGAGCACGCCATCGAACGGTCCTGCTGCTGCCAGCCGTTCCAGCTGACCGGTCGCGATGCGCTCGAAGGTCGCTGCCGGGAAGGTGCCGCCAGGATGTGTCGACGCGAATGCGATAGGCACGACCTCGAGGCCCGGCAGCGAGGCTGCGTCACGGAAGCCAGCGACCGTGTTGCCGGTGTGGCCGTAGACGTCCCACACCTGCTCGCCGAGGAGCACGCCCGGACCGCCACCGATGGTGCTGTGCTCGAATGCGTCGTCGTCCGTGGGGTTGGGCGAGAAGGTGTTCGTCTCGTGCAGGATGCCCATCGCGGCGAGTCGCATCGGTCCTCCTCTTCCTCCCTCGGGTTCACATGGTGAACCAGCATATCGCAGAGCGCGCGGCCCGGACCGTCCGGTCCACGACCTCATGCCGGGTCGGGGCCAGCCCCCGCCCATGGTTCGTCGAGGTCGGCGTCGAACGGCCACAGGGGTCGGTCGATACGCTCGAACGGCAGCCGGGTCAGGTCGCTGTCACACGGGCCGGGGGTGTCCAGGTACATGGTGTCCGCGGAGAACCGGTCGAATGCGGCACGAAAGCCACCGGCGGACTTCGCCTGGAGGATGCGCACCCGTTCCGGCCAGATGCCGGCACGGCGATAGATGCTGGCGTCGAGCTGGGACGCCTTCTCGCGCGTGAGCACCACTTGGATACCGCCATGGGCCACGACCGCGATGCCGCCGACATCCCGAGGCTTGACCGGCAGCTCGCTGTCGTAGTGGCCGTCGGCGAGCGTGATGACACGGCCCGTGAGTGTGATGGGTGAGAAGAAGTCAGGCGTCAACGAGCCACCGACCTGGAGCGTGACCTCGGCGCCGATGCCGGCCGCCATGCACTCGTCCACGGCCGCCGCATCCGTCAGCGCGAGGGCGACCGAGTCATCCGGGCGTGGGTCACGCAGCAGCGCGGCCAGCAGCAGGTTGCCATCACCGTTGCCACCACCCGTGGTGGTGTCGGCGCTGTCGGAGAGCACGACCGGGATACCGCTGCTGGCCCTGGCGCGTTCGATCGCTGCATGCAGGGGGACCTTGGGCACCCGGAAGGCCTCGCGGCGAGCCCAGATGGCACGCCCGAGTCGATCCGCGGTGGCCTGACCGAGTGCGGCCTGCCCGTCCGTCGTGACCATGACGCTCCAGCCCAGCTCCGGCACGTCCATCCAGGGTTGGGTCGCGAACACCGTCACGTCCAGGATGCCAGGCGTCCCTTCCAGCTCCCGAGCGAGCGCCTGGACCTCCACCATGGGCCCATGGTTCGTGTCATGGTGCTCGGCGGATGCCGTCATGCGCAGCTTGCGCATCGATACCGTGGGCCGCACCTCTCCCGCCATGGCCCGAGCCAGGAGGCGCATCGCTCGCGCGCCCGTGGCGAAGTAATCGGTGTGCGGGCACGTCCGATAGCCGATGAGCGCATCAGCCGACGCGGCCATCCGGGCGGTGCCATGGGTGTGCATGTCGAACGTGGCCACGATGGGGACGTCCGGACCGACGATGGCCCGTACCGCCGCGAGGATGTCGCCCTCCGTGTCGTCCACGGACTGGGTGGCCATGGCCCCATGGAGACACAGCAGGACGCCATCGAGCCGTTCTCGCTCCAACTGCGCGTCGTGGAGGATGCGCTGCCGCAATCGGTCGTAGACGCTGTCCTCGATGACGGGCCCCACGCCACCCCACATGTAGATGGACGGCAGGAGCGTGACCCCCAGTTCCGCCGCGACCGCGGCGACGGCATGCAGCTCCAGGTCGATGCCCACGCTGGGTCCGAACAGGTCGGCACCGACCACCGTGGGCCCGGCGACCGCGAGCACCTCGGCGGTCGAGACGCCCGGGATGAAACTGTTGAGCTCGTGCGAGAACCCCGCGACGAGCACGTTCGGATGGGAACGAGTCACGACCGAGCACCTCCACCGACCGCCGCAGACCCGGCTACCCTATCAAATATCACATCCGAGGAGACATGCATGCCCTACGTCGCAGACGCTGACGCCATCAACGCGAGTCGCGTCCACGTGGAGTTCGACCCGAGCGCCGGCGATGCCTCGTTCGTGCGTCTCAAGCTGCTGGCATCCGCCAGCCTGCGCATCGTCCAGCTGGGTTTCGAGCCGGGCTTCGCGACCATCCCGCACTACCATCCGGGCGCCGGCGAGTTCTTCCATGTCCTGTGGGGATCGGGTCGCTTCATCATCGGCGAGGATGACCTGACGGCCGTGCCCGGCGACCTGCTGTATGCCCCGCCCGGTGTCATCCACCAGATCACCGCGGGCACCGACGGCCTCCGGTTCCTGGCCGGCGTGAGTCCCAATGAGGATCGCGCCGACGAGGAGATCCAGGTACCGGACGCATCGGTGGTCGGACGATGATCATCACCGAGGTCCGAGCCACCACCTGCAGCATCCCGCTGACGACGCCCATCGTCATGGGCGAGCTGCGCTTCGATGCCCGCGAGTACATCGTGGTCGAGGTCGTGACCGACGAGGGCCTCACGGGTGTCGGCTTCGGCATGACCCGCAACGGACCGGTCGCGCCCATCGTCAACCGCAACCTGGCGCCCCTGCTCCTGGGCGCAGACCCGCGAAACAGCGAGCGCCTGTGGCAGACGATGTACGACCGCAACCTGACCATCGGCCAGCGGGGCGTGTTCATGCGCGCCCTGAGCGCTGTCGACATCGCGCTGTGGGATATCAAGGGCCAGGCGGCGGGACTGCCCCTGTGGCAGATGTTCGGGGGCTATCGTGACCGGGTGGCGGTCAGCATCGCGGGCGGCTATCCCCGGTCGGGTCGGTCGAGCGAGTCCCTGGGGACCGAGATCGCGGACTACGTCACCGACGGGTACCAGTGGATCAAGATCGCCGCAGGCCCGCTGGAGGACGACACCCTCCGGTTGCAGGTCTGCGCGGATGCCATCGCCGGCAGCCCGAGCCTGTTGGCGTATGACGCCCACTGGGCGTGGCGGACCCTCGCAGAGGTGCTGCCGACCGTCCGGGGCTGGGGCGACCTGGGCATCGCGTTCATCGAGGATCCGTATCCCGCGGAGCTGACGAAGGTGGCGGTCCAGCTGCGTGAGCGGACGGGGATCTCGCTCGCCCTGGGCGAGGACACCACCGGACGCTACGCGTACCGTGACCTGCTGGAAGGGGCGACCCCCGAGTATCTGCGCGTGGACGCCACGACCACCGGCGGGTTGAGCGAGGCGCTCAAGGTGTGCGCCATGGCCGCGACCGCCAGCATCCCGATCCTGCCCCACATCTTTCCCGAGGTCCACATCCAGCTCGCCGCGGCGTTCCCGGGCGTGATGGCCGTGGAGGCGACCGATCCGCGCCAGGAGATCGATGTCCTGTATCGATTGCTGCAGGACCCGTTGCAGCCGTCGGGTGGCTGGCTGGATGCGCCGACGGCATCCGGTCTGGGCGTGACGCTCGACCAAGCGGCGCTCCAGCGCTACGCCATCGGTCGTGAGGTCAGCCGCGCCTAGGTGAGCCGCGCCTGCCTGAGCCGGGACACGTTAGATGACCCACGTTGTCCGTCATGCGGCCCGGTATCATCGCCTCGAGCGGGTCCCTGACCCGCGATCGCGGCGACCCAGCCCGGCCGGCTCACGGCTGCCGGCCATCGGCGCATGCAGGCGGTGGTCATGACACGGTCACAGCGGGCGCTCATCGACGAAGTGGATCTGGCTCCTCAGCCCCGGGAGACCCTGACTGACGGCGCCACGTCCTCGCTGCGGGCGCTCATCATCTCGGGCCAGCTGCCGCCCGGCACGCCCCTGCGCCTGAACGCTCTCGCGGGCCGGCTGGGCATGAGCGTGATGCCTGTCCGCGAGGCGCTCCGCGCCCTGGAGGCCGAGCGACTGGTCACGTTCCGGGCACACCATGGCGCGACGGTCGCGGCCCTGTCCGTGGAGGACGTCGAGGAGGCATACGCCGTGCGTGCGGCACTCGAGGGGCTTGCGGCGCGTGACGGGGTGCTCAACCTGACCGAGGAGTCCCTGGCGACCATCCGGGACAAGTTCCGGCTGATGGAGGAGGATGCCGCGCGCGGTGATCGTGAGGCGCTCGTGGGTCATGACCAGGAGTTCCATCGGGCGCTGTACATCGCGGGCGGGCGACCGGACCGGGTCCGGCGGATCATCGAGCTGTGGGAGAGCACCCGGCGTGCCATCCCGCTCATCTATCGTGCGTGGGAGCCGCTGGAGCTGGCCATCACGGCCCACCGACCCATCCTGGAGGCGGTCGAGGCGCGTGACGCGCGCGCCGCCCAGGCCCGCAGTCGTGCCCACACGGAGCAAGCCGCGACGCGCATCCTCAAGGTGCTGCGGGCGTCCGCCCATGAAGAGACCCGGCCCGCGGTCGCCGTCCGGCCTGCTACCTCGAAGGGTCGCTCCATGACGCAGCCAGATCCGGTCGGGGCGATCCAGGGCTAGCCGCCCGGGTTGGGTGCCCGGGGACTCACCGGCGGGTCGACGGCGGGTCGACGGCGGGTCGACGGCGGCATCGACGGCGGGTCGACGGCGGCATCGACGGCGGCATCGACCAGGCGCGGTCGAAGTGGTCCCGGTCGCGGATGCGGCGGTGTCGATCGAGGTCGTCGGACCCTTGAGTCCCAGATGATCCAACCGGCGGAGGAACGGGCTCCGCGTGACCATCCAGGCCTCCCGAGGCCACTCCACCGTCAGACCGATGCAGGCTGGATGCAGGATGTCGGGGGAAGGCCACTCTGAAGGTCCGTGCGACCGACGTGCCGCTCCTTCTCCGCCCGTTCGCGTCCCAGATGATCATCCGGCCCTCAGGGACGGGGACGGGGACGGGGACGGGAACGGCCAGGCCGTGGTGGCATGAGCCGACCAACAAAGACGGGGTGCGGCTCAGCGGGGGCCATGTCGGGGTCCACTTGCCCGCCACGCGGTCCAGTCATGCCGTGGTGTCATCGGTCGGCCCGGCAACAGTCGGCCCGGCTACCGCCTGGGCGCCAACAGTCGGCCCGGCTACCGCCTGGGCGCCAACAGTCGGCCCGGCAACAGTCGGCCCGGCAACCGCCTGGGCGGCAACAGTCGGCCCGGCACCGACCGTTCGCGGGGCACCTTGACCCACCCGCAACAGGTTTGCGATCAGTGAACCGGCGGACCATAATGCGAACTCGACCGACCCACCCTCGTCCGTCCTTGCCCCGGCATGACGCGGCGGATCGTATCCCAAAGGCGACGTGACGCATGACCCAGCAAGCTGACCGCATCCAGTCCCACCCCGAGGTGGCCGCGCCGGATCGGACGCACCGGTATGCGCGATCGGTCGAGATGTACGCACGTGCCCAGGGGTCGCTTGCGGGCGGGGTCAGCAGCAACTTCCGGCTGGGTGGCGATCCTGGCCCGCTGTTCTTCGATCGTGCCCAGGGCGCTCACCTCGTGGACGTCGACGGCAACGACTACGTGGACTACGTGTTGGGCATGGGGCCCTCCATCCTGGGCCACGCTCCGGAGGCGGTCGTGGCCGCGGTCGGCGAGCAGCTCGGGCGGGGCCAGCTGGTGGCAGGGCAGACCGAGCAAGAGGTCGAGCTGGCGGAGCGGTTCCGGGATGCGGTCCCGTGTGCCGAGCTGGTGCGCTTCGGCAGCTCTGGTACCGAGATGGTCCAGGCTGCGCTCCGGCTGGCTCGAGCCGCCACTGGTCGCCCGCTCATCGCCAAGTTCGAGGGCCACTATCACGGCTGGCTCGACCCCATCCTCGTGAGCACCCAGCCACCGCTCTCGCTCGCGGGCCCCGCGGATGCACCGACGCCCTGGTTGCCCAGCGCGGGCCAGGTGGCCTCGTCCGTGGACGAGGTGCTGGTGCTGCCCTGGAACGACCTGGCCGTGCTCGAACGCGCCCTGACCGGTCCTGGCAGCGAGCGTATCGCGGCGCTCATCTGCGAGCCCATCCTGTGCAACACGTGTGTCATCCCGGCCGAGCCCGGGTTCCTGGAGGCGGCGCGTGCCCTGACCACGGCCAATGGCAGCCTGCTCATCTTCGATGAGGTCATCACCGGCTTCCGGGTGGGCTTCGGGGGCGCCCAGGCGCGTCTGGGCATCACGCCCGACCTGGCTACCTTCGCCAAGGCCATGGGCAGCGGCTTTCCCATCGCGGCCCTGGCCGGCCGACGCGACCTGATGCTGCTGACTGCCGGCAATGTGCTCCATGGGGGCACCTACAACGCGAACGTGTCGAGTGTCGCCGCCGCCAATGCCACCCTCGCGGAGCTGGCTGCGGATGGTGGCGCCGTGTACGGGCGCATCGAGCGCATGGGCGAACGGCTCATGGACGGCCTGCGAAGCCACGCCGACCGGCTGGGCGTCGACCTGTGGGTCCAGGGCCTGGGGACCGCCTTCAACACCACCTTCGGTGTTGGTCCGTTCCACGACTATCGGGCCTACGCCGCTTCCGACCTGGCTCGCCAGCGGCGCTTCCTCATCGCCCTCCAGGACCGTGGCGTCCGGGTGACGGGCCGGGGCACCTGGTTCCTGTCCGCGGCCCACGAGGATGCGGACATCGAGCGGACCCTCGTCGCCGCCGGGGATGCTCTGGTCGCGGTCAGCTAGCCCGACGACCGCACGCCCGATGAAGATCACCGGCATCGAGACGGTCCATCTCGGGGACACCCCGTTCGTGCTGTATGTGCGGGTGCACACCGACGAGGGGATCATCGGCACGGGTGACACGTTCATGATGGCGGAGGGGATCGCGGGCTATATCCATGGCCGTGCGGCGCCCAAGCTCCTGGGCCGCGACCCGCTGGAGATCCAGCGCATCTGGACGATGCTCTACGACCGGGACGCAGCGCGGTTCGGGGGCCAGGGCATCGAGGTGCGGGCCATCTCGGCCATCGACGTGGCGCTCTGGGACATCCTGGGCCAGTCGGTGGGCAAGCCCATCTACCAGTTGCTGGGCGGCGCGTCGCGCGACCGGGTGCCCATCTACAACACCTGCGGCGGGCCTGCGTACGGTCGACCGCCTCTCGAGGCGCATGGCCGGCCGGGTGTTCTGGAAGACCTCTGGGCGTGGCACAACGAACCGGAGGCGCTCGCGCACGAGCTGCTTGCCGAAGGCATCACGGGCATGAAGATCTGGCCCTTCGATGACGTCGGCCTGCGCAACGAAGGCCTGTCCATCACGGCCGCGGAACTGGAGGAGGGCCTCACGCCTGTCCGCCGCATCCGGGAGGCGGTGGGGTCGCGGATGCGCATCATGATCGAGGGACACGGCTTCTGGCGGCTGCCCGCTGCGGTCAAGATCGCCCGGGCGCTGGAGGAGTACGACATCGAGTGGCTGGAGGACATGCTCCTCGCCCACGACATCGGTGCCATCGCCAGCCTCCGCGACCAGACGACCATACCTGTGCTCGTCAGCGAGTACCTCGTGACCCGTCACCAATACCTGCCGCTGCTCCAGCGCGGTGCGGCGGACATCGTCATGCTCGACCCGACCTGGACCGGCGGCATCACCGAATCGCACAAGATCGGCGCCCTCGCAGACACGTTCGGGCTTCCGGTGACGATGCACGACTGCACCGGGCCGTTCACGCTCCTGGCGGGTGTCCATCTCGCGCTCGCGGCGCCGAACGCCACGTACCAGGAGACGGTCCGGGCCTATATCCGGACGTGGTACCGGGACGTCGTGCCTCATTCGGTGATCATCGAGGATGGCGCCATCCTGCCGCCGACCGAGCCGGGCATCGGGACTCGTCTGCTGGACGATGTCCTCCGCCGGCCCGATGCCACGGTCCAGGTCTCGAAGCTGTCCTAAGGACAGGTCGCCCAGATGGGCCCTCAGCCCCGGGCGGGGATCAGGCAGAGCGGCGCGAGGCCCGCGGCGACACGGCTGATGTTGTGGGCCGCGAAGCGCGCGCGGCGCCGAGACGTCGCTTCGGTGGCGCCCGCGATGTGGGGCGTGAGGATGACCCGGTCCATGTGCCACATCGGATGACCGGGGCCGGCTGGTTCACCTTCCACCACGTCCAGGCCCGCGCCCGAGATGCGGCCTGCACGGATGGCATCGGCCAGGGCCACCTCGTCGATGAGTCCGCCGCGGGCCACGTTCACGACCACCGAGCCCGGCCGCAGCAGCCATAGCCGTCGCCGGTCCAGGATGTGGCGCGTCGCCGCCTCGTACGGGATGTGTAACGACACTACATCTGTCTGACCCAGGAGCTCATCGAGCGCGTCCATACCGGCCAGGCGGTCGAGACCGTAGTGCTGCTGGAGCACGGGGTCGGCACCCCGCCGCTGGACGGCCACCACTCGCATGCCCATCGCATTCGCGCGCCTGGCCAGTGCCCGGGCGCTCGCCCCAAAGCCGATGAGCAACAGCGTTCGACCGACCAGCTGGCGGCCGCTGGGCGCTACCAGGGTGGATGCCGCGACCGCGGCCTGGAGCTCGTCGAACCGGCGCAACACCAGCATCGCGAGCGTCAGGGCGTGCTCGGCAAGGCCCCTCGCGCTGGACGACCCGGGGCAGTTCGCGACCGGCACGCCATGACGGCCGAGCGACGCGACATCGATCTTGTCGTAGCCCACGGAGCCCAGCTGCCACAGTCGTACATGCCCCGCCGCGGCCTCGGCAAGGGCCGGTGACGCCTGCATCAGGTTGTCCACGATGACATCGACCGTGGCATCGGCGACCTGGTCGACCATCGGCTGGTCGGGGTCGACGATCGAGATGTCATGCGATCGACCGACCGCGGCCATGATGTCGCGGCCCCAGGGGGCCCAGCTGGGCGCGGTCCGGGAACCCAGGAACAGGACGCGCACCCGAGGTCGCGCGGACGCTTCGGTATCCATCCGGCTAGGGGGCGTCCGCGGTCAGCCGCCTGGTGACGCCGAGCTCTTCCTCGATGCTCGCGGCGGCCGCAGCAAGACGGGCGCCGATGACACTCACCATGTCTTCCGTGATGCGTGACGTGGGACCCGAGATGCTGATGGCACCCGTGACCCTGCCGGAGCCGTCGCGGATGGGTGCGCCGATGCAGCGGGCGCCGATCTCGTTCTCCTCGTCGTCGACCGCAAAGCCGCGGGTCGCGATGCGTGCCAACTCGTCCATGAGCGCGTCCAGGGTGGTGATGGTCCGAGGCGTCGCCGTCAGCCGCTTGTAACCGCTGAGCAGCTCGCGGGCCTCGCTGGCAGGCATCGCGGACAGCATCGCCTTGCCCAGGGCGGTGCTGTGGAGTGCATCCCGGGCACCCACCCGGGCTGCCATCCGGAGTCCCTGGGCACTCTCGATGATGTCGATGTACAGCACCTGCCCATCGGCGAGGGTGCCCACGTTGACGGTCTCGTCGAAGGCGCGCTGGAGCGCCTCGATGTGGGGCCGGGCGGCCTTCACCAGGTCGATGCGCGCGACCACGGCGCAGCTGAGCGCGATGAGCGCCACACCCGGCGCGTACTTGCGGGTCTCGCCATCCTTGGCCACGAAACCCCGGCTCTCGAGCGTGGACAACATCCGGTACGTCGAAGCCTTGCTGGCACCCGTCAGCTCGCTCAGCTCGCTGAGGCCCAGGTCCGGCCGTTCCGCGAGCACTTCCAGCAGGTCGAGGGCTTTCTGGAGGACCGCGACGTCGTAGATGCTGCGACTGCGGGTGCTCTTGGGCGCCGCGGCACGTTTCTTGACCACTGCCATCCGTCCGCTCTCCCTCGCCCTTCCGTCCGGTGCCCCGGTCCCCCCGACAGGACTCCAGCCGCTGCGGTTCGGGTGCGGCGCGACGCCCGATGGCGTGCTCCGACGTGCCCGAGGCTCAGGGCTGGTACGACGCTTCCGGCTCGAACGGGTACAGCGGCGTGCGGCGGCCATGATATGTGAACGTGGAGAGGTCGGCGGAGGTCACGCCGGGCGTGTTGACCAGGATGACCTCGCCCGCGATGGGCTGGTATGCCGGTCGCGGCGAGACCACGCCCTTGGCGACGATGATGCGGTAGGTCTCGGGCAGGATGCCCGCACTGTACATCTGGTAGCGCGACACATTGCCCTGCCGGCGGGTCGTCAGCAGCAGCGTGTGGCCGTCGGTGGTATCGAGGCGGACGGCGGGTCCCGAGTCATAGAAGCGGTAGCCGCCATGGGTCGGTCCGGGGTCCTCCCACGTGCCGTCGACGATGATCCGGACCGTGCCCGTGACGGTCACCGGCCGGCCGTGCCGGTCATCGGTCTTGGCACCCACGGCGAGCGTCACCTGGGCTCCCACGCCGGCCGCGATGCAGGCTGCCACCGACTCCGGGTCGTACAGGGTCTGGAGGAAGGACGTGATGCCCAGCGCCTGTGCCTCGGCCAGGATATGGGTGGAGTCCGCGGAGGAGCCACCGCCGATGTTGTCGCCCACGTCCATGAGCACGATCGGACCGCGCTTGGGTGCGAGGCCGTCGCCGGTGTCCGCGGCGGGTGCTTCCAGGGGCGAGCCATCGGTCGCGACGGGATCGACATCGCCGGCCTCGCGTGGGCCGCGATAGCGGGCGACCGCCATGTCGAGCGCCTCCCGGATGCCCGGCACGGGCCGGTTGAGCGCCTCGCGATGCTCCCAGGCGCGCGTCGCCATCCAGCGAACGGCATCCTCGGCGGCCGCCTGGTCCCCATCGGCGATGGCGATCCAGGCCATGCCCATCTGGGGCACGTCTGCGTAGGGATACCCCTCGGCGACGCTGGTGTCCAGGATGCCCGGTCGTTCGTTGGCCTCGAGGCAGTCGGCGACGATGGTGCGCATGGGCTCCTCGCCCGTGAACTGGCGCACGATGTTGACGACGAGTGGCGGCGTGGCGATGGCCTGGCGAGGGCGTATCTCGCCCAGTGCCGTGCGGTAGATGAGCTCCGCGGTCTTGCGGCCCCGCTGACGGGGATCGAGGTGGGGATTGGTGCGCCAGACAAGGCACGCGTCCGTGGCATCCACGACCTCCGCGGACACGTTCGCGTGCATGTCCAGGCAGATGCCGATGGGCACGTCCGGGCCGACGATGTCGCGCACCTGGCGCGAGAAGGCGCCGTCCATGTCCGGGTACTCCTCCGACACGGCCGCGCCATGGTTTGCGATGAGCACCCCATCCCAGGGCCCCTGGTCGCGCAGCTGGCCGAACATCTCTGTCGTCAGCCGGTCGTAGGCGTCACGCGTGATGGTCCCGATGGGGCCGGTCTGCGCGAACGTGAGGGGCACCGCCTCGAAGCCCAGCTCCGCGGCCCCCTGGAGGTAGCCCGCGATGTGGAAGTTGGAGTCGCGGTAGCGACGCACGATGTCCTCGCCCCGGTCGATGCCCGACGCCTCGAACTGACCGTAGTCGGTGGGCACGTTGGAGAACGTGTTGGTCTCGTGGCAGATGCCCAGGATGGCGAAACGCATGGATCGACTCCGGTCAGGGTTGCGGATCGTAGGTGGCGTCGGGCTCCCACGGCAGCATCGGCACCCGCCGATGGTGATAGGTGAAGCGCGACAGGTTGGAGGCGGCCAGGCCGGGGGTGTCCACCGGGATGAAACCTTGCCCCATGGGATAGCCGTCGCGCGTGGAGTACACGGCCTTGGACACGATGATGCGCTGGTCGGCGGCATCGACACCCATGGCCGCGTACTGTCCGGCACCCGCGGCGGGCACTGCCGTGGTGGTCAGCAGCAGGGTGCCGCCGCCATCGATGTCCACGACCGTCGATAGCCCGGCATCGAAGGCCACCCAGCCGCCGCTCGCCCGGCGGTCCTCCCAGGCGTCCATCCCCACGGCCCGGGTCACGCCCTGGATGCGCACCGGCGTGCCATGCAGCTGGTCCGTGTTGGCGCCCACCATCACGTCCACCCGGGCGCCGATAGTGGCGGTCGCAGCCACCGCCACAGGGTCGAAGATGGTGCACAGGAACGAAGGCACCCCACGGCGCATGAGCGTCTCCAGCAGCACCGTGGAATCGCCGGGCGTGCCAGCGCCCACGTTGTCGCCCACGTCCAGCAGCACCACTGGCCGCGGATCGGTTGACGCGAGCGCCTGGGTGATGGCCTCGTCCGGCGTGGGGGCGACCGCGTCGCACTGGGCACGCATCTCCCAGGCCAGTCTGGCGAGGCGCCTCGCGCCGGCCCTGGCGAGCACCGGATCGCCGTCCGAGATGGCGATGAAGGCCATGCCCAGGTGGGGGACGTCGGCATACGGGAAGCCCTCACCGATGGCCGCCGAGAGCATCCCCGGCTCGCGCTCCAGGGACCGCGCCGCCGCAAGGAACGTGAGCATCGGTTCCATGGCCGTGCCCTGGCACAGGATGTTGAGCGCCAGGGGTGGCTTCTCGATCGCCTGCACTGGCTGGATCTCACCCCGGATGGTGCGCACGACCAGGTCCGCGCAGGCCAGCGCCTGCTCGCGGCAGTCAACATGGGGATTCGTCTGCCACGCGAGCGTGACCGTGGCCGGCTCGAGCTGCGCGGCGGAGATGTTGCCGTGGGTGTCGTGGACGACGCCGATGGGCACCCGCGGGCCGACTGCGGCGCGGACCCGGCGGATGAGCTCCGCGTCCGCGTCGAGGTAGTCGTCCGTGACCGACGTACCGTGCTGGGCCATGAGCACGCCGTCGAATGGGCCCTGCTCGGCCAGCCCTGCCAGGATCACCCCGGAGATGGTCTCGAATGCATCGCGGGTGATGGTGCCGGCCGGAGGAGCCGTGGCGAAGGCGATGGGTACCACGTCCACGCCCGGCCAGGCGTCGGCGGCGTGGTATCCGGCCATCGTGGTCTTGGCGCCCGCGTGCACGTTCCACACCTGCTCGCCCGTGATGATGCCCACGATGCTGGACTGGGCGACGCCGACGGGCATCAGCGGGAAGTCATCCACCCCCGTCGGATGGGCCGAGAACGTGTTGGTCTCGTGCAGCAAGCCGAGTGCAGCCAGGCGCATGCGCGTCGTCCTTCCGCTCATCGTGAGACAGGCCGATGGTTCGGTATGCACAATAGCGCATCACCATGCGGACCGGCACTGCCCGGACTGCGATCGTGGGCTATGTCGAGGCACCGCCACGGGATGCCGTCGGGTACTGTACCGTCTGCCGCGCTGATCTTCACATATTTGATCAAATGATGAGGCCGTAGTCAGCCGATGTCCCTCCTCCCTGACCCTCGACGAACCCGATGAGCTACCGGCTGGGTATCGACGTCGGAGGCACCTTCACGGACCTGGTGCTGGTGACCCCGGACGGCGCCGCGTTGACACGCAAGGTGCTCTCGGCCACGGACGACTACGCCACGGCCATCGTGGCGGGCACCTTGGACCTGCTGGCCGCGGCCGGTGCGAATGCCGCCCAACTGGGCGAGGTGCTCCACGGCACGACCGTGGCCACGAATGCGATCCTGGAACGCCGGGGTGCGCCTACCGGGCTCATCACCACCGAGGGTTTCCGGGACGTGCTGGAGATCGGGCGCCTGCGGCTGGCGCGCCTGTACGACCTGGACTTCGAGCGTCCGGCGCCGCTTGTGCCCAGACGCTGGCGTCAGACGGTGTCGGAGCGCCTTGATCACCGGGGCGAAGAGCGCATCCCGCTGGACATCACCAGCGTCCATGCGGCGCTCGACCGACTGCTCGGGGAGGGCGTCCGGTCCATCGCCGTGAGTCTCATCCATGCGTACGCGGATGGTGCCCACGAGCAGGCGGTCGCGGCCATCGTGCGAGAGCGGGCGCCGGACGTCGCCCTGACCCTCTCCTCGGAGCTGCTGCCGGAGGTACGCGAGTTCGAGCGTACCTCGACCACGGTCACCAACGCCTACGTGCTGCCGGTGATGGAGCAGTACCTGAGCAGGCTGGAGCGCGACCTGGCCGAGCTGGGAGTCACCGCTCCTGTGCTCATCATGCAGTCCAACGGTGGCGTGATGACCGCCGGCGAGGGTCGCCGACGCCCGGTCCACGTCATCGAGTCCGGTCCCGCGGCCGGCGTCATCGCGGCTGCCGCGCTCGCGCGGCGCATCGGACGCCCGAACGCCATCAGCGTGGACATGGGTGGCACCACCGCCAAGGCGTCCGTCGTCGAGGACTACCAGATCCAGCGCGCCGGTGAGTTCGAGATCGGCGGCAGCCTGTCGCAGGGCAGTCGCCTGAACAAGGGCTCGGGATTCCTGCTGCGGGTGCCGGCCATCGACATCGCCGAGATCGGCGCCGGTGGTGGCAGCATCGCCCGTGTCGACAGCGCCGGCCAATTGCACATCGGACCTCGCAGCGCGGGCGCCGTCCCAGGGCCGGTGGCCTATGCCAACGGTGGCACCGAGGCGACGCTCACGGACGCCAACGTGACCCTCGGCTATCTCCACAACGAGCGGCTGCCGAGCGGCCTGCGCCTGGATGCCGGCCTCGCCCGCCAGGCGATCAAGGACCAAGTGGCCGCCCCACTGGAGCTGTCGCTGCATGCGGCGGCGTATGGCGTGTACCTCCTGGGTTGTGCCCGGATGGCACGCGCCGTGCGGGCCGTGACCGTGGAGCGCGGCCGCGACCCGCGCGAGTTCGCCATCGTCGCGTTCGGCGGCAACGGCCCCCTGTTCGCGGCCGAGATGGCCGCGGGGCTGGGCATCCGCGAGGTGATCGTGCCACCCGCCCCGGGTGTCTTCAGTGCCGTGGGCTTGCTGGAG
>JBBQNA010000019.1:0-22943 GCA_038329515.1 Candidatus Limnocylindrales bacterium | reverse complement strand
GACCTCTGCGCCGTGGCTGGATGCGCTCCAGCCACGCGTCGCGATGATCAGCGCCGGCACCGGCAACAGCTATGGGCATCCGGCCCCGGAGACCGTGGCTCGCTTGCTCGAGCACGGCGCCCGCGTCCTGCGCACGGACCTGGACGGCGACCTCCAGGTCAGTACTGACGGACACGACCTGCGATCGGCCACCAGTGGCGGACGACCCATCGCACTGGCGACCAGCAGCAGGTCGGTGGGGAGCGTGGCCGGTGCGGGCTTCGCGGGCACTCGGTTCCTGTGTGCCATCCCGTTGTCGGCGGCCCGCCTCGCGACCCTCCCGGCGCCACCCGCGCGGCATCCGCCGCGGGGTCGACCGGTGCCAGCCAGACCCAGACCGCCCACTCCGCCACCTCCGGACACCACGGCCGTGGGCATCTGCCCCGCCGCTTGCTACGATCGGGTCGACCATGGTGCCTTCCCACGCGGCCGCGGCCGCCCTCCTGTTGTCGCTCACGCCCAAGACCTGGCTGCGTCGTCACGCCTGCGCCGTGGCGGACGTGGCCTCATTCCTGGCACTCGCCACGATCCGCGCGGGCCACCCGGTGGACCAGCAGCTGGTGGAGACCGCCGCGTTGCTCCATGACCTGGACAAGGCGCTGCCGTCCGGTGACCCGCTCCGGGCGCTGGGACACGGCCATGCGGGTGCTCGATGGCTCGTGGAGCGCGACTTCGCGGAGCTGGCACCGGCGGTCGACACGCACCCTGCCGGGCGCCTGACCGAGATGTCATATGCCGACTGGGTCGGGACCACGACCATCGAGCAGCGCCTCGTGGCCTATGCGGACAAGCGTGCCCAGCAACGGCTGGTGTCGCTCGACCAACGGTACGCACGCTGGACCCGGCGCCACCCGGAGCAGCTGCCGCTCCTGGTGGTCGGCCGCGAGCGCGCCGCCGAGCTGGAGGCTGAGATCTGCGACCTGGCCGGGATCGTTCCCGACGACGTGGCGCGCCATCGATGGGCCGCGGCGGCCTGTCGTGACGCCGCCGAACGGTCCAGCACCGCCGCGGCGGCCTCCGGATGAACCCCGTCGCGTACCTCTGGGGTGACGATGCCTGGAGCATCGACAGGGCGGCGCGCGACCTGGCCCAGACCTGGGCTGATGCAGACGGGACGCCGCTGGAGACGTGGCGTGCGTCCATGGATGACGACGCAGGCGAATCCGAGTCGGGTGCCAGCGGCAAGCGGCGGACGCGGCTCCTGGACGACATCGGCATGCGACTCGCGACGCCCACCATGTTCGGTGGCGGCACGCTGGTCGTCGTCCGCCAACCGGGCGCGCTGCTGCGCGAGTCGGCCGCCAGGGAGCGGACCCTTGCCATGCTGACCGCGGTCGCACCCGGCAATGGGCTGTGTTTCGTGGACCTCATCGGCCAGGACGCCAAGGGTCCTGCGGCGTCAGGCGTGCTGCGGGACGCCGTGGCCGCAGTGGGCGGGACGGTGCGGGAGCTGCCCGCGCTCACCCGTGAGCGGATGGAGGCATGGCTGCCGCAGCGTGCCGCGGAGCTGGGATTCCGGCTGGGCCCAGGTGCCGCCCAGGCGCTGGCCCAGCGCGTGGGCGCCTATGTCCGTGAAGGCGATGTGGACCGGCGGCGTCGCTCGGAGCTGGCCAATGGCGAGCTGGAGAAGCTGGCCCTCTACCGCCCTGGCGGAGAGATCAGCCGCGCCGACATAGAGGAGCTGGTGCCGGAGGCCATCCCGGGGTCGACGTGGGCGTTCCTGGATGCGCTCGCGGCCCGCAACACATGGGAGGCCGCTGGGCTTGCAGAGCGGCTGTTGGCCGGTGGCGCGCCACTGCCGGTGCTGGTCTCCCAGATGCATCGACGGCTACGGGAGCTGATCATCGTGCGCGAGCACCTGGACGCCGGCACCCGGAACGCGGAGCTGGTGAAGGCACTCAAGGTCCAGCCATTCCGGGCACAGAAGCTGGCGGAGCAGGCGGCGACTTGGACCGCGGCGGCGCTCGGGCAGGCGCTCAGCGCGCTCCTGGAGCTGGACCTGCGCAGCAAGGGCATCAGCCTGACGGGCGCCACGGTCCACATGGACGATGCCCTGGACGGCCTGGGGCTGCAGCTGTGGATCGCGGAGCACGTCATCCGGGTCAGACCCGGGACGTAGCCATCAGTCGAAGACGGACCCGGTTGCCTGGGCCACTCGCTCGCGGACCTCGCGGTCGGTCTCGATGGCGAACACACATCGGCCGTCCGGGATGTCCAGCAGGTCGATGAGGTCCGGATCAAGGTACAGCTGGTGACAGCGCATGCACAGCGAGGCGGGCACGGCGAACCGCAGGCGCTCCTCGCCGTCGGGCAGGCGGAACGTGGTATCGAACCTTGAGTCGATGAGCTGGGTGCTGCACTGCGGACAGACGTCCCGGAGCCAGGACATGGCAGGCGATGATCCTCTGGGCCCGACCGGTGCATCCGGCCGAAGGGACGTGGATCGTATGCCCCGCTCCACACCAGACCCTATGGGCCGATCGTACCCCTCCCCCATACCCGGATGGGTGGCGGCTACTGGATGTGTAGCAGCAGCGGCGCGTCAGACCAGAGCTTCTCGAGCTGGTAGAAGTCGCGTTCCGGGGTGGCCATCACGTGGACCACGACGGAGCCGTAGTCGATGAGTGCCCAGTGCGCCGAGGGACCACCCTCGCGGCCGTACGGCAGCACGCCCTCGTCCTTGAGGACCTCGATGATGCCGCCCGTGATGCCGCCCAGCTGTCGCTCCGATCCGCCAGAGCAGATGACGAGGTAGTCGGCGATGCTCGTGAGCGCGTGGATGTCGATGAGCACGATCTCCGACGCCTTCTTGTCCACCGCCAGGTCCACGATGCGGTGCGCGAGCGCGAGCGCCTCAGGGTCTACCTGGGGCACGGCGTCGGCATCGAGGAGGGACGGGTCGAGTGGGTCACGACCACGCCGTGGTCGGCCCTCTCTGGCTGGCAACCCACCACGCTGGCGCACAGGCGTGGGCACCTCCGCGCCGGCGGGCACCTCCGCGCCGGCGGGCACCTCGGCTTCCCCGATCGGCTGCGGTAGTTCGGCCGCTAGTGGCTGCAACTCGGTCTCGTCCTGTGGCTGCTCGTCTGTCACGAGGTCATCGTCCCCCAACTTGGCCGTCTGCGCCATACAGCCCGTATGTATCGATGTACCGGGCCACCGCATCCGGCACCAGGTACCTGATGGAGCGGCCAGCGGCGATGCGCGCCCGGATGTCCGAGGCGGATGGACCCAGGTCGGGTCCGTCGAGCATCGTGAAGCGGTCGGCGTGGCGCGGGAAGCGCGCCTCGAGCCAACCCGGCTGTGGGCTCTCGTAGCCGCGACGGGGCACGATGGCCACGCGGCACAGGTCGAGCAGTCGCTCCGGATCGCGCCAGTGCACGAGCGCCGGCAGCGTCTCCACCGACAGGATGAGCACCGGATCGGGGATGCCATCGCCAGCGATGGTGCCCGCGCCATGCAACGCGACGAGCGTGTCAACGGTGTAACTGGGACCCGGTCGGTCGAACTCCATGCGGCTCACCCGGAAGCCCTCATTGCCAGCGATGGCCAGCTCCACCATCGCCACACGCTGCGCATCGGGGCTCACGGGCCGCTCCGGCTTGAGTGGCGATTGCGCCGCGGGGATGAACAGCACGCCCGCAAGACCCAGGTCCTGGCGCGTCTGCTCGGCGACCGCGAGGTGGCCCAGATGGATGGGATCGAAGGTGCCGCCCAGGATGCCCCACGGACGACGCGTGCCCGGCCCGCCATTGGCGGCGCCGGTCAGGCCCACGTGTCGCCGCCCCACTCCAGCTCGTGGGGCCCGATGCGGACGGTGTCCCCGGTCGTCACACCGGCACGCACCAGCGCACGCTCGATTCCCAGCTTGCCCAGCTCGCGCTGGAATCGCTGGGCCGACTCCTCGTTCTCGAAGTCGGTCTGGGCGACCATGCGCTCGATGCGCCGGCCGCGGACCCGCAGCACGTCGTCGGTATCTCGCTCGATGCTGAAGGACGACTGGGCGCCCTCCGGTCGATGGACCACGACGCCCGCCGGCTCACCGGGGCGCGACAGCTCCGCCGCGTCCGGCAGCAACCGGGCAAGGTCATCCAGCAGCTGCGTGATGCCCGTAGCTTCCTGGGCCGACACCGCGACCACATCCAGGCCATCCGCGGTACGGGCGCGGACGAACGCCTCGAGCGCCTCGGCGGCACCCGGCAGATCCAGCTTGTTGGCCACGACCAGGGTCGTCTTGTCCAGGAGCCGTGGGTCGCGCGCCTCCAGCTCGTCCCGGATGATCTGGAAATCACGCTCGGGGTTGGCCGCCGCGACATCCACGACATGGACCAGCACCCGCGTCCGCTCCACGTGGCGCAGGAACGCATGGCCGAGCCCCGCGCCATCCGAGGCGCCCTCGATGAGTCCCGGCAGGTCCGCGATCGTGACCCGTCGATGGTCGGACGGGTCCCGCACCTCCAGGTCCAGGACGCCCAGGTTGGGCTCCAGGGTCGTGAAGGGGTAGTCGGCGATGCGTGGCGTGGCCGCGGTGAGTGCCGCGAGCAGGGTGCTCTTGCCCGCGTTCGGCAGACCCACGAGACCCACGTCCGCGATGAGGCGCAGCTCCAGGACCAGCGTCCGGGTCTCGCCCGGCTCGCCCTTCTGGGCATGCTTGGGGGCTTGGTGGGTCGATGTCGCGAAATGGGTGTTTCCCAGGCCGCCGCGTCCGGCGCGTGCCGCCAGGAGTCGCTGGCCGGGTGCCACGAGGTCCGCGACCAGGTCCCCGGTCAGGCCATCGAGCACGACCGTGCCGGGCGGGATGGTCAGGTCCAGGTCCGTGCCGGCCTTGCCGTGACGCCGGGACCCGGACCCCGGGGTACCGGGTGTCGCCCGGAAGTGGTGCTTGAAGCGGTAGTCACCGAATGTCGTCTGGCCCGCATCCACGACGAGGTACACGGAGCCACCGCGGCCGCCGTCGCCGCCGTCCGGACCGCCCTCCGGGACGTGGGCCTCGCGTCGGAATGAGGCGGAGCCGTCACCACCGTTGCCGGCGACCAGGGTCAGGGAGACTCGGTCAAGGAACATGGCACCGTCCTTGAGAAGTCGATCGAGGCGCGCGCTGGCCGCAGGTGCGCACGCCCACGAGGGTGATCAGGACTCGACCGCCTGTCGGGTCAGGCTGGCCAGGAACTGGGCGTTGGTCTCGGTCTTGGCCAGTCGGTTGAGCAGCAGCTCGATGCCCTCGTTGGTGCCCACCGCGCCCAACATCCGGCGCATGGTCCAGACCATCTTGAGCGTCGGCTCGTCCAGCAGCAACTCCTCGCGCCGGGTACCCGAGCGCTGGATGTCGATGGCCGGGAAGATGCGCTTCTCGGCCAGCTTCCGGTCGAGGATGAGCTCCGAGTTGCCGGTGCCCTTGAACTCCTCGTAGATGACGTCATCCATGCGCGAGCCGGTGTCCACGAGGCAGGTCGCGATGATGGTCAGCGAGCCAGCCTCTTCCAACTTGCGGGCGGCGCCGAAGAAGCGCTTCGGGGGGTACAGCGCGATGGGGTCGATACCGCCCGTGAGCGTCCGGCCCGATGAGGGCAGCGCCAGGTTGTAGGCACGCGACAGGCGGGTGATGGAGTCCAGCAGGATGACCACGTCACGTCCGGACTCGACCTGGCGCTTGGCGATCTCGAGCGCCATCTCGGCGACCCGGGTGTGGTTCTCAGTGGGCTCGTCGAAGGTGGAGCTGATGACCTCACCCTTCACGGAACGACGCATGTCCGTGACCTCCTCCGGGCGCTCACCGATGAGCGCCACCATGAGCAGGATGTCCGGGTAGTTGGTGGTGATGCCGTTGGCGATGCTCTTGAGCAGCATCGTCTTGCCAGCCTTCGGCGGGCTGACGATGAGCGCTCGCTGGCCCTTGCCGATGGGGTTGACCAGGTTGACCAGCCGCTGGCTGAGGCTCTTGGGGTCCGACTCGAGGTTGATGAGCTCGATGGGATGGATGGGCGTCAGGGCATCGAAGTGGGGACGACGCTTGGCGGTCTCGGGATCGACGCCGTTGACCGACTCGACCCGTAGCAGGCCCCAGAACTTCTCGCCTTCCTTGGGCGCGCGGCCGACACCCGACACCCGGTCACCGGCGCGCAGGCCGAAGCGGCGCACCTGGGTGGAGCTGACGTAGATATCGTCCGGGCTGGGCATCAGTCCCCGACGACGCATGAACCCGAAGCCGTCGTCGACCACGTCCAGGACACCCGCCGCGAACTGCTGGCCGCCGCGCTCGACCTGGCGCTGCAGGATCCGCTCGACGAGGGCGTCCTTGCCCATATCGTCGGCACCCGCGACCTCCAGGTCGCCACCGATCTCGACCAGTTCGCTGATGTTCTTGCTCTTCAGCTCATTGACGTTCATGGGCACCAGCGAGTCCTCGATGGGGTTGCACGGGATGGGCTGCGCGGCGGCGACCCAGGATGCTGGAGAGGCACGGCTGTACTCGCCGATGCACCACGGCATCCGGGGGTCACGTGCTGGGATGTCCTGCGGACCGGGCCGGAAAGTCACGGCTTGGTGTTTGGTCCGGGGAACGCGAAGATGATAGCACTGACCGGGAGACGGTCAAGTGGCGCGGCCACGAAGCCGGATCGTTGCAACGAGATGGTAGCCTACTGGCTAGGGCTTAGCCCGACCCGTCGTGCGTGTGACGTCACCACCGTTCGCTGAGGAGTCCCCGTGTCCGACCCCGACTTCCTCGACTCCCTCGAAGCGATCATCGTGGCCGGTGTCGCGCTCACCACCGAGGCGCTGGCCGACCGCGCCCACGACACCGAGTTGACGCTCCCGATGTGGCGTGTCCTGGTCGTCCTTGGCTCCCTGCCGGACGGCGCGACGGTGAGTGAGGTATCGCGTCGTATCCGGGTCACCGTCCCCGCAACGAGCCGCCAGCTCCAGCGGCTCGCCCGGCGAGGCCTGGTCGAGCTTGGCGTTGACGATCACGACCATCGCGCTGTCCGGGCCCGGATCACCGCAGCCGGCACCGAGTTCCGGAACGGCGTGATGCACGCCCGACGGGAGCGGCTGCGGATCGCCCTCGCGCCGCTCATCGTCGGATCGAGCACGCTGCACGACGTGGCGATGGCTGCACGCCTCCTCGACTCCCACCGATGAGCGCGGCCACGGCAGCCCTTGGCGCGCGAACCCGTCGCCCGGCCGAGCGTTGGCTCGGCGCCGCGCGCTATCGGATCCGCGGGGCCCGGTACGAACCCAAGTGGGTCGTCCTGGCCACCATCATCGGGGTCATCGGCGGCCTGGGGGCTGTGGTGTTCACCCTTGCGCTCGAATCGTCGACCCGCTTCTTCCTGGGTCTGCTGGTCGGCTTCACGCCAGCGAGCCCTACTGGGGAGGGTGGCGCACCCATCACCGATGCCCTTCGACCCTGGGCCCTGCCGCTGTGCGTTGGCCTCGGCGGGCTACTCTCGGGGATCATCGTCTTCCGCCTCGCGCCCGAGGCGGAAGGCCATGGCACCGATGCGGCCATCGCTGCGTTCCATCACCGACCTCGTGGCATCCGCGGCCGGGTGCCCATCGTGAAGCTGGTGGCATCGGCGATCACCATCGGGTCGGGCGGTTCCGCGGGCCGGGAAGGGCCGACCGCCCAGATCAGCGCGGGCTTCGGCTCGTTCCTGTCTCGCCTACTCGACCTCGACCAGCACGACTCGCGCATCGCGGTGGCGGCGGGCATGGCAGCCGGCATCGGCGCCATCTTCCGGGCGCCACTTGGGGCCGCGGTGCTCGGCGCCGAGCTGATGTACCGCGATGACGTCGAGTCCTCGGCACTCCTGCCCTCCTTCATCGCGACCATCGTGGCATTCTCGGTGTATGGCCTGCTGCTGGGCAACGACCCCATCTTCGGCCCGCAGGCCGCCTACCACTTCGACCCGCTGCAGCTGGGCTACTACGCTCTCATCGGCCTCGCCGCGGGAGTGATGGGTCTGCTGTACATCCGCTCCTTCTACGGCGTTACCCGGTGGGCCGGCGGATGGACGGCACCGGTCTGGCTGCGTCCAGCCATCGGCGGTCTGCTGGTCGGCACCATCGGCCTGGTCGTGCCCGGCGTGCTCGGCACCGGATACGGGTGGGCGCAGGCATCCCTGGGCCGGGAGACCCTCCTTGCGCTGCCGCTGCTCATGGTGCTCATCCTGCCCTTCGCCAAGATCCTGGCGACATCGCTGTCCATCGGCAGTGGCGGGTCCGGTGGCGTGTTCGGTCCGGGCATGGTCATCGGTGGGCTGGTGGGGGCGGGTATCTGGCGTCTGCTCGCGCCGGTGGCGCCGGACATGCCCGTCGACCCGGCACCGTTCGTGATCGTGGGCATGATGGCCCTGTTCGGCAGCATCGCCCATGCTCCATTGGCCGTGATGCTGATGGTGGCGGAGATGACGGGTGACCTCGCGATGCTGGCACCCGCGATGGTGTCCGTCGGTGTCGCGATGCTCGTGGTCCGCGATCGCTCCATCTACCACAGCCAGCTCGCGACCAAGGCCGATTCGCCTGCCCATCGGTTCAAGTTCGCGATGCCCGTGCTTGCGACGCTGCCTGTCCGGCATGCCATGCGCGCACCACGCGTGGTGCTGGATACATCGCTTGATGCCGTCAGCGCGGCCAGGTCGCTCGACGCTGCTGGCGTCAGCGGAGCGCCGATCCGCGACGCGGAGCAGCGATACGTGGGCATCCTGGATCGTGCCCGGATCGATGTGGCTGGCGCGGCGGGCCCCGTCACCCCGTTGGTGGACCGGGACGCGCCGACCGTCAGTCCGCAGGATGCCCTGGACGAAGCGCTTGGGGCCATCGCCGAGTCCCCTCGTCAGTGGGCACCCGTGGTCGAGGCGGACAGGGTGGTCGGCGTTCTGTCCGTGCGGGACGTGATCGCAGGCTACCGGGCCGCGCTGGCAGGCTCGGTCCGACAGGTGCGCGGACTTCACGATGCGGGTGTGCTGCTCCAGGCAGAGGTCGCTGACGGCGCGACGCTGGACGGTCTGACAGTGGCAGGTGTCCCCTGGCCGACGGACACGACGCTCATCTCCATCGAGCGGGATAGTCGGCTGGTCGTGCCGCGCGGCGACGTCCTGCTCCGGGCGGGCGACCGCCTGACGGTCCTGGCCGCAGATGGATCGGAGGCGGCCGCGCGGCTCGTGATCGGAAGTGCGTCGCCGGACGCAGATCCCGCGAACTAGGTCGCTGGTGTGACCCCGCCGACGGTTTCGGCCTGCCCGTCCTTGGCCAACGCGGTGCGCACGACCCAGCCGATGGTCGAGCCCTGCGCGAGCAACGTGAACAGCACGATGCCGAAGGTGATGGCCTGCAGGTGTTCCCGTTGCGGGACATCAAGCGGCAATGACAGCGCGAGAGCGACCGCGACGGCGCCCCGCAAGCCCGCCCAGAACAGGATGTGGAGCCACTCGCGCGGTGGCCCGCTCCGCCTCACCAGCCGTGGCAGCCCGCCCAGCAGAACGTACGTGGCCGCTGCCCGCGACAGGAGCACGGCCACGATCCCCACGCCGATCGCCGGCAGGGCATCCGACAGGTCCGTGACGGAGATGGCCAGACCGACCAGCAGGAACGCCAGGGCGGAGAGCACGAAGGCCAGGAACTCCCAGACCACGTCGATCGCGTCCTGGGTACGCTCACTCATCCCGATACGCCGACCGTACGTGCCGAGTGCGATAGCCGCCACTACCGTGGCGATGACACCCGATTCATGGACCGCGTCCGCGAGCAGATAGGTGCCGTAGGCGAGCAGCACCGAGATGCTGATCTCGATGAGATGGTCATCCACCCGGGCCACCAAACGAGAGGCCGCGACTCCGGCGATGGCACCGATGAGGACACTGACCAGGATGACGCCCGCGAAGGTCGTGACCGCGTCGGTCACCGACACCGGTCCCGAGATGACTCGAAGGGCGATGGTGAACAGCACGATGGCAGTTCCGTCGTTGAACAGGCTCTCCCCCTCGACCATCGACCGAAGCGCGTGGGGACCGCCGACGCCCCGGAACGCTGCGATCACGGCCACCGGGTCGGTCGCGGCGACCATCGCCCCCACCAGGAAGGCCAGGTCGAGCGGCAGTGCGACGAGGATGTGCAGGGCGACGGCGACCGTCAGCGCGGTGATGAGCACGCCCGGCACCGCCAGCAGCACGATCGCCCCCAGGCTCCGGCGCAGACCACCGGTGTCCAGATGGAAGGCTGCCTCGAACACGAGGGCGGGGAGCAGCACCAGCAGCACGACGTCGGGTGTCACATCGACGCTGACGCCGGGCGCAACGACCGCGACGATCAGCCCGAACGCGACCAGCGCCACGGTGTAGGGGAAACCGACCCGCCGAGAGACCAGGGCCACCGCGACCGCGGCGGCAAGGAGGGCGGTGAAGGCGTCGATGCTGGCGGTCGTCGCGTCGATACCCAGTGCCTCCGCTCTCAGTCGTCGTGGTCACCGACCCGGCACCCCTGGCGATGGATCGACAGCGAGACAGTTAGTCTGACGTGTCGCACCTACTGCCGTTGGCCAGGTAATGGACTACCGCACGCTCCATCCCGCGCCAAGGGATATTGCGCCGGCGTGGTCGGGAATTCGCACGGCGGAGACGAGGGAACACGGATGACGGCGGTCCGGGAGGGTGTTCGCGGGTACCTGACCAGGTTCCGTCCACGAGCGTGCCGTCGTCCGGGCCGGTGGCGCGCTCAGGCGGCGGCTGCTGCTGCTGCTGAGGCGGGTGCAGCTGGATCTGTCTCAGCGACGGTGCTGGACGCGCGCCTGAACCACATGGGATCACCTTGTCACTAACGGTGACGCAGCGGACAGCCGTGATCAGCGTGCACAGGACATGGCGGGTCATGCGCGGCGGCCAGCAGTCCGGGTTGCGGGATGTGCCTGTGACCCACGCTCGCCTACCAGCCGTCGGGTTGGAGCAGGGCCACCAGGGCGCCGGCCGCGATGGCCACCTCGATGATGGTGACGCCAACGAACCGCTGACGGCGCATGACCAGCAGCCCAAGGCAGACGCAGATGATGACTGCCATCGACGTGACCCAGCGTCCGCCGGTCTGGCGCCAGATCCGATCGCCGGTCCCGAACAGCAGATCGACGGCCTGGGTACCCAGGTCCGCCACCCAGGGCGGCCAATACTTGGCGACCACCAGCACGACCAGGGCGCCGACGATGATCCCAAGACCAAGGAGCAGGCGTCGGGCAGTGTCGGAGGACTTCGCTCGGCCTGTCATCGACCGGTCCGTCGGGTTCCTGCTGCCCTGCCGAGCGTGCTGACCACCCGCCCTCCTCCGCGGACCGTCGTACATCACTCCACCGGAGCAGATGTGTGACGACCTCATCAGAGTACATCGGCCCAGGAGGCATGGACACTGCGAGTCGGCGGCCCACGATCCCGTCGCGGCGCCGTGCGATGATGCGCACAGCCGCCGACGCGGCGACGGAGCGTCGACCCGTGGAGCGTTGACCAGGTCCGCCAGCCCTTGCCCGGTGCGTGCAGCCCGTGCCGGGGAGCGAGCGTGGGGTCAGGCCAGCGTCGGCTCCCAGGCCCTCAGCCATGCGGTGATCCGCGCATGGCTGGACTACCAGGAGGCGGCCAACACCCGGACGGACGTTGAGGAACTCATCCTCGTCAGCGATACGACCGGCCGGATGGTCGCAGCGGGCGGACCATGCCAGGCATTCCTGGGACTGGATCCAGTGGACCTCGTCGGTTTGGGGCCTGTCGACATCACCGCCCCGACCTGGTGCAGACCACGCCCGACCAGTGGCAGCGGTTCCTCGAGGACGGCCAGATGTCAGGTGCCTACATCCTTCGCCGGAGCGATGGCGCCGTCGTGCCGACCCACTTCAGCGCCCGCGCGCATGACCCGCTGCCCGGCTTCCACGCGGTGCGCCATCGACGGGCCGTGCCCACCGTCTTCAGTCCCTGACTCGCGGCCGTCGCGGGTGGGTGTGCGGGTCCGAGCCGAGGAAGTGGACCGCGGTGTCGCACGACTGCAAGGCAAGCAGACCGGCGGGTATGGTGGCGAGGCGTCCTGCGGCCCATCGTGCGGGTATGGCATTGGTGCTGATCACGAACCCAGCCAACGATGCAGGGTTCCGGCGCTTCGCGGAAGCAAGCCTTGGCGACCTGGTCGACACGACGACGCTGCAGGCGATCCTCCGCACCCGCTATCCCGATACCGTGGTACGGGCGCGTGACCTGTCGGGTGAACGGCTCATCGTCTGGTACGTCTACCGGGACGGCCGCTGGGTCTCCTGATCCCCGACGCGAGACGCCTCGTCGACAGCGTCGATGGCGAGGTCATGTTCCACCACCGCCTTCTGCAGCAGGTCGGCCGCCACGGTCTCCGCCTCTCGTGCCAGCTGCTCCACCCGGGGATCTGCGGCGTCCATACCAAGCTTGACCTGCTCGATATCGCTGATGCGGTCAGCGTCCCTGATGATGGACTGGGCCGTGGCCTTGAGATCGTCTTCGAGTTCGCTCATGTCGCTGCCTCTGTCGCCGGACCGGCCGGCTGCGCAACGCGAAGCCGTGATGTGAAGTACCCGGGGATGGGATGGTGCGCCCGCGCGTGATAGGTGACGGTGACGACTCCCGATGGGCTCTGCAGGTCGTATCTGCCGGACATCGAGCCGCGCGCCAGGAAGTCCTGCCACATGCCGTCCACGAGCCCGCCCTGGCCGGGCGCCGTGATGTCGGCGACGGTCAGGCCGATGAGGTCAGCGGCCTCGCGCCCAAAGATCTCGCTCGCAGCGGCATTCGCTGCCACGAAGACGCCCTGGGCATCCGCCACCAGCACGGCATCCAGGCCGAGGGACCCCGACAGGGTCTGGTAGGTCATCCAGCTGTCGATCACAGCTGCAGCGGCCGCGCGGGTGGCGCCGGAGTCGGCCGGGTCCGCCGACTCCCATCGTCGTTCGGCGTCACGCCACGCTGCGAGTGCATGCGCCACGGGCATCTCTGATCTGCCTCGTTGTGTCGCGGCTACGGAAGTTGGGGGCGCGCGTCCTGCGATGATACCTGCAGCGTGTCCGAGTGTTGGCGCTGGTCGGTCGCGGACGAGCGGGCCAGCCGTCCTGGTCGGATGTGCAGCGACGGCCTGGCATCGCGCCGGGACTGTGCGCCTCGCCTGATGTGACGGCTCGTCATGACCGGATCACTCGAGACGCCTACCGTGTCATGCTCCGGGCCGGCACTCGAGTCACGGGCAAGCATCATGTGTGGTGAAGGAGGGTGCCATGTCGCCGCAACGGGTATCGGACGCCCTGGACCGTTGGCGAGCCGCCGAGGAGACATGCTGTGAGCTCCAGGCGGGCACGACGGAATACGACTTGGCCCAGACGGCCATCCACGGGGCGCGGACGGCGTATCTCGACGCCTACCGGACCGTGGTCATGGAACGCGGGCTGGACGGAATCGACCGGATGGTGGCCGATGCCGTCTTGGCGGACCGCGCGTCCGGCCGCACCGCCGCAAATCTCCGCACGGCGATGGTCGCAGCCCACAGCGCAGCGGAGGGCGACCAGCGACTCTCGCAGAGCGACCAGCGCGTGTCCGATGCGGACCAGGAGGAAGCGGACTGGGACGTGATGGCGATGCGCCTGGACGGATACGGGCCATCGGCCGATACCCAGGCGCGTGGCTCGCTTCGCAGACTGGACAACGCGGCCCAGCGTGACGAGAACGCGGACGCAAGGGATGCGACCGCCGACCAGCGCGATGCCATCATCGAGTCGCTCGACAGCGCTGCCCCGATCGCCTGACCTGTGGATTCAGTCCCGTGACCGGTGCGGCCGGAGGTACGTCACCTCGAGCACATGCCCGGTGGTCACGACGCCACGGACCGCATAGCCGTACCGGGCCTTGACCGCAGCATCGCTCCTGAACAACGCCTCGCTGTCGGCCGGCGTGGCCTGCTGGTAGATCTCGACCACCCACTCGGGGTCGATCTCGGTCGAGCCCGGCTCCAGCTTGGGCCGGCTCGGGCGGGGACGAGACTGCATGTCCACGGCGTCTCCCTACCTGCCGGTGGTGCTGAGGGCCCTGAACGACGGGAACGACTCGAACTGGGTCCACGCGAGAGACGACCCCATCAATCGCTGACCACGAACAGCGGGAGATCGAACGCCATCTCCGTCCCACCCCCCGGCCGTCGGTTGGCAGAGAGCGTGCCGCCCAGGTCCTCGACGAGTCGCTTGCAGACGGTCAGGCCGATGCCCATCCCCGATGCCCTGCGCTGCGCCTCGGCGCCTCGAAAGAACGGCTCGAACACATCCACTGCGTCGCCCTCAGGGATCCCCATGCCGCGATCGAGGACAGCCACGCGCGCTTCCGCGCCGTTGCGCTCCACGCGCAACTCGATGACGCTGCCAGCGGGGCTGTACTTGTCGCTATTCGTGAGGAGGTTCTCGAGCACCAGCTGCAGGCTGGTGGCATCGGCTTCCACCAGCAGATCGGAGGGAGCGAGGGTGTCCAGCCGACGGGCCGGATGGCGACTCACAAAGCGCCTCCTGGCGCTGTCCACCACCCGTGCGAGGATCTGCGGCTCGCGTTCCGATGGACCCGCCGATCCCAGTCGGGAGAGGGTCAGGAGGTTCTCGATGATGTCGCGGAGTCGTTCGGCTTCGGCGGCCACGTCCGCGACGAGGATCGCGACGTCCGGATCGGTCAGCGTGTCGCGATGGTGCTGCAGCATCGTCGCGTTGCCAAAGATCGTGGTGATAGGGGTCCGGAGTTCATGCGAGACGAGTCCCAGGAACTCGTCCTTGACAGTATTCGATGCCCGCAGCGCTTCCGCGGCGGCGCGGAGGGCGGTTTGAGCCTCTCGCTGCACCGTCACGTCGATGAGGACGTTGACTGCTCCCACGATGGCCCCGTCCCCATCGCGCAGCGGGGATGGCAACGGCGCGAACCAGGCGCGTGAGCCATCAGGCCGCTCCAGGATGGCTTCTTGTCCGCGTATCGGGCGGCCCTCCCGAAGGGTCAGCGCCATGGGACACTCTCCGTGTGCCATCGGGCTCCCGTCCGGCCAGAAGAGCCGCAGTGAACCGCACCATTCCTCACCCAGAGCCGGCCGCCGGCCCCAGAACTCGACCGCCGCCTCATTGAAGTAGGTGATGAGGCCCGCTGGATCGGTGGCATAGACCGCGACCCCAAGGGCGTCAAGGATGCGGTACTCGTCGTATCCAGTATCAGCAGGCCGGGAGCCATGGGCCAGGGTGGGGGTCGTGTCGGTCATGGCGATGCGCGCGACAGGGTCCTGGTCCGACACCAGCGGTCGCACGTCGCTGCGCCGTACTGATGGAGACCCCGTGCCATGGCTCGTCGCCCCGGACGAGACGCGAAACGGTGTGGTCATCCGCATAGGGTGGACCTCGAGTGTCTCGCCAGCGTCTCAGGACCCCACGCATTGGTTACAGAAGGCTCGCAGCCGACGGTCGGCCGGGTCATCTGCGGTCAAAGCCGCTCGGTCAGCGGGGGCGAGGCTGCGGTCGATCGACCTGCGGCTCGTTCCCATGTGGCGCTCGGAAGACGCGTTCCATGGAGCGGCTCTGTCCTCGAGAGCGGTCAGGTCGCCCGGGACCCTGGCGATCCCGGCGCGGAACCCGATCGGTTCAGGCGAGGCCAGTTACGGTCTTGAGCACGGGTCGGGGTCGCTCGGCGATAGTCGCGGTGGCTGCGGAGAACGAGCGGTCCGCTTCGCGTGGCTCGAGCGCCGCCCGGCTCGACGCACGGCCTGGAGTTCGGTTGCAGAGATGCGCACGGATGGAGTCCCTATTCGATCGATTCCGACGACGAGTCCTCGAGCTCCTCCGGGAGCATCGGCATGGAGAAACCGAACTCGGCGCCTCCCTCAGGGCGAAGACGCGCCCAGATCGAACCGCCCATGGCCTCCACGAGTGTACGGGCGACGTACAGCCCGATGCCAGACCCAGAATGCTGTCGGGACGTGCGGGCGGACCGGAAGAAGATGTCGAAGAGATACGGCTCGTCCTCGGATTCGAAGCCCGGTCCTGAGTCGAGCACCGTGACCGAGACGAGGCCGTCCGCGACCGAGGCAGTCACGTGCACGACGCCATCGGGAGGGGTGTACTTGCCAGCGTTGCCGATGATGTTGCGGAGGACCTGCACCAGATATGTCGCGTCACCATCGACGGGCGGCATGGTCCTTGGCAGGCGCGTCTCGAAATGCACCTGGGGGTACCGCTGGGCTTCCGCGGCGATGGTCTCGGGGATCAGCCGGTGCAACAACACCGGCTCGAGCTCGGTGAAGACGCGGCCATCCTGCGATCTGCTCAGGATCAGGAGGTCCTCGATCAGCTGGCCCAGGCGAGTCGCCTCGGCCACGAGATCCGCGGCCAGTCCGTGTTCGTCCTGCCCGGTTGCGCTTCGGCCCGGTCGTGACAACAGGCGGGCGATGCCCAGGATGGTGGTCACCGGCGTCCGGAGCTCATGGGACAACACACCGATGAAGGCGTCGCGTGCGGCTGCCGCCTGCCGTTCCTGCGTCACGTCCCTGGCCACGAGCAGCGTGGATGATCCATCGTCGCCGATGGTGTGGGCCCGCAGCTCCACCCAGCGGTCAGGATCGGATAGGCGGGTGTCGCCATCGGTCAAGGCGTGGCCCAATGACTGGACCAGTGCCTCGCCGGTGGCGATCGGTCGCTGTGTGATGTCCACCATCGCCCGGTTGGCGACCACGATCGCGTCCGACCCGTCGATGAGCGCCACGCCATCGTCCATGGCGGCAAACACGCCTTCCAGGATCCTTCCATGG
Source organism: Candidatus Limnocylindrales bacterium (assembly GCA_038329515.1). Lineage (GTDB taxonomy): Bacteria > Chloroflexota > Limnocylindria > Limnocylindrales > CSP1-4 > JAFMJV01. The sequence continues at coordinate 6,101 of JBBQNA010000019.1, read as the reverse complement.
GAGCGCTCGGCCCGCGCGAGCCGCAGCAAGCGCACCTCCGCGTCGATACGTTCGGCGGCATCACGTGCGACGATCAGGACCCGTTCGGCGTCGGAGGTGGACCCCACCGGTGCCACCCTGATGTCCACCGGCCGCTCATCCCCAGCGGGCGACCGGATCCCCACGCTCAACCCCGCCAGGCCGATGCTCGCATCGCGGATGCTCGTGATCTCGGGTATGACGGACGTGATCGCCCGACCCGTGAGCGCTTCCGGCTCCCAACCTGCAGCGGTCACCGACCGATTGGCGTACTCGATCCGGTCCGTGGAGGGGTCGACGAGCAGCGCCACGTCGGGCAACGCGTCCAGGACGGCCTCCGTGCGCTGGGCGGCGCGTACCGCCTCGCGTCGGGAAGCTCCGACGTCACCGATGAGCCAGCCGAGACCCAGTCCGATGGGCAGGAACAGGATGAACCGCGTCGCCACCGCCGGGTCCGCGATGGCCAGGGTCCCCGTGGGGTGCTGGAGGAACAACACGTCCAGGACCGCCCCTCCGACCACCAGCACCACGGTCGCGGGCAGGCCACCGATCAGGGCTGCGATCGGGAGCGCAGCGAAGAACGTGAGGTAGGAGGTGTCCTCCCCGAACACCATCCCGAGCACAGCCTTGGCGCCGAGCGCGGCCGCCAGCGCAACCAGCCCGATCCCGAGGCGGTAGGCGATGCCTGGAGTCGCTGCGCGGGCAGTGGGAAGCAGCGTCCTGGGCCGTTGACCTGGATTCATGGGTGCATTGGAACCCAAGACCTCGTGCTTGGTCAATCGTGCCGTCCGGTCCCGTCCAGATACGACCGGCTGTGCGCGAGCGACGGGCAACGAAGTCGACCTCCGGGCGGAGCTGGTCGACGGACTCGCGCTGGCGATCTTCCGTCTTGCGGATGGCATCGCCCGGGTCCCGCTGCCGTGCGCCAGTCCCCGGTCGTGACCGCTCTGCATGGTGGCACGCTGGTCGAATTCGACTCGTACACCATCGGTGGATGGTGAGATGTTCACCACGGTGATGCGCCCCCGCGACGAGCACTGTCCCGTTCGTCGGCACGAGATCGCAAGGGCGCGTTCCGCGTCAGGGTCGCGGCCGCAATCAGATATCGGCGATCGTGGGTGCGTACCGGCTCGGCACCGGTGGGACCGTACGGCGGCGCTCGCACAACAGGATGTCTACGTCCTCGACGAGGCGGGCGGGGCGATCACCGGTAGTGCCGACTTCCGAGGCGGTTGACCATGGGCCGTCGACGATGAGGTCGCCCCGTCCGCCGGATGCGCGACATCGGCTCGCCAGTGGGGTACCGGCCTCTGGCGGGCAACGTGAGGAACGGCCCCCATCCTGGCCGTGCCTCCAAGCACCCGGGGGGAGTCTCGCCTTAGTGATGCGCGACCGTCAGGTCCACCCGGTTCGCCGTGCGGTGAGGACATACAGCACGTCGAACATGGTGACCTCTGGCAGCAGGCCAAGCGGGAGCACCACCAACATCGGATGGAGTGGATGGCCGAGGAGCTTGAGCCTGCTTTCCATGCGATCTCCTCCTGTCGGAATGGTGCGCCGGCTCCCTGCGGCGGTCGACCCCAGTCACGGGTGCACCAGCTGGTGCCCGGGCGGCGACGGCCGAAATGGCACGGCCGCCGCCGCGAACAGTCAAACGGTGGGCTTGAGCGAGGCGGTCGTACCGCTGGTGTCGATGTCGACCGCCTCGGTGGTCACGCTGTCGCCGCGGCCTGGACCCGGCCGGTCACCGGCCTCGTCCACACCCGCGTCATCGGGGTCCGGGACCTGTCCGATCGACTGACCCGGCTCGGCCGGTTCCACATCTGCGGAACCACCGGCCGAGGTCGGCAGTCGCTCGATGTCAGTGGCGTTGGGCTTGGCGGATGTCTGGTCGGTCACGGCCGGGCACCCGTCAGCTGGTCCATGTGGTCGGAGGCGTCAGTGGCCGGACCACCTCCGCCTGCCAGTGGCTTGCTCGACTCTTCGTTGCTCATCACATCACCTGCTGCGGCTCGCCCGGTCGGGCGGAGCATCAGCGTAGGCGCAGTGCGGCTGCGGGCGATGCACGCCCCGTCGGCCATACCGTTGCAGGGAAACGACAGCCTCGGCCGAGTCGTGGATCGTGTGGATGGTTCACCCCACGCGCTTTGTAGCTCTGGGAGGCCAGCCAGCACGCGCGGACAAGGACGTCGCCGGTGCTACCTCGCCTACGCTGTAGGTTCCTGGCCGCCAGTCGGGATGTCGTATCCGATGGGGGACGTGTCGATCTGCTCGCAGTCCCCGACTCCCTGAGCGCTGGGACGCCGCAGACGAAGGCTTGCTCGGCGCGGCCTCCTGTCCACGGGAGCCTACGAGACCGACAACCGGTCGCTCACTGCGCAGGACCCCGAGAGGTGCCCCAACCAAGTGGTGTCCCGCGCGAGGACCCGGCCCGACCTTGGATCGACCCCCAACAAGGGTGGTGGCCGTCGACTGGGCAGAGGCGCGCGTGGTCCGGCAACCTGGTCGCCAGCGCCGTCAGGAAGATCACGAGCACCTGGATGCGACCGGGCGGGACGTGCGTTGCCCCTCTCCGCCTGTGCACCGTCCTGGGCGCTGGCGACCATGCGGGCAGGCGCCCTGTATCCGCTGGGGAATACACTCAGGGTCAGGACGCACTGCCGCTGAAAGGACCACAGGTATGGCCGATGATGAGCAAGCACGCGCGCGCACGACCGCGTCTGCCTTGAACGAGTGGCGGGCGGCGGAGCGGGACGTGTTTCTGGCCCGACGCGAGCGATCCGCGGCGGAGGCTGCCACGACAGCGGCGAACGTCGCCTCGGAGGCAGCCAGCCGCACTGCGGCAGCTGCCGGTGCCGCGCTTGAATCTGCGGCGCTCGCGGAGGCTTCGGCCACGAGCACGGCGGAGACGGCCCGCCACGTCGCAGATGTCTCCGGTGTGGAGTTCGAGGAGGCGCAGGCCGCACTCGACCTATCACTGTCGGATGAGGTCGCTGCTCAAGCTGGATATCGGGCGACTGAAGACGCCGCGCGGCAAAAGGCCTTGCATGTGGATCACCCAGCCGCCGAGACTCCCCGACCTGACCCGACGACCCCCTCGGGTGGGTCCTGACACGGGAGACTCCTGGAGCCGCTGAGGGCGTCACGGACCGGGGCGAGCCTTGTGCCGGTCAGGCCTGACTCGCCGCGTCTCCAGCGTTCGTGCCCAACCCGCTGAGCGACGTCGTCAGGTTCTGGACGGTCTCATCCATCGTCTGGCCGTTGGCATCGGCTGCGGCACGCAGGTCGGCGGCGGTGATGTTGGCGTCATCGCCGTGGCGGTCTTCCGGGACGCCACAGCCACAATTCAGACACATGATCGGATTCCCTCGATGCCTTCGGGTCCAGGATGGCCCTGCTTCCGTCAGCATGCGATCCGTCGGCTCACGGACGCGCGCGTGCCGTCGATGGGCGCATTACACCCGCGCTACAAGCGCCATGGAGACCCGACGCACCTGCGAGCCGTGGCCCCAGATCGCGCCGGGATCGTGAGGCGGTGGAGATGATGATGGCCCCGGGATCGGGGCCGGGGATGGAGCCGGCGCGATGGTCATCCGGCCCACACGGCGCTCCTCGATGCAGTGTCAGAGCCTTGCCTTTGCGCAAGGCCGACTCAGGATGGGCGAGCGGAGACGGGGCGTGACATTCGGTCCGCCCCGTCCGACTCCCGGTTATCGCCGGATGTAGCCCGAGACGAGGTCCTGCCGGGCGCCAAGCCAGCCACCCAGGGCTGCCGCGACCGCAGGCAGTGCGAGCCCGAGGAACGCGCCGAGCGCCCCCGTGCGGACCTGCTCTCGCAGTGTCTCGGTGTCGGCGCCGAGGCCCGGTTCACCGAGGGCTCGGTATTGGGCAAGCAGGTCCCCCGTGGAGCCGAACAGAGTGCCGAGGCCGAGCGCTGCGAGGAGCACGATGAAGGCGATCGCGATCGCCCAGACGAGGAACCCGTTGAGGAGGCCACTGGCTCCGCCGGTCACGGCTGACGATCGTGCAGCCACGAGACCGCCCAGGAAGAAGCTGACGAGCCCGATGACGGCGGTCACGATGCCCGCGGTCGCACCGGCCGCGTCGGGGTCCGTCGCCCGTGGGGCGACCTGGAGTCCGACCGCCAGGGCGAGCGTGCTCAAGAGCAGGAACGAGCCGAGCGTGATCAGCAGGCCCGCGACGATCGGGCCCCAGCGGACGCTGTCCCGCGGGGCGATGACGGTGGCGCTCGCCACCGCATCGGGCTGGGCCGGCATGACCGGGTAGGGCGACTGGCCGTACGGCAAGGGGGCGGGTTCGGTGGGGTATCCCACCGGGCGCTGCTCGGACATCGTGGTCCTCCTGAGGTGCGTCCGGGCCGGTCGGCCAGGAAGGCGCCCGTCCAGCCTGCAACGGGGCATGTTCCAGCCACACACGGCGGCCCCGATGATGCATGACGATCGCATCGCAGAACCCAGGGTATGCGGTCCAGCTGCGGCCCCGGCGCGCGCCGCTCGGTCCATGGAACAGGGGCGTGTCGCTGTCGCCTTCAGCCGCGGAGCTGCGGCAGCAGCTCGTCCCGCGCCATGTCCAGGAAGGCGGCCTGATCGGGCCCGATCTGGTGGACGTGGACATGCGTCACGCCGGCATCGACGGCGCTCGTCAGTGCCCCGAGGATCTCGGTCACGTCCGGACCATGCGGCAACTCCTCCGCCATGTCCTCGGGCTTGACCATTTCGGCCAACTCCCCGAAGTGAGCGGGGCTTGGCAGCTCCTGGCTCGCCTGGCCCTTGATCCCTGCGTTGGGCCAGGCTTCGTGCGCCAGCCGCAGCGCCTCCTCCTTCGATGGACCCCAGCAGACCTGGACCTGGGCATAGATCGGCCCCGCGCCGCCGGCCTGGCGGTAGGCATCGATGGTCTCGCCGTCGATGGACGACAACCATAGGCCGTCGCCGACGCGGGCAGCGAGCTCCGCAGAACGCGGACCGCCGGCTGCGACGATGATCGCGGGCAGCTCCGCCGGAACGTCATAGATGCGCGCGTTCTCGACGGTGTAGTGGCGGCCATGATGGCTCGTGTTCTCTCCCGTCCACAGGGCGCGGATGACCTCGATGGACTCCTCCAGCCGCTCGGCGCGCACCTCGTACTCCGGCCAGTGCTCGCCCGTGATGTGCTCGTTGAGGCTCTCGCCCGTGCCGACACCCAGCACGAACCGGCCGGGCATCATGCAGGCGGACGTGGCTGCGGCCTGAGCGATGATCACCGGGTGGATGCGGGTCGTCGGACACGTCACTCCCGTGCCGAGGCCGACCCGTTCGGTGGTCGCCGCGATGCCACCGATGACGGACCACACGAACGGGCTGTGGCCCTGTCGGTCGATCCATGGATGGAAGTGATCGGAGATGCTCACGTAATCGAAGCCCACGGCCTCCGCCGCGAGTGCGTTCGCGACCAGCGAGGACGGGCTGTGCTCCTCGCTCGAGAGGGTGTAGCCGAAATGGGGTGTGGTCATGCGTCCAGCCCAGCCTGCTGTGGATCCGCAGCAGACTCATCCGCATGGGTCGTGGAGAGGGTGCTGGGCAGCGAAGGATCGACATCGACCGCGGGGCTGACATCATCGCCATGGATCTCGCCCTCCCATGCTCCTGTGGGCACGCTGCGACCCTCGATGAACCGCTTGAAACGGTCAAGGTCCCCACCGATGCGATGGTCGAGGAGACCCAGCCGGTCGCCGACCTGCTCGATGATCCCTTCCGGGTCCGCATCGACGACGAGCCGGATCTCTGTCTGGCCGGCGCCCGTCGCCGTGAAGGTCACCGCGCCGTCGTTCTGCGCACCATCGATGCTCTTCCATGCGATCCGCTCCGGCGGCGTCTGGTCGGTGATCCGCGCCTGCCAGGTCTTGGTGCGTCCGGCGACCGACGCGGTCCAGTCCAGGGTCCGGTCATCGACCTGGGCCACCTTGTCGACACCTTCCATGAACGATGGGAAGGTCTCGAACTGGGTCCATTGGCCGTAGACGCTATCGATGGAGGCATCCACCGTGATGGTCTTCTCGATGCGTGACATGTCGATCTCCTGCT
>JBBQNA010000018.1:0-23775 GCA_038329515.1 Candidatus Limnocylindrales bacterium | reverse complement strand
CATCGGTGCCGGTGCCCACTATCGGCTGGGCAACGTCACCAGGTCGATCGCCATCCCGCTCATCGTGGGCGGCGTGGTGGGAGCCTTCGCAGGCCCGTTCTTCGCATCCATGCTGCCCAAGGACGTCATCGCCCGGCTGGTCGCGGGGCTCATCGTGGGTGTCGGCCTGGTGGTCCTGGTCACGCTCCGTTGGGGTGGCCTTGGGACAGTGCGGGCGCCGGGTGATGTGCCGACCGTCCGGGTCGGCGGCATCGGGCTCGTGGCAGGCTTCTCGTCGGGCATCTCGGGGGCCGGCTGGGGCCCGGTCGGCGTGAAGCTGCTCATCCTGTCGCGCCTGGAACCCCGCATGGCCATCGGGTCGTCACTCTTCGGACGCATCTTCATGGCCGCAGCCGCTGTCCTTGGCTACATGCTCAGTGCCAGCGCGTTCGAAGGCGTTCGACCCAACTATTGGCTGCTCATCCCCCTCTTCGCCGGTTCCGTGGCGGCCATGGTGCCAGGCGCGGCCGTGCTCTCCCACCTAGGCCGCGAGAAGGCCACGGTCGCCATCACGCTGCTGTCCATCGCACTCGCGCTGCCGACACTCATCTGGGGCTAGACGGCTGGGGCTCCCGGTGTGGACACGGCGATGGCATCCGCGCCTCCCACTCGCGGCCGTGCCGTCCAGGTCCGCGTATCGACGGGCGCCCGCGCAGCGTCGGATGCGCCCCCCGGGGCTCGACCGCCGGATGCGTCCCCCGTGATCCAACGGCCGCCGGATGCGTCCCCCGGGGCTCGACCGCTGGATGCGTCCCCCGTGATCCAACGGCCGGAGATAGGGCGAGCGCAGCTCTGGCGGACTGCTTCCCCCGACCGCTCGCTGCCGGAATGCCGCAGTTCGGCGGGAGAAGGCACCTGAGGAGGGGGTCCGAGCCTTTCCTCGACCGTTCCTCCGCCCGTTGGGTGCCAGGATGCGTCATAGGCGCAGCACTCGGGCGCAGCGGTCTGGGCGGCGGGGGCACTCGGGCGGGCGCAGCGGTCTGGGCGGCGGGGGCACTCGGGCGGGCGCAGCGGTCTGGGCGGCGGGGGCACTCGGGCGGGCGCAGCGGTCTGGGCGGCGGGGGCACTCGGGCGGGCGCAGCACTCGGGCGGGCGCTGCACGCGGGGCGGGCGCCGTCGTCTGGATCATCCGTCACACATCTGTCACCTGACCAGCGGGCATGAGACCTGCAGGCGCATGATGGCGGTGCGAGAATCAGTCCCGACGTCCCGTCGAGCCCACGAAGGAGCCACCCTGATGGATCTGCTGCGCACGATCGCGCCCCGGCGCGCTGCTCACGCCCACTGCGACATCCCGTGCGGGATCTACGACCCGATCCAGGCCCGCGTCGAGGCCGAGTCGTGCTACCGCATCATCGAGAAGTACCTGGCGTCCTCGGACGAGGTCTTCCGCGCCCGCTGCCTCATCGTCAAGGAGGAGCGCGCCCAGCTGGCCAAGCACCACATCGATGTGCTGTGGAGCGACTACTTCAAGCCCGAGCACCTCGAGAAGTTCCCGGATATCCAGGACACGTGCTGGAAGGCCGCCAAGCAGGCGTCCATCGTCAAGCGCACCGTGGACCTGGATGAGGCGAAGAAACTGCTCGCCCTCATCGACCAGATCGACGAGGCCTGGAAGGGCACCGGCGGCCCCGCTGCGACCCGACTGCCCGCCTGACCCCATACATCCGTAGCACAACGACGGCGGCACTCGCAGTGGGTGCCGCCGTTTCGCGTGCCGCAGTGCCGCCGACCGGTTGACCAGATGAGACGGCTGGTCATCGTCATCGCCGGGGTCGGCGTGTTCGGTGCGCTGGCCGCCGGGCACTTCCGGTTCAGGGAGCGATCACGGCTGGACCGTATCGTCCGGTCGTGGGCTGCCCGGGTGGCCATCGAGGGTCCGAGCATGGAGCCCACCATCGCAGCCGGCGACTGGCTGCTGGTCGATCCGCTCGCCTACGCGGAGCGCACCCCAGATGTGGATGATCTGGTGCTGGCGACCGATCCACGCGACGACGGCCTGGTGCTGATCAAGCGCGTCGTCTCGGTCGATCCCGATGGCTGGCTGCGCCTGGAGGGCGACGACCCGATGCGCTCCACAGACTCTCGTGTCTTTGGCGCGGTCGACCCGCGGAGCGTGTCCGGCGCACCCTGGTTCCGATACTGGCCGCCCCGGCGCATCGGTCGTATCGACTGATCGACGCCCCCGGACCGAAAAGCCCTACCTGCGGACGCTGACGCCGCTGGACATGGCGGAGGTGTCGCCCGTGCTCCGGATCTGGAGCGCCGTCACGCTGGTGCCGGCACCCATGCCCGTGACGGTGATGTGCCACATGCCGCCCGAAGACACCTGCACCCGGCCCAGGTAGCGTGACGGCAGCCCCTGCTTGCCCGCCGCGCGACTCGATCGGTACACCTCCACGATGGCGCCACTGCGGCCGCTGCCGCGCACAACGGTCCGCCCTGACGAGACGCGTGGGGAGCTGATCGGAGGCGCAGCCAACAGGCCGTTGGCGCCCCAGCTCTTGTGCGGCTTGCGGACCAGGCGGATGGCCGGACCGGATGTGCCACTCACGATGAGCTTGCTGATACGCGCCGAACGGATGTCCGGATCGACGACACCGACACCGCCGGTGCGGGCGTTGCGGATGACGTTGCCGCTGAGCGTGGCGCCCTTGAGGTTCCAGTCCGATGCCCCAGCCGGTGAGTGGTGCCCGTTCGCCGCGCGGCGACACGCCGATGATGTTGTTGGTGAGCGCATTGCGGAGCGCCCGGGGCGACATCAGCTGGATGCCGTCGTACACCGACGCGATGTAGTTGCGGCTGATGACGTTGTCATAGACGCCGTCATAGACGTTGATGCCATTGGCGTTGTCTGCGGTCGAGGGCAGCAGGCCCGAGCGATAGTCGGCGTCATAGCGGCCGTCCTTGCGAAAGCCCACCCAGTTGCCGATGATCCGGTTACCACTCACCCGCCAGTGCACCGTCGGCGTCTCGGTATCGGGGTCCCAGCCGTGCGACAGCTCGATGCCTTCCAGGGTTGTCGGGCCGATGATGTTGCCCTCCCCCGGACCACTGCCACCGACGAGATCGTTCTTGGGACCGAAGTCGTGGTCGATGGCCGTGGCGCAGGTCGCGATCCCGCCACCCGGCGCGATGCACAGCAGGTTGCCCTGGATGACGGTCCGCAAGGTGGTCGGGCAGTACTGGTAGATGCCCTTGCGGAAGTTGCCGACGACGTTGCGGTCCGCCCGATCTGCGCTGCCGATGCGGGTATCCGTGGCCCCCGTGTTGACCATGATGCCGATGTCGCCGCGGGCGGCATTCGATCCATCATCGATGACCCGCTGTCCCAAGTCAACGCGTCTTCAGGCCTCGCGGCGCTCCGCAGGTGCCGTGGGGCACCGGCAGTGTCAGCCGGCGATGAACTCACCCATGACCGCGACGTGCTCGAGGTCTCGGGGCAGGAAGTCCTGGAGCATGAGGCGCTCCGCGCCCGCATCGGAGAAGGCCTGGACCACGGCGCGTGCCTCCGGGAAGGTGCCGGTCACCCACCGTCCGTGGCGAGCCTCCAGCCAGGCCTTGCCGTCAACACCACCACCGAACATGTCCGTCTGGGCCTCGACGCGCGCGGCGAGCTCCGCTGGGTCACGCCCGATGAGGATGCCGGTCATGACCGAGCGGGTGATGCTCTTCGGGTCGCGGCCGATGGCCAGGCACGCGGCGTCCAGGTTCGCATTGATGGTGGCGACCTCGGCCGGTGACGAGCCACTCGCGTTGTATTCATCCGCGTACTTCGCGGCCAGGCGCAGCGATCGTGGCTTGCCGGTGCCGCCGACGAGGATGTTGGGCCGTCGGCGGCCGTCGGCGCGGGGTGTCGAGCCGTCGTAACGAGGTCGGAACAGGGATCCCCGGACCTGCCAGTGCGTCCCCTCGAAGGACCAGCCGTCCGGCTCGTCCCACAGGCCGCGGAGGATGATGAGCTGCTCCTCCATCTGGTCGACGCGGGTCTTGGTGTCCGGGTACGGCAGTCCCAGCTGGGCATGCTCCGGCTCATTCCAGCCGGCGCCAATACCGACCTCGATCCGTCCACCGCTCATCTCGTCCACGGTCGCCGCGACCTTGGCGAACCCGCCCGGGATGCGGAAGGTGACCGGGGACACGAGCGTACCCAGCTGCAGCCGCGTGGTCTCGCGGGCCAGGCCCGCGAGGGTCGCCCAGGCATCGGTCGTGTGGAGCCCGGCCGCGCCCGGGAAGCTGGTGTAGTGGTCGGAGCGGAAGAAGCCCTCGAAGCCGGCCGCCTCTGCCGCGTGCGCAACGGCCAGGATCTCCTGGTAGCTGATCCCCTGCTGGGGCTCGGTCTGGAGCGCGAAACGCATCGATGCCTCCGTGGTCGCGGGCGGCAGCCCCGCCGGCAATGTACTTCGTGTCTGACGAACCTTCATGGTTGACAGAACCGTTCATATATGCAGAATGTTTCAGGTGAGCAGGATAGTTCCGGATGTGCCAATGATGGCCGACCAGGCGACCAGCGCCAGCACCATCGAAGCGATCATCACAGAACTGGAACCCATGATGGCGTACCAGCGCAAGGCGATGATGCGCGTCTGGCAGGACCGCTCGGTCAGCAAGATGACCCTGTACGTCCTGATGTTGCTCGAGCATGACGGGCCACTGCCCATGAGCAGACTTGCCGCCCTTGCGGACGTCTCCCTGTCCAACCTGACGGGGATCGTCGATCGGATGGAGCAGCATGGGCTGGTCGAGCGGGTCCGGGACGATCGTGATCGACGCCTCGTGCTCGTCCGGTCGACGGAGAAGGGTACCGGCTTGTGTGCCGAGATGGACGGCCTCCGTCGTGAGCAACTGCGTCGCCTCGTCGAGGAATTGGACGTTGCGGACCAGCCGGCTGTCCTCCAGGCAGCCAGGGCTATCGGCCGAGCGGTCGGACGCTTGAACAGCGCCGAGGCCACCAACAGCTAGACCCCGTCCGGCTGGCATGCCGGACGACCGAAAGGAGCACCAGACAACCGTTATGGAAGCCATGCCCTCGGCCGAGGAGTGGAAAGCCAAGGACCCGGCACTCGATCTGCCGCATCGACGCAAGATGCAGATCCTGTTCGCCGTCCTGCTGGGGATGTTCCTGTCGGCCCTCGATCAGACGATCGTGGGTACCGCACTCCCCCGCATCACGGGCGACCTCCACGGCAGCAACGAGCTGTACACGTGGGTCGTCACCATCTACCTGCTCACCTCCACCATCACCGGCGTCTTCTACGGCAAGCTGTCGGACATCTATGGACGACGGCCGATGCTGCTCATCGGCATCACCATCTTCCTCATCGGGTCGTTCCTCTCCGGCCTCAGCTGGAGCATGGAGAGCCTCATCTTCTTCCGGGGCGTCCAGGGTGTCGGTGCCGGTGCCATCTTCCCCATCTCCCTGGCGGTCATTGGCGACCTGTTCAGCCCACGTGAGCGGGGCAAGTACCAGGGTCTCTTTGGCGCTGTGTTCGGCGTGTCGGCCATCCTTGGCCCGTTGCTGGGGGGATTCCTGACCGAGAACCTGAGCTGGCACTGGATCTTCTACGTCAACATCCCCATCGGCCTGGTCGCGCTCGCGATCATCTACCGGTTCCTGCCGACGGTCCACGGTGAGAGATTCACGCGCAACCTGGACTACCTGGGTGCGGCTGTATTCGCTGCGGCCGTATCGCTGCTACTCATCGGCCTGACCAACAAGCAGACACAGGATTGGGGCGACCCGTGGGTCGGTGGCGCGATCGCCCTGTCCCTCGTGCTGGGTGCCATCTTCCTGCTCGTGGAGTCACGGGCGGCCGAGCCGATCGTGCCCCTGGAGCTGTTCCGGAACCGGGGCTATGCGGTCACCATCCTGACCGCATTCCTGACGGCGATGGGCTTCTTTGGCGCCATCGTGTACCTGCCGCTCTGGTTCCAGACGGTCAAGGAGGTCAGCCCCACCGACTCCGGGCTCCAGACGCTGGCACTCCTCGCGGGTCTCATCGTCGGCTCCATCGCGTCGGGTCTTATGGTCAGCCGGACCGGCAAGTACAAGTGGCTCATCGCCGGGGCACTGGTGTGCATGACGCTCGGCCTGTTCCTGATGACCGGACTGACCGCCACCACGCCGCTGCCGATGCTGTGGGCGTGGATGTTCCTGACCGGCCTGGGCATCGGGCCCGCCTTCTCGGTCCTGACCATCGTGGTCCAGAGCGTGGTCCCATTCGAGCGACTGGGTGTCGCGACGTCCAACCTGACCTTCTTCCGCCAGATCGGTGGTTCGGTCGGCCTGGCCATCGTCGGTACCCTGTTCGCCAATGGCTTCGCGAGCCAGCTGCCGGCGCAGTTGACCGCGGCGGGCGTGCCACCGGATAAGGCCATAGTGCTCACGGGTCCGGGCTCGGCCGACCAGTTCACCCAGGTGGGCGTGAGCGTTCGAAGCTCACTCGCCGCTGGCCTGCCCGCAGAGTTGCAGCCATTCCTGCAGCAGATCCTGGACGGCATCTTCGAGGCGTTCTCGGTCGCGATCGCCAACACCTTCTGGTTGGGCGTCGTGATGGGCCTGGTCGCCCTTGCCGCGGTCGTGGTGGCACTCCCCGAGGTCACGTTGCGTGGCATGGGTGCCAAGCCACCCGACGGCACCCCGGCGGAGCCGATCATGGCCTTCGCCGAGTGACAGCCATCTGAACCCATCGCGCGACCTTCGGGACGCGCGACTCCCCTTGACCCCAGTCGCGACGCCCGGTCCGCCACGGATCGGGCGTCGTGCCGCGTCCGTGCGAGTCCGGCGCTCTCCGCTCGTTCCGTGGGCTGGGCTATAGCGCGACGGGCCCGGGGCAGCGACCGGAAGCGTGGCGGAGTGGCGCGGCAGCATGGCGCGGTGCGGCAGTCGACGCGGCGGAGCCCCATGGCGCGACTGGCACTCGCGGCGCGACTGGTACTCGCCGATACCCCGTGCCTTGCCACGGCCGCGACCATCAGTAGCGCGATCCGTCTGCGGTGGCGCGCCGCGGGGCCAGAGGCGGCTTGTGTGTGCCATCTCGCGAGTGTCAGTCGCGAGCTGCGGAGGGCTGGCCCGGTCGCCGGAGGGCTGGCATGACCACGAGGAGCTTCACCCGATGGCCGCTCAGCCCCCGATGCGCCCAACAGTGGTCCCCACAGTCGTCCATCACTCGGGCACCTCGCCACCACATGGCGGCGGACCCGTCAGCCTCCTCGCCTGGCAGGTCCGCCAGACAGCAGCATGGCGAGCGCGTCTTGCGCGCAGGCATCGGCACGATGCGATTCTGTTCATGCGTGACCGGAGGGCGCATGTCCGTTCACGCGCAGGGCATGGGGTCGCGAGCCAGGCATGGCCGGCCCGCGGGCATGGTGACCAAGGCGAGGGACACGGTTGCGCAGACGTCACAGGACCGGCGGGTTGAGTGGCCGCCGGTCCCGAGGTATGCGCTGGGTGACGGCAGCGTAGCTGCCGGGTGGGCTACTGGACCTTGGTCTTGCCCTGGACGTAGTCCTTGACCGTGGTCGTGCGCACCGACTGGCCCCACAGCACGGCACTGTTGATCTTGCCCGACGTCGCGTTGGACGTGAGCGTGATCTGGACCCAGAAGTAGGCACTGGCGCCGGGGTTGAGGTCGCTGACGACATAGCCACCGGCGGTCACGGCGGACGTGACGTCCTGGTTGCCGTTGCGGAGGATCTTGACCTTCTTGACGATGGTCTTGGAGCCGCTCTGGCTGAACCGGACCCGAATGCTGTCCACACCATTGCCGTTGTTGCGGACGCGCACCCGGTACGTGGTGGTCTTGTTCTTCTGCGTGACCTTGGTCACGGCCTGCTGGTTGCAGGCGGACGAGCAGTACATGTTGCGGCCGACGTAGTCAGCGTTCGTGTCCTGGTTGGGCGAGATGTACGCGTCCACCTTGGCCACGAACGGAGCCGCGGTGGCGGTCACGGGCACCTGGAGCTGCGAGAACCCGGTGCCGTCGATCTTGACGGTACCGGTCTTGACACCCGAGGACGCCGGCGCCGAGAAACGGACGACGAAGGTGCAGGTGTCCCCGTTGTTCAGGGTGTCCCCAGCGCACTCGTTGTCGGAGGGCGGGACCGTGAAGTTGCTGGACCCGGACTTCGTGATGCCCGTGATCGTGGCCGGGCTCGAACCCTGGTTGGTCACCGTGAAGGTCTTGTTCCGGACCGTGCTGTACGGCACGTTCCCAAAGTCGTACGGGTTCGGGGTCACCACGACATCGGCCGGTGCAGGCGTGCCCGTGCCTTCGAGCGGCACGATGACCGTGCCGTTGGTCGCGTTCGAGGCGACCTTGAGCTTGCCTGTCTTGGCGCCCTCGGAGGAGGGCTCGAAACGGACCTTGACGACGCACTCGGCAGCTGACGCCAGGGTACTCACGTCATCGCACGTGCTGTCAGCGGCCACGATCGAGAAGCTGCTGCCCGTGGTGGACACCACGATGCTGGACAGCGTTGCGCCGCCGACATTCTTGATCGTGAAGGTATGGCCCGTCCCGTCACCGACCTGCTGGTCGGGATACGAGAACTCATCAGGCGTGACCTTGGCCACGGGCTCGCCGGCAGGCGCCGGAGGGACCCCCGAGCCGGTGAGGTCGCTCGTGTCGTCCGCCGCATTCGAGGAGTCGGCGACGAGGGTGCCGGTCTTGTCGCCGGTGGTGCTGGGTCCGAACTGGACGACGACCGTGCAGGTGGCGCTCGGCGCCAGGCTGCCGACCGTGTCGCAGGTCGTGTCGGGGTCAGCGTTGAGGATGGAGAAGTCGCCACCCGTCTTGGTCACGGAGACACCGGTCAGGGTGGCATCGCCCGTGTTCGTCAAGGTGAACTTCTTGTTCCTGGTCTGGCCCGTCACCACATCGCCGTAGTTGTACGACGAGGGCGTGAGCTGGGCGTGCGCGGCGGGCGCGGCCGTCGCGGTCCCCGCGAGGTCGACCATGACGCTGCCGTTGGCGGCGTCCGACGGCACAGACAGCGTGCCGTGCTTATCGGCGGCGACATTCGCCGTGAATGTCACCTTGATGACGCAGAAGCCGGCCGGCGCAACCGTCGTGTTGGAGCACGCGTCATCCGCGGGGATGGCGATGCCGAAGAACGCGGACCCGGTCAGTACGGCGGTGCCCACGTGCAGCGGCCCAGTTCCGGTGTTGGTGAGCGTGAAGTCCTTGCTGGCCGACCCTGGGGTCGGGTTCACGGTGAAGGTCCAGGATGTCGGGGCGATGGAGGCCGCCGGCGCCGTCGGTGCGACACCGGTGCCAGTCAGGCCGACCGTCGGATCGCCACCATCGCTGGCCACATGGAGGGTCGCCGCCTTGGCGCCTGTGCCGGTCGGGCTGAACGTGAGGTTGATGACGCATGAGTTCGACACCGGGATGGCACTCGCGCACTGACCGTCGTCCACGGTGAACGCACCGGAACCCGTGATGCTGATGGCCGTCACGTGCAACGGGGCTGCACCAGTGTTGGTGAGCGTGATGGTGGGCGTGCTGACGGAGTCACCGACAGTCACGCTCCCGAAGGCGACCGGGCCGGCTGGAAGGCTGGCGATGGGCGCCGGAGGCGGCGTCACGGTGCCCGTGCCGGTGAGGCTGATGTCCTGGGTCCCGGCATTGGTCGTGATGAGCAGGATGGCATTCCGGACGCCTGCGACGGTCGGGTCGAAGGTGACCACGATGTCCAGATGGTCGGCCGTGCCGAGGTCCACAGGCAGCGTGACAGGCGTGAAGGTGAACGTCCCTGAGCCGCTGATGCTGATGCCCGAGATGTGCAGCAGCGAACCCGGGTCTCCACCGTTGGTGGCGGTGATGGTGTGCGTCGGTGCGACCGCGTCGACGTCGACATCGCCGAAGTCGAAGGGGATGGCCGAGATGCCGACCGACGGCACGGGGGCCGCCTGACCGGAGCCGCCCAGGGATGAGCTGACGTTGCCACCGTCCGTGGTGACGAGGAGACTACCGTTGCTGGTCGCACCGCTGGTCGGGGCGAATTCGACGATCACCGTGCAGCTGTTGCCCGGTAGCACGGTCGTCGGCAGGGACGTGCTGCAGGTGCCACCCGTCACGCTGAAGCGCGCCGAGCCGCTGATGGCGACCGCGGTGACATGCAGGTCCGCGGTGCCGTCATTGCCGATGGTGAACGTGTTGGTGCCCGTGGTGCCGACCACCGTCGTCGGATACACGAAGCTGGCTTGATCGATGGTCGCGTGTGGCGCCGGGGCCGCGATGCCCAGGCCGCTCAGCGCGGAGGTGGGCTTGGGTGCCGGCGGCTGCGTTCCGGTGAACAGGGCTCCGAGCGTGGAGGCCTTGGAGCCTGCGCTCTCCGGAGTGAACACGACCTCGAAGGTGCAGCTACCGCCGATCGGCAGGTTGCTGCTGGTGCACTGGTCCGAAGGGCCGGAGACGATCTGGAAGTGGTTCGTCAGGGTGACGAAGAAGCCCACCTGGTCGACCGCGTACGCGGTGTTCGTATTGTTGGTCAACGTGAACGTCTGCGGGGCCGAGGTCTGACCGACGACCGTATTCGCGAACGCGAAGGGTGCGGGGGTCAGGGTCACGCCGATCTGCGTGACGACCGTGATGTTCGTCGGGCCGTACGCAGTCGTCCCGGTGTCCTTGTCCGTGATGGAGCCGGCGGCGGTGATGGTGCCGGGGGCCAGTGGTGCCGCACAGGTGGCCACGTTACCGGCGACCGACTGCGGCGCGGAGCCATTGCACAGGAACTGGTAGGTCAGGCCCGGCAGGTCCGCGGTCACGTCGACCGGGTTGATGAGGCTGACCTGGTAGGTGCTGCCGACCTCGGCGAACGCCGGGGTCAGGAAGGTGGCCGTCGGCGCGACATTGTTGATGGTGTATGTGAACGAGCTCGTGATGGTCGAGCCATTACTGGCCGTCGCGGTGACCAAGATGGTGCCGCTTGCGGGTCCGTCATTCGCCGCCGCATTGGCGGCCAGCGTCCACGACCAGGTCCCGTCGTGGTTGTCCACGAGGGTCCCGATCGTGTTGTCGGCCGTGATGACGGTAGCAATGTCGGTGAACGCACCGCCGTTAGAGAACAGCGTGCCTTCGTTCTGTGTCAGGGCGGCGGTCGGAGGCGTGACGACCGCGATCGCGGCGCAGGTGGCGTTCAGGTTCGAGGTCACGAGCCACGGCAGGAAGTCGACATCGGTCGACACCTCGTCGCCGCCACCGGTACCCACGCTGCCGGGTCCCGATGCAGAACCCCACCAGTTGCACTCGCCGTCTGCGTCGGCGGACAGGCCGGCGGCGCGGAGGCCGATGCCGTTGCCCGTGATGCTGTTGCGGTTGATATGACCGCCGAATGCGGCCGCGTCGCCGCGGTCGAAGCCATCGGTGCTCTGGGCGTTCGACGTCTGGCCGGCCTGGACCTGGATGCCGACGTCGTTGTTGGTGACCGTGTTCTTGGTCACGGTCTGGTCCAGGCCCTCGACCACGATGCCGAAGCCGTCGCCGGTCGAGGCGCTGGCCTTTCGATGGAAGCCGCTGACGGTGTTGCCCATGATGACCACGCCGTGCGGCTGGTCGACATTGGGAGCCAGCGGCGATCGGCGGATAACGCCGATGCCGGCGTAGTCACGCGCGTCGCTCGCGGCCGAGGTGCGGGTGACGGTGTTGTTGGATACGACCACGCTGCCAGCGCCGCTGGCAGCACCGCTGCCGTCGGCGTTCTTGATCTCGATGCCGTAGCGACCGTTGTTGGTCAGGACGTTGCCGTCGATCAGGTTGGCATCCGGGCCGGTAGCGCCAAGTGCGGCGATTCCGGAGTCCCCGTTGCCGGTGATCGTGTTGCCGGTGATGGACAGGCCCGTGACCGAGCCATCGCTGACGTCGAGGCCGACGAGGCCGTTGTCCTTGGCCTCGACGTTCTTGATGGTCACCCCGGTCTTGACACCGTTGATGATCCAGATGCCTCGCCCGGCGGAGCCGCCTGCCTGGTTGTTGCGTGAGTAGTGGCCGCCATCTACGGTGAAGTCCGTCAGGTCGAAGGCCTGCACGAACACGCCGTGATTGCCGTTGTCGACGCTATCGACGTTCTTGAGCTTGACGTCATGGATGGGGCCTGTCGGGACGGCGATACCAACGTTGTAGCGCTGGACGACGAGGTCGGACACGGTGTTGTTGTTCGCGAGGATGGTCAGGCCGGTACCAGTCGTGCTGGCGCCGTCATCGACCACCGGGTTCGTCGTCCCGTAGCCGTCAACGGTGATGCCAGCCTTGTCCAGGATCGCCTGCTCGGGATAGGTGCCCGAATGGACGTGGATGGTGTCACCTGACACAGCGATCTGGACGCCTGCCGGCTGGCTGGAGATGGAACGCTGGTCGATCCGACCGCCGAGCTGTCGAGCGTTCGTGTATGGGGCTACCCCGTACGAGAACGTCTGGAGATCGCCGGTGTTCTGGTCCTCCACCCACACCAACCGATCGAAGGTGTTGCCACCACGCCAACCAGCCCAGTCGAACTCGGACTCGTCGTACATGCCGGTCGCGCGGATGTTGATATCCGTGGCGCCGAAGTGGTTGCCGGAGATGGTCGCGCCACCCACGGGAGAGGCATACCACGGCTGACCGCCGGCCCCCCGGAAGCTGATGTGCCAGTAGTCAGGAGCGCCCACGAACTCGTTATTCGTGATGGTGCGGTTGGCCAGGTCGGTCGGATGGTTGTGGCCCGTGCCATTGGCGACGGTGACGCCGTTGTCTGTCCCGAACTTGTTGCCATCGATGTGGTAGGCGGCGATGCGCCAGCTGACCGGATCGGTGAAGTCGCCGAAGTAGATGGCGCCCGCGTCGTCGTTGAGGTAGCTGTCGAGGAACGAGAAGCCATCCGCGATGACCTCGATGGTCTTGTTCGTGCTCCCCGTGTTGGTACCGATCTCGAGACCCTTGATGGTCGCGCCGTCGCCGGCCACGAAGATGCCCGAGGGTCCGAAGTTGTTGGTCGCGTTCGTGGTGACCGTGGCCAGCGTTGCAGTCGGGTCAGTGATGACCACGTCGCCCGCGGTCACGCCCTGCACCTTGACGCCGGTCTTGCTGAACGGGAAGTAGATGCCGAACTGGTAGGTGCCGGTGTCCGTGGCGGTGCCACGTCCGGTCGCGGTCTCGGAGTACGTGCCCGGGGCGACATCGACGATGCCGTTCGTGACTGTGGTGTCGATGCCTTCCTGGATCCTACCCTCGGTACCGGTCTGCTCACCGATAGCGTGTGCCTTCAGATGTGTCACGGACCCCTGGAAGCCGGCGGTGCCGAGATCCGTGTCCGTGCCATTGGTCTGGATGGGGGTGAAGTCGACCAGTCCCGTGACGTCCGATGCTGCCACGGTGGTGTTGCCCCACCAGTTATCGGACGCGTCCACGGTGCCCGTCGCGAAGTCGTTGGTGACCCGCTTGCCGGTCAGGCCGGAGAAACTGTTGTCGTGGACCTCGACGCCCGAAGGGTTCACGGCTGGGGTCCCGGCGCTTACGACCGTGACGCCCGCCACGGTCCCCGACACGACGTTGTTCTGGATCGTGGCGTTGTTGGCGTCGAACACGCTGAACCCGGCACGCACGCCGATGACGGTGTTCGCCGAGAACGTGGCGTTGGTGGTGCCGGGCCCCGAGTAGCCCGCGATAGCGAGCGTGCCCGCGGTCGAGGGACCGGTGACCGTGTTGCCCGTGATGAGGGCCGTCGTCGCCTCGGTGACGTGATTCCGAGTGAAGTTGCCACTGATGACGTTGCCGGTGGCCATGAAGCTGCCGACACCGGGGTTGATGTACCAGGCCCGGTCGCCCGACGCGTTGAGCGGCTGGAACGCGTTGTTCGTGACGGTCAGCGTCGGGATGGTCGTCGTGTCGGCGTATTCCGTGACGATACCCATACCGTCATCGCCTGTCGTGGTATCGGGGTGGGACGCGCCGACCTGGATGATGTTGTTCTTGATGGTCACATCGTTCGCGGCTGGAGCGATATAGAGGTTGCTGGTAGCGATCAGGCCGCCAGGGTTGGCGGTTCCGTCGCGGCCCTTGATGGTGAACCCGTCGACCGTGACGATCGCACCCGCGACGGTCATCGACCCGGCCGGATAGCCCGGCGAGGTCTGGAGGGCGATGGTGGTGACCGCCGCGCCGTTCTCCGACTCGAGCGTCAGTGACTTGGGGATGTTCGGGCTCTCGGCGTAGATGCCGTCGTTGACGTGCACCGTGCCGCCAGTGTTGACCGTGTCGATACCCGACTGGATGGTGAGCTTCGCATCGGCGTAGCTCGTGCCACCGTTGAGGTCATTGCCCGACGGGCTGACGTAGCAATCGGTGGTGCACCCCGGCGTGAACTCGAGGTCGAACGTCGTCTCGGCGCCGTTGATGCCGATAGCGAGGGCGTCCGCCGCGCCCGCGAAGGCTGGGGTAGCCCCGGAGCCGACGCTCGGGCCAACGCCGTACTTGATCTTGGCGTTGGGATTGCTGGCGATGATCTGGTCCCACGTGACGTAGCACGCCACCGCGCAGACACCAGTGATCGGCTGGCTGCTCCACCAGATGCCGGCACCGTCCGAGATCGGGTCCCATGTCTGCCAGACATCGTCGATGGCGGCAGGCATGGAAGGGTTGTAGATCGGCTCGAAGACCAGCGTCGTATAGCCGGAGCCATCGCCTGGCGCGTCGACCTCAAGGCTGAGGGACGGGACGACGCCCGCAGGACCTGCCGTGCGGTAGGTGCTGTAACGCAGTGACGAGATCGAATCCAGGCGTGTGCCGATGAACTGGTAGCCGTACAGCTGCGCCTTGGAACCTGTCGCGGGCAGCGCCGTGCTCAGTCCGAGGCTGCCGGTGCCGGCAGGAGGCGTGGCGGGGCCTTGCTGGAACGCGGTCACGCCGCCGTTGGCGGTGCCATTGCGGAACCAGGGGGTCGATACGCCGATGGCACCCACGGTCGCGGCTACTTGGGCCTCGCGGACCTGGGTGGTCGTCGCCGTGGCCCCAGTGGTCACGACCTGGAAGGCGGGGACATAGGGCGTCCAGCCGGTATCGACAGCGAGTCCGGCAGGTCTGCCCGAGTAGGTGCTGTCCCAGAGCGTCGCGTCGGGATTGACGTCTGTGCCGACTGTCGCGATACCACCAGAGGGGACGCTGACGTTCAGTGAGTTGTAGGGACCGTTCTCACCCGTCGGGGAGGTGCCGTACGTCTGCGTATCAAAGGCAAGGACCACCGCAATGCGGCTCGGCAGCGTGACCGGCGAGAAGTTGAAGGTGAGGTTGAATGCCTCGCCGTTGAAGCACGATGTGCCACCGTCCGCGCTCCATTTTCGGATCGTGGCCGATCCGTCCATCAGCGGACACGACGGTTCTCCGGTATGACGCCATGGGATGTGCTGTGAGGTCGTCAGAGTGGTGATGACACTGCCGATGACGGGGGCCGTGGCCGACCCGGAGATCCGGCGGAGTGTCAGCGTGAAGTCATGATCCCATCCGGTCGGGGCGGTCCAGTCTCCCGGAACGGTGTACAAGGGCACATCTGAGGCCAACGCCCACGTGACCATGCCAACCGTGACCGACGAGAGCGTCCGCGGCCCATCGGCAAGTCGGACGTCGTCACCGAAGGCTGCTGTGGCCTGCGCCTGGAATGGCTGGCTCGGGTAGCCGCCCGCGAGCGGGCTCGGGATCGAGTCGTACACCACCACGGCTGGCCCGGCGGCCCCCGCAGGAGCGGCGCTCGCGATCAGCGAGAGCAGCATGGCCACCATGACCAGAACAGCCGACGACAACGTCGACCGACGTGACAACATCTGAGGAGCCTCCAACCACGCGTGAATCCGCCATACGTGATCTGAGGCGCGCAGGACGACACGACGCTCATGCCTGCGCATGCGGTCATTCGTCAGGTAAAAGGAATCCGCGCCTTCCCCAGCCCGGATACCTGCCCAGAGGCTTGCCTATGTAGATGCCGGAGTCGTACTGGGGACTCCAGGATCACGTACCCCCACGAATTTGGGACCATAGCACGTACGTCAATACTGGGGCCCCCAGCCCGGAAGTACTGGTCGCCAGAGGTCGTGTGCGCCGTGGCGCCGATCCATGTCCATGCTGGGTACAGTCGTCACGATGAGCGCGTTCCTGAACCGATGCTGGCTGCTTGCAGACCGCGTGCCCACTCCCCTGCGCTGGCTCGCGGTAGTGGGATGTGCGCTGCTCATCTTCATCCTGTCGGCACAACCGGGACTCAAGGTCAGCAGCGATCCGGGTGTCGACGGGCCGACCCGTCACCTTGCCCACGTCGTTGTCTATGGCCTGCTGACGGTCCTGCTCGGTTGGTCTCTGGCTGGCCGGCGGGCGCTCACGGCACGCATCGCGGTCGCCGGGGCGTTCCTGGCTCTTGCCTACGGCGCCACGGACGAATGGCACCAGACGTTCGTGCCGTCACGCACGGGGCGACCGGAGGACCTCGTCTGGGATGGCATCGGCGCCATCCTCGGCTGCGTGGCGCTGCTGCTCGTGATCCGCGCGAGACGCGAGCCAGCGTGACCGCGACTCAGCGCGTCCCAACCACCGCCGGCGCACGCCATTTGTCATGGCGCGGCGGGAACCGGGTGGTCGTGCCGTCCGCGGCATAGCCGTCCGCGAGCATCAGGTCGAACGCGTGGACCATGTCCTCCATCAGGGAGTAGCGGCCGGGTGTGTAGGCCATCGACGCCGTCCCTCGCTGCTGAAGCTCGCACACCACCCAATCCTGACGGTTGGTGAGATCCCAGAACTCGATGGCGTCGGAGGCATCGAAGCCTGGCTCCGCCAGGGTCTCGGGATGGAAGAACCACTCGCACACCACCCGCGAGCGACCTGCCTCGACCGGCCAGACCTGGTGGGTCATGAGGTAGTCGGGGTGCAGGCTGAGCAAGAGATTGGGCCAGACCAGGAAGTAGTAGATGCGCCGCTCATCCTCCGCCGTGACGCCCGGCAGCGACGGACGCCCATGTCGAAGCCCGTCCACGGACATCGTGTCGACATCGTCGCGTAGCTCCATCCAGCCACCGCACCATGCGCCCTTGGACCCGATGTTCTGGCCCTTGTCATATGGGGTCAGGTGGTTGAGTCGCGGGTGCACACCCGGACAGTGATAGCACTCGGAATAGTTCTCACCGATGACCTTCCAATTGGCATCCACGTGATACTCGATACGATCCGCACGCCGCAGGACCGCCAACGGAAAACGGTCGATGTGCTGCCACAGGTCGGCCATCGATCCAGCAAGTTCCGGCGGATCGGGGTCGAGTGACAGGAAGACGAATCCCTGCCATATCGCCGCGCTCGCTTGGGCGAGGCCAAAGTCGCCCGTGTCGAAATCGACCAGATCCTGCGTATGGCTGGCACGCCGGAGACGGCCGTCAAGGGTGTAGGTCCACGCGTGGTAGGGGCACTGGATCCGCACCAGTCGACCGCTGGGCTCGGAGCACAGCTGGGCACCGCGGTGGCGGCACACGTTGTGGAAGGCGCGCACGACGTCGTCCTCGCCGCGGACGACGAGGAGGCTCTCACCGGCCACCACCACCTGCAGGAATGCCCCAGGCCCGGCGACGTCCTCCTCGCGACCGACGCAGACCCACGAACGAGCGAACCAGGCACGCTGCTCGAACTCCAGCACGGCTGGGTCGTGGAACACCCGCGGTGGCAGGAGGCTTGCCTCGTCCACAGGTCGACGGGTGGCAGCGACCTCCGCGGGCGTGACGGGCGAGGGCGGTGCCGGCGGCATCGGGCCCGGCTTACACCCCTGCCGGGGTGCCAACGGGGATGGCCACGCGGGCCGCATCGTCGCTCGATGGCCTGCGCGGCGCATGCTCGATACCGAGTGTCGCGACCGTCAGGCCAGCCTCATTCGCGGCACTCCGGTCCACGATCCGGCGGGCGTCGGCGATGACCCGGCCGCGCATGGTCGGCGCGATGGCGGCCCAGTCAAGCGTCGCGAACTCGGGCCACTCCGTGCCCACCACGATCGAGTCGGCATCCCTCGCCGCGTCTGCGGCGGTCGATGCCGCCTCCACAGCGATACCGATGCGGGCCAACTGGTCGACACCCGCCTGGGTCGCCACAGGATCGAAGGCGACCACCTGTGCACCACGGCCCGCAAGGACCTCGGCGAGTCGCAGGGCCGGGGATTCGCGCAGGTCGTCCGTGCCCGCCTTGAACGTCAGGCCCAGCAGCCCCACACGAGTGCCCGCCACGGAACGTCCGCTGGCCTGCTCCAGGCCGTCCACGATCCAGATGGCCTGCTCGTGGTTGGAGGGCGCCACAGCCGCGATGATGGGCGTCACGACGCCGTAGCGCAGCGCCAGGTCGGGCAGTGCCCGCACCTGTGACGGGAAGCAGGAGCCACCAAAACCCGGGCCGGGCGACAGGAAGGCACGTCCGATGCGCGCATCGAGGCCCATCCCGTCCACCACCGCATGGACGTCCGCCCCGGTCGCTGCGCACAGGCGCGCCAGCTCGTTGGCGAAGCTGATCTTGGCCGCCAGGAACACGTTCGAGGCGAGCTTGATGGTCTCGGCCGAGGTCAGGTCCGTGTCCATGATGGGCTTTCCCAGCGGGGCATAGAGGCGATGCAACTCGGCGACCAGAGAGTCGGCGTCCGGACCCGCGCCGACGACCACGCGGTCGGGCTCCAGGAAGTCCTTGACCGCGTTTGCCTCACGCGTGAACTCGGGGTTGAAGCACACCCGCATCCGGGCATCGATGTCGCGCACCAGCCCTGCGAGTCGGACCGCCGTGCCTGGCATGAGCGTGCTCCGGATGACCAGGTGGCGAGGCGCCAGGGCGTCGTGTGCGATGCCGCTCACGGCGCGCTCCACCAGGTCGACGGTCCATTCGCCAGCCCGGTCCAGGGTGCCGACCGCGACGATGACGAGGCTCGAACCATGGGTCGCGGTCGGCTCTGCATGGAACGTCAGACGCCCGGTCGCGAGACCCTCGTGGATGAGCTCATCGAGGCCGGGCTCCCGGATGGGCACATCGCCCGCACGCAGCCGCTCCACGCGGGCCGCGTCGATATCCACCACGCGCACGTCATTCTCGAGATGCGCCAGACAGGCTGCCGTGACGAGTCCGACGTAACCGGCACCGATGACACTGATGAGCATCCGCGAAGGGTACCGCAGGTCGGCGGCCGACTCGAACTGCCTTGACCGACACCCAGTCGACCGCGTCGTGCCTCAGGCGGGCCGCCATGCCCTCCAGGTCGCCTCGTCCACGCCACACGTGAACTGGTCACCGAAGCGCGCGAGCGGCAGTCGCAGCAGGCGTGCATCGGCGAGGAGGCGATCGAAAAGCTCAGCGTCATCCATCCGCAGATATCCCAGGCCGGCGTCGCGGTAGGCGTTCGACTCGACATCCACCAGCGCCCGCGCACCCAACTTCTGGGCGAAACGGCGCAGTTCGGTGGGCGCGGGTGCGCGCACCGCGAGGTCCACCAGGCTCACGGCGATGCGCCGCTCCTGGAAGAAGCGCATCGCCCGCTGGGTGGGCCGTGAATCGCGGCGACCGAAGAGCTGGATCTGTGCTCCGGGGGGTGCGGCCATGATGCTCGAAGGCCCGAAGCGCCTACCGCGGAGAGAAGGGTCAGGCGCTTCCCGGCTTGCGGCCGCGGCGGGACTTTCGCTCGGGTGTCAGCTTCGCGATATAGAAGCCCTTCTCCGACTTCCTGATGACGATCTCCACGCCCGCGCTCTTTGAGGCGCGCAGCAGCTGCTGTCGCACCGTCAACGGCTTTTCGTCACCTTCGAGTGTCACCTCGTAGACGACGGACTCATCCGTGATCGTCTTGATCTTGTTGATGAGCGCGACCTGTTCGGGGCTGGGCTGACGACCCGCTGGTCGCGGCTTCTCCTGCTCCAACACCGACGCATCGACCCTTCGAAATCGAACCATGTTCCTGATCCCCCACTGCGCGTATGACGACACTATCGTTGGCGGGCATGGTACGACACCCATCGATTCGACCCCATCCGCGTGTGGTCGGCAGGCTCACTCCGATGTCCATTGTGTATCGGAGCATGTGTCGCCGAGATGTCGATGGCGCCCGCGCGCGTCGATGAGCGGCCACGACCAGAGCAGGCTCCACTGGTCGCTGCTACGCTCCGGTGGTGCCGAGATGGAGCGCACCCCACGGCGCCATCCGCTGGCTGCGCCTGGCGTGCGTCGTCCCGGCCGCGGCCGGCTTGGCGACCCTCATTCCGGCCGCCGCGAGCGCCCACAGCATCACCGGACGGGTCGACTCACCCCTCCCCTTCGTGGCGTACCTGGCGGGTGCCGCGATCGCTGTCGCGGGCTCGTTCGTGGTCATGGCAGCCAGCGACCCGGGTCCACCGAAGGTGGGGCCTCCGGGACGCATCCGGACGGTGCCCCGCTGGGTCCGCCTCGGTCTCCGGGCCATCGGCCTGGTGGCCTGGCTCTGGATCGTGGCCCAGGCGCTGGCCGGTGGCTCCAGCGACGCGGATGTCGCCTCCCTCTTCCTGTGGGTCTACGGCTGGGTGGGCCTGGCGCTCGTGAGCGCGTTCCTGGGTCCGGTCTGGTCATGGCTCGACCCATTCACGACCATCCACGACATCCTGGCCGTCATCGGTCGACGGCTCGGCCTGCGTGGCCTGGAACCCCAGCCCTGGCCGCAGCGGCTGGGCCTCTGGGTCGCTGTCGGCGGCCTGACATTCTTCATCTGGCTGGAGTTGGTGGCACGGGTGCTCCAGGGGCGGCCGCTCGCGCTGGTGCTCGTCGGCTACACAGCCCTCACGCTGCTGGGCATGCTCCAATACGGCCGCGACGCGTGGCGCGCCAAGGCGGAGACCTTCACGGTCTGGTTCGGCATCCTCGGCCGCCTGGCACCGTTCGCGCTGGCGGGCACGCCCGAGTCGGGCGAGGTAGTGCGGCGACCCATCGCATCGGGCCTCATCACCGGCCGCTGGTCACGCGAGGTCGTGATCATGGTCGCGCTCGGCACTGCCGCCATCATCTACGACGGTCTGTCCCAGACACGGGGGTTCTTCGACCTCTTCGGGTTCCCGTCGATCGCGCTGGGCACGATCCTGCTCGGCGTGTTCCTGGGTGCCATCACGGGACTGGTGCTGGTGGTGGCCCGCGGGGTCGGACTGGGCGCCATGGGTGCCGGCCTGCTGCCGGTCGCCATGGGCTACCTCATCGCCCACTACCTGTCCTTCCTGCTCATCGACGGGCAGCGGATCCTGATCGCCCTGTCCGATCCGTTCCAGCAGGGGTGGGACCTGTTCGGGACCGCGTTCATGGAGCCCAGCACCGCGTGGCTGCCAACGGGCGCGATGTGGAGCATCCAGGTGGGTGCCGTGGTCATCGGCCACATCGTGGGCGCCTGGGCGGGGCATGCGGTCGCGCGCGCGGATGCGGCCAAAGCGCGCTCAGGTGGCGCCACTTCGGCCGCTCGAAGTACGGTGGGGCGTGGCGCGACCAACGGGGGTGGCGCGACCAACGGGGGTGGCGCGACCAACGGGGGTGGCGCGACCAACGGGGGTGGCGCGACCAACGGGCGTGGCCGGAGCGAAGTCCGGGCACAGCTGCCACTCGCCCTGCTGATGGTCGGGCTCACGACCCTGACACTCTGGTCGCTGGGCCAGAACCTGGTCTTCGAGCAGACCCCGGAGCGGACGGTCCCCACCGCCACCTCGACGCCGTAGGCCTCGTCGATGAGCGATGTCGGGCACGAGCTACTCGAGACGACCTGGCGACCCGACTATGCCGTGGACGTGCGCCGGATCCTGGCGCCGCTTCGGCACGGCCCGGCTGACCCCACGTTCCGATCCGTGCCAACGGGAGTCTGGCGCGCCACGCGGACGGTCCACGGACCTGCGTCCATGCTCATCGAACCCGATCAGGGTGCGGTCCGGGCACGTGCCTGGGGACCCGGCGCGGCGCACGTCATCGAGACGTTGCCGCGGCTGCTGGGTGCCGAGGATGACCCGGCTGGGTGGGCGCCACTGCCAGGTGTGCTGCGGGAGCTGCCGAGGCGATTCCCGGGCCTCCGATTCGGCCGTTCGGACCGGGTGATGGAGTCGATGATGCCCGCTATCTGCGAGCAGAAGGTGACCGCCGAGGAGGCCCATCGTGCCTACCGCTGCATCGTGCTGTGGTTCGGCGAGGAGGCACCCGGGCCGGGTGGATTACGGCTGCCACCGACTCCCGAGCGACTGGCTTCCCTGGCCTACCACCAGTTGCATCCGGCGGGTCTCGAGCAACGACGGGCCGTGACCATCCGGCGTGCCTCGCTGCGCGCTGCGTGGCTGGAGGTCGCCAGCATCCTCGCGCCTGCCGACGCCCTGGCACGACTCCAGGGCATCCCGGGCGTCGGGCCGTGGACCGCTGCCGAAGTTGCCCGCTCCGCATTCGGGGATGCGGACGTGGTCAGCGTCGGAGACTTCCACCTGCCGAACCTCGTCAGCTGGGCGCTGGCCGGTGAGGCGCGTGGCGACGACGCGCGGATGCTCGAGCTGCTGGAGCCGTGGCGTGGTCATCGGGGCCGCGTGGTCCGGTTGCTGGAGCTGTCGGGCATCCGGCCACCGAAGTACGGACCGCGGATGCCCATCCGGTCGATCTCCGCGATCTGAGCACGGCCGGGATCCGCCCGAGGCGTTCGCCAACGTCAACGGCTGGGATCCGCCCGAGGCGTTCGCCAACGTCATCGGGGAGGACGGTCACCATGGACCACCCCAGATCGGCACTTCCGTCCCGCGACTAGTCACGCAGCGACTGAACTACCCATCGGGAGCCCGAACGGGGGCCAGATCGAGCCGAATCGAGGTCTTCGGTGGCCCGTTCAGTCGCCCCACGCGTGCTCTGGCTAACGAGCGGTCGATCGTTGGCTCGTTCAGTCTCCCCGCGACTAGGGGCCAGGCATCGGCGCCACACGACGGAGGCCGACGGGCGTTCGCCCGGGACGCTCATGCGGCGGAGGCAGCCACCGGGGCGGGCTCCTCGGCGGCCGCGATGGCGACCTCGACGCGCGCGATCTCCTCGCACGCCAGACGATACGCATCGCTGCCCAGGGGCGCCGAGTCGCGCTGACGGCGCGCCTCCACGTGCTGCTCCATGAGCCGGGTGCGGGTAACTGAGATGGGTGTGCTCATGGGTGGCTCCTCCAGGTCGATCCGGCGTCCGCATTGCAGATCATGTGATGTGCAGCATGCCCCATCAGGCGCGTGGCTCCCAGGTGAACATGCGCACCGCCACGACCAGGCCCACCACGCCCCATGCCGCGATCCAGATCAGGTCGATCGGATCGAACGGTCGCACCACTGGGTTCCAGACCGCCTGGAGCACGTTGGCCAGGTGCCGGATGGGAAACAGGTTGCCGATCTGCGACAGGACCGAGGCGTCATCCACCTGGAGGAACACGTCCGAGATGAAGTACAGCGGCAGGACCGCGGCATTGACGATGGCAGGCGCAGCGGCTGCATTCGGGATGAGGCCAGCCAGCGCCAGGCCAAGTGCACAGAAGGACGTGCCCGATACCACCAGCACAAGCAGCAGCAGCGGCAGCTGTCCGACGGGCAGGGGCACATCGAACGCGAGCAGCCCCACCCCGGACACGATGACGACCAGCAACAGGGCCACGATGACCGCCTGGATCATGCGTGCCACGAGGTACGCCCAGCCGGGCATGGGTGTCCCCCGGATGCGCTTGAGGATGCCGTCGTCGCGGGCCAGGCTGACGGTCATCGCGATG
>JBBQNA010000017.1:0-24833 GCA_038329515.1 Candidatus Limnocylindrales bacterium | reverse complement strand
CTTCCGAACACGCGCTCCGAAGCGCGTGGCTCCCACGGAAACGGGCCGCAAGTCGGGGCATCATAGCAGCGGCCCGATCCGGATTGTCAAGCGTGCCACGGCTTCTGGCACGTGCTTGCAACGCGCGCATGATCAGTCGATCGAGGGGCGCATGATCACGCGATCCACGGTCGTACGATCATTCGACCAAGGCTCGCTTGATCCATTGGACCACGTCAGGGCATGCCGTCAGGGGGTGCCGTCCCCGAGTGACCAGGATGCGATGTCCCAGGCGAACCGGGTCACACTGGGGTCGATCGGACCAGCCGGTCCCCGGACCCGCTCCGAGATGGCGGACCACTCCGTGTCGTACCAGATGGGCCACGCGGGGACGTCCCGTGTCAGGACACCCTGCAACCGTCCATACAGGTCCGTCCGGCGCGCCTGGTCGGCCGTCTCACGCGCTCTCCGGATGAGCTGGTCAGCGGTCGACGACCGATAGCCACCCGGGTTGGCATCCACCTCCTGGTCCGCGTTCGTCGCATGGCTGCTCTCGAACGCCTGGAGGTCGGCATCCGGGTCGGCGCCCAGGGCGCGCATCGTGAGCAGGGTGTCGAAGTCGTTGGGCCAGCGCAGCTGCTCGAACAAGGAGTCGCCGGTGAGGTCCAGCTCCTGGACCTGGAGCTCGATGCCGCAGTCCAGCAGCTCGGTCGCCACGGAGTGGGCGAACGCGAGCAGGCTCGCCTGGCTGGCGCGGACCGCGATCGAGGATGACAGTCGGGTGCCCTCACGGACCCGGATACCGTCGCTGCCACGGACCCAGCCGGCCGCGTCGAGGAGCTGGTTCGCACCGTCCACATCGCGGGCAGCCTCCGGGGCGGGATCCATGCCCCAGGAATCGGGCGCGAGGGGCGTCGTGGCAGCGATGGCCTCGCCGTTGCCGACCTGGGCGATGAGCGCGCCTCGATCCACGCACGCCGCGAATGCCCGGCGCACGCTCGCGTCGGCGTACAGCCGACCCCGACGCGTGTTGAAGAGCAGCGTCCACTGCCCCGGTAGTGCCCGGAGGCCGGCCCGCACGCCGGGCGCGGCATCGATCGTGGCCGCCTGCTCCTGGTCGGTCCGCAGCACCCAGTCCACGTCACCCGACAGCAGGCGCGTCGCGGCGACCGCCGGATCGGCGATGACCTGGAGGCTGACCCGCGGGATCGTCGCCGCCGCAGGCAGGTGATCGGGCACCGCCTCCAGCTCCACCGATACGCCCGGGTCCAGGCGGCTGATGCGATACGCACCGCTGCCAAGTGGCCTGGCGGACAGGTCCAACAACGGCAGCGCCGCCGCCAGCCGGTCGGTGCCGCTCCGGGACAGCACCTGGCCCAGGGAGGCGACCCGGTCCAGCAGCTCATTGGCGTAGGCCGCCTCGTCCACCTGGCCGGTGTCATTGGTGAACGCGTCGCGCGACGGCAGGTCAAGCCCGGCCCTGGTCAGCAGCCGCTCCAGGTCCGGCGTGTGATCGGACAGGTCGCAACCGGTGGGTGGCTGCGCCACGAGGCAGGCATCGGAGCCGACGGCCTTGTAGACGTCGGTCACCAGCTTGTCAGGTGCGCTCGCGGCAGTGCCCGAGGCACCCCGCACGATGCCCGAGGCACCCGCCTCGAGGGCCTTGTCGTCGAGGATCGGCAGCTGCGCCAGGACCTCGGCCAGGAACGGGGCGTACGGCTCCGTGAGCGTGAGCTGGACCTGGCGGTCATCCACCTCCTCCACGGACTCCAGGACGTCGAGCGCGGTGGCGCACAGCTCCCGGCCCAGGCTGCACGTGGGCGACCGGGCGATCTTCAGCGAGCCCACCACATCCGTGGCGGTCACCGGTCGGCCATCGCTGAAACGCAGGTCGCCGGGGGCCAGGTCGATGGTCCAGGTGAGGCCATCCTCGGAGACCCGTGGCAGGTCAGCGGCGAGCTGGGGTTGGGGCACGAGCTGCTCATCCAGTCGATACAACGGGTCGTACAGCAGGCTGAGCAGCAGCTCCGACGACTCGTCCGATGCCGGCGGCAGGAGTTGTGCGGGGTACGTGGGGACGGCGACCGTGAGGGCAGCCGGGTCGCGCGGCGACTCGCTGGGCGCCATGGTCGGTGGCGGCGTTACCACCGTGGGGGGTGTCGGCGAGGGCTCGTCCAGCGAGAGGCAGCCGCTGACGATGGACCCCACCACGACCAGGGTCGCGGCAAGCCTGGTGAGCGCGTGATGACGCGTCGTGCCGGACCGGCCTGACCCGGTCATTGCGGGCAGGGCGTCTGGGCCCCCGTCACGGGTCGCCACTTGAGCTCCGGGTGACGCGCGGCGGTCGCCTCGTCCAGGCGTCGTACCGGCGTGGTCAGGGGCGCCTCGTGGAGCAGGTCCGGGCGTTCGTGGGCCTCCCTGTGGACCGCCAGGAGTGCGTCGGCGAACGCATCGAGGTCCTCCAGCGTCTCCGTCTCGGTCGGCTCGATGAGCAGACACTCTTCCACCAGCAGCGGGAAGTAGATGGTGGGCGGGTGGAAGCCATGGTCGATGAGCCGCTTGGCGACATCCAGGGTGCGCACCCCGGTCGCCTCGCGGAGCGGCTTGGCCGTGGCCACGAACTCGTGCTTGCAGGGCCCCGGGAAGGGCAGCTCGTACGCCTCACCGACACGCTGCCGGAGATAATTGGCAGCGAGCACGGCGTCATCGCTCACGAGCCGCAGACCCGCGCCGCCGTGTGTCCTGATATAGGCATAGGCACGCACCAGCACCCCGACGCTGCCCTGGTAGGCACGCATCCGGCCGATGGACGTCGGTCGCTCACCGGTGACCTCCAACCGGCACGAGCCATCCGCGTCACGAACCGCCAACGGCCCCGGCAGGAAGGGTGCCAGCCGCTCGTTGACGGCGACCGGTCCGGCGCCGGGTCCCCCGCCGCCGTGGGGCGTGGAGAAGGTCTTGTGCAGGTTGAAGTGCATCACGTCGAAGCCGGCTGCGCCGGGCTTGAACCGGCCGAGGATGGCGTTCATGTTGGCGCCGTCCATGTACGCCAATGCGCCCGCGGTATGGGTCGCATCCAGCAGCTCGACGATGCGCCGCTCGAACAGGCCAAGCGTGGACGGATTGGTGAGCATCACGGCCGCGGTCCGAGGACCCAGCGCGGCACGCAGCGCATCCAGGTCCACGCCGCCATCCGGCGCCGACCTCACGGTCACGGTCTTGAAGCCGGCCATGGACGCGGTCGCGGGGTTCGTGCCGTGGGACGAGTCGGGCACGATGACCTCGTCCCGTGCCGTGTCGCCGCGGCCGTGGTGATACGCCCGGATGAGCAGGATGCCGGTCAGCTCACCATGGGCACCGGCCGCTGGCTGGAGCGTGGTGGCATGCATGCCCGCGATCTCGGACAGCATCGCCTGGAGCTCCCAGAGCAGCGTGAGCGAGCCCTGCGCGAGCGCGTCGGGCGCCAGTGGGTGGAGGTTCGCGAATCCGGGCAGACGAGCTGACCACTCGTTGACCCGGGGGTTGTGCTTCATGGTGCAGGAACCGAGCGGATAGAAGCCACCATCCACGGAGTAATTGAGATGCGACAGGTTGGTGAAGTGCCGGATGACCTGGGGTTCCGACACTTCCGGCAACCCCAGTGCCGAGCCACGCAACTGGTCCGCAGGGATGCCCGCGAGGGCGTCCGCGGGCGGGTGCGGCACCTGGTCACTGTGCCGCCCGGGCACCGACAGCTCCGCGAGCGTTGGCTGGAGGGAAGCGCCGACGGCCCGTCGGGGCCCAAGGCTGCCCTCCGGCGTGTCCCGCTCGGACAGTCCCACATCCGTAGGTCGTGCCTGGAGCGTGGTCATGCAGCCACCGTCATTCGGGTCGCGACAGCACTCGCGAAACGTTCGATGTCCGCGTCCGTGGTGACCTCCGTCGCGCACACCAGCAGCGCGTCCGTCAGCGCTGGATCATCCGGATACCAGCGCACGAGCGGCAGCCCCGCCAGGACACCCTCGTCGAGGAGCGCAGCGTGGACCGCTGCAGCATCCGGTACTCGGACCGCGAACTCGTTGAGATAGGCCCCGCTGTGGACCCGCCGCACGCCAACGGCGGCAAGCGCCGACTCGAGGCGCCGGGCATTCGCGGCACCGCTGGCCGCCACATCCCGGAGGCCGTGGGGACCGATGGTGGCGAGGTACACGGTGGCCGCCAGGGCGCACAGCGCCTGGTTGGTGCAGATGTTGCTGGCGGCGCGATCTCGCCGGATGTCCTGCTCGCGTGCACGCAGCGTCATCACGAACGCGCGTCGACCATCGACGTCCAGCGTCCGGCCGACCAGCCGGCCCGGCACCTGGCGGGTGAGCTCCTGGGTAGCCGCGAGGATGCCCAGGTAGGGCCCGCCGTATTGGGGCGCGATGCCCAGCGGCTGCCCCTCCCCGACGGCGATATCGGCCCCGATCTCACCCGGTGATGCCAGGACCGCGAGGCTCACCGGTTCCACCACGGCCACGAACAGGGCGCCGGCGGCGTGGGCCAGGGTCGCCGCGCGGGCCATCGGCTCCAGCACCCCGAACGCGTTCGGTTGTCCCAGCAGGACGCCCGCGACGGGACGATGCGGGTCGGCCAGGGCCGCTTCCAGTGCGTCCAGGTCGGTCGTGCCATCCGGCAGCGTGGGCAGCTCCTCGAGGGCATGCCGCCCGTCCGAGAAATAGGTCTGGGTGGTCTCGAGGTAGTGACGGTGGATGGCACGGCTGGCCAGCACCCGGTCACGGCCGGTCGCCCGAATGGTCATGAGCGCCGCCTCGGCGGTCGCCGCAGCACCGTCGTAGTGGGACGCTGACACGACCGGCAGGCCGGTCAGCTCCGCAAGCATCGACTGGTATTCGTAGATCGTCTGGAGCGTGCCCTGCGAGATCTCCGGCTGGTACGGCGTGTAGGCGCTTGCGAACTCGCCCCGGGACAGGATGGTGTCCACGGTCGTCGGCAGGTGATGGTGGTACACCCCGGCCCCCAGGAAGGAGGCGAGGTCGACCCGGTTCCGGGCCGCCAGCCCGGACATGCGTCGCTGGAGGACCAGCTCGGGTTCGCCTGGCGGCAGGTCGATGCCCGTCGCGCGAACGCTCGCGGGGATGTCCTCGAACAGGGCCTCGACCGACTCGATACCCAGGGCGCCGAGCATCCGGGCTCGGTCCGACGGCGTATGTGGTTGGTACGCCATCGGATCAGCCGCCGATGAGTGCGCGGTAGGCGTCGGCGTCCTTGAGCAATCCCGCCTCCGCGGGCTCGGTGAGCCGCAACCGGATGATCCAGCCCGCAGCGTACGGATCGGTATTGATGAGGTCCGGCGCACCGGCCAGGGCGCCATTCACCTCGATGACCTCGCCGGCCACGGGGGCATACAGGTCGCTTGCGGTCTTGACCGACTCGATGACCCCGAACGTCTCGCCACGGGTCAGCGAGCGGCCGACCTTGGGCAGCTCCACAAAGACGACATCGCCCAGCTCATCCGCAGCGTAGCGAGTGATGCCCACGGTGCCGTCCGCACCATCGGCGCGCAACCACTCGTGATCGTCGCTGTAGCGCAGGCCTGCCGGGACGTCCACGCGTCGATTCCCCCTGTTGTCGCGATTTGATCCGGTGGCCCGGATCACATGCTGCTACGGCGGGCACGCCCGCGCGGCTCTAGCCCGGGCGGCGATAGAACGGCAACGCGACGACCGCCGCCGCGACCCGCGAGCTGCGGATGCCGATGTCCACGATGGTACCCACTGATGATGAACCGGGCGGCAGCCATGCCATCGCGATGGCCGTCCCGAGCGTCGGCGAGAGGCTGCCGCTGGTGATGACGCCGGCCGGCACCTCGGCCGCTGGGTCGAGGTACACCGGGTAGCCGTGACGGGCGATGCCCGGGTCACGGAGCGTCAGACCCACCAGCACCTTGCGGGGTCCCGCCGCCGTGGCGGCGACCAGCGCGGCCTTGCCCACGAAGTCCCAAGGCTTCTCCAGCTTCACCACGCGTCCCAGCCCTGCCTCCGCCGGGGTGCAGTCGCGGTCGAGCTCGTTGCCATAGAGGGGCATACCCACCTCCAGCCGGAGCGTGTCCCGGGCACCCAGGCCGCAGGGCAGCAGTTCGCCGTCGGTGGAGCGTGCCAGGAGGGCGTCCCAGACTGCCTGTGCATCCCCGTTGGCCACGAAGACCTCGAAGCCGTCCTCGCCGGTGTAGCCGGTCCGAGCGACCCATGCCGACGCGCCGGCCACGTGGCCCTCACCCAGGGAGTAGTACTTGAGCGCCTCCAGCGCCACGTCCGTGAGCGGCGCCAGGATCTGGCGTGCGAGCGGTCCCTGGACCGCGATGAGGGCGGTCCGCTCGGACGCGTCATCGAGGGTGGCGTCGAAGCCGGCCAGTCGTTCCGCGACCGTTGCGGACACGATCTCCGCGTTGGACGCGTTGGGCACCACCAGGAATCGTTCCAGGGTGACGCGGTAGACGATGAGGTCGTCGATGATGCCGCCATCCGGCTCGCAGATCATGGAGTAGTGCGCTCGACCGACAGCGAGCGTCCGCGGGTCACTGACCAGGGCGTAGGCCAGGCCATCCGCCGCGCCCGGGCCATCGACCCACAGCTCACCCATATGCGACAGGTCGAACAGTCCCGCGGCCCGGCGCACCTGTGCGTGCTCGTCGAGGATGCCCCGGTACTGCACCGGCATCGCCCAGCCACCGAAGTCGATGAGCCGGGCGCCAAGCGCCAGGTGTGCCGCATGCAGCGGCGTCTGACGGAGTGGTGACACCCCGTTCAGATGCCCGTGGACAGGGGCAGGGCGCGCGCAACGACCGCCCGCTCGGTGGGGAAGCTCATGAGGCCCTCCGCGTCCGTGACAGATACCCAGCGGACCTCGTCGAATTCATGGTCGTGGAGCGCCAGGTCACCGCCAACGGGCTCCATCAGGTAGTAGTGCACGGTCTTGTGGATACGCGTGCCCTGCTGGATGAACCAGTACTCGATGGGGCCGACCGGGGCCAGGATGCGCACCTGGAGTCCGGTCTCCTCCTCGACCTCGCGCAACGCCGTCTGCTCGATGGTCTCGTCGCCATCCGGCGTGCCTTTGGGCAGCGACCACGTGACGCTGTCGCGCTCCCTGCGGCGCCTGCCGAGCACGAGCTCCGGTCCGCTGCCGCCGTGCCGCAGCACCACGCCGCCCGCGGACGTGGCTCGCGCGCCCGGCATCCGCTTCCGAGCTGGTTCGTTCAGCCCCGCCATGGTGTCGTTGCGGAGCCGCGGGGACGGTTGACCCACGGGCGTGGTGGGCTCCAGACCACCGGCGCGGCAGGAGCCGCGAGGATGCCGCTCACGCGCTCCGCGGTCGACGGATGGTGGGCGCCTCGGGTCGCTGACCGAATGGCTCGCACCGGCTCCCGACTGGCCGCTGCGCGAACTGCGGGCGCCTGGACGCTGGGGGTCCGGAAGACGCGCAGGAGCCCCGAGCGGGGACCTCGATGCTGGTTACCCGGCAACACGAACCGCGTCCTGGTGCTGGTGCCGTGGAACGCGCTGACCTCGTGCTGCATGACCCCGATGGTACCCGGTCGGATGCCGGGGTGCCGTCCGATCATCGCTCGAGGACATCCCGGAGCGTGGCGGCCGCTGCCTCGTCCAGATCGCCACGGTCGGCCGCGATGGTGACCTGGCGATCCGCGGCAGCGACGTACAGCTGGCGGACATCGGGCGCCAGTCGCTCGATGGCACCGAGGTGGAGCCCCACGGTGCGCGCGTCCCCCCGGACGAAGGGGCCTGTCAGCGCTGTGCTGATGCCCAGCGCCTCCGCGTTGCCCAGCGCGAGACGGATGAGCGGCCCATACACCTCGAGCGAGTGGTGTTCGTCGAGGCCGGCACCCCGACCGAGTGCCGCCACTGCATCCAGGAGCGCCACGACGCCACCGCCTGCCAGCACGGACGCGGCATGGTGCGCGGCCTTGCCCGCTGACGTGATCTCGATGGGCCGGGCGCCCATGTCCATCGTCAGCTG
The DNA here is from genome assembly GCA_038329515.1 of Candidatus Limnocylindrales bacterium. Lineage (GTDB taxonomy): Bacteria > Chloroflexota > Limnocylindria > Limnocylindrales > CSP1-4 > JAFMJV01. The sequence continues at coordinate 16,838 of JBBQNA010000017.1, read as the reverse complement.
GGTCAGGGTGGGCAACAACGACGGGTCGCCCTCAAGCACGATGGTGGCACCGCGGAGTGCCTCGATGGCACGGCCCAGCTCGGCGAACGGCACCAGGGGGTGGAAGCTGGCCGCATCCGCGCCAGCCGCCACGGCCGGCGCCAGGATGCCCGCCGATAGCGCGCCGCTGGTGTGCACGATGCCCTGACCGGGCCGCAGCCGGATCGAGGCAGCCACGTCACCGATGGCATCGTCCGGGACCGTCACGAACACCAGGTCCACGAGCCCGACGAGGTCCATCGGCGCGCATACCTCCACCACGCCCGGGACGAGCGAGTGGAAGCGAGCCCGTCGGGCCGCGTCACGACTGGCCACGGCCACCACCGGCCAGCCCGCCCGCTCGAACGCGACCCCGAGCGCCGTGCCAACGCGCCCAGCACCCACGATGCCCAGGCGCGGCCGTCGAGGGCGCGACGGACCCTGGTCGCTCGCGAGGCTGTCATCGTCCATGAGCCGTGAGCATGGCAGGCGCAGTCGGGTCGCGCGACGCACGTCTGTCACCCAGACCGGGCATCTCTCGGGTGTATCATCGGGCCGTCAACTGATCTCGACCCGAGACGGGCACACCCGTCAGGTGCCGACCCAGCCTCGTCCCCGTGCGAGGACTCGTGGAGGCCCCAGCGATGCAGACTCGTTCCCACCCCGACCCGTTCTCGGCACGCGCCACGTTGCGCGTCGGCGAGCGGGACCTCGTCATCCATCGACTCGACCGGGCCGGTCTTGCGGACCTGGACCGGGCGCCGATGACGGTCAAGATCCTTCTCGAGAACGTCCTCCGACACGCCGGCGGCGACGTGGTCACGGAGGCAGACGTCCGGACCCTCGCAGCATGGCGACCCGGTGGCGCCGGCGAGGCCGAGGTCCCGTTTCTGCCCGCCCGGGTGATCCTCCAGGACTTCACGGGCGTGCCCGCGGTCGTGGACCTCGCCGCGATGCGGGATGCGATGGCAGCCCTGGGCGGCGATCCCGCACGCATCAACCCCTTGGTGCCCGCGGACCTGGTCATCGATCACTCCGTGCAGGTGGACCAGTACGGCAGCGCGGGTGCGTTCGCGTTCAACGTCGATCGCGAATACGAGCGCAACAACGAGCGCTACCAGCTGCTGCGCTGGGCGCAGACCGCGTTCACGGACCTGCGCGTCGTGCCGCCGGGTACCGGCATCGTGCACCAGGTCAACCTGGAGTTCCTGGCACCGGTGGTCCAGGTGCGCGAGGTGGCGGGCGAACTCCAGGCCTTCCCGGACACGCTTGTTGGCACCGACTCCCACACGACCATGATCAGCGGCCTCGGCGTCCTGGGCTACGGCGTGGGTGGCATCGAAGCGGAGGCCGTGCTGCTGGGCCAGCCGCTCTACCAGCCGCTGCCAAAGGTCGTCGGTGTGCGCCTCCACGGCGAGCTGCCGCGCGGCAGCACCGCCACGGACCTGGTCCTGGTCATCAGCCAGATGCTTCGCAAGCACGGTGTCGTTGGCGCGTTCGTGGAGTTCGCGGGTGACGGACTCGCGTCACTGGCGCTCGCCGATCGGGCCACCATCTCCAACATGTCGCCGGAGTACGGCGCCACCACCGCCCTGTTCCCGGTCGATGACGAGACGCTCGCCTATCTCCGGCTGACCGGCCGCGACGAGGCACTCGTGCGCCTGGTCGAGGCGTACACCAAGGAGCAGGGCCTGTGGCGCTGGCCAGGCGCTGGCCCCGACTTCGATGAGACCCTGGAGCTCGACCTGGGATCCGTGGAGCCGAGCGTCGCTGGCCCTCGTCGCCCCCAGGACCGGGTCCTCGTCGCGGATCTCAAGACCAGCTTCCGGAGCACCTTCCCGTCCGACATGAACGGCACTACCGAGCCCTCGGCCCCTCTGACAACGGAGGTGGAAGAGGCTTCCCGGCAGTCGTTCCCGGCAAGCGACCCACCGGCGTTCGTGGCCGCAGACCCGATCGACGTGACGGCCACACCCGCCCTGTCATCGCCCGCTGTGACGCCAGCGACCCAGGCGGGCGGACCCTTCTATCGACCGGTCACCGTCACCGCCGACGGCGCGTCGGCCACCATCCGAACCGGCTCGGTGGCCATCGCGGCCATCACCAGCTGCACCAATACCTCCAACCCGACCGTGATGGTGGGCGCCGGCCTGCTGGCCCGCAACGCCGTCGCTCGCGGCCTGACGGTGGGCGCCACGGTCAAGACCAGCCTCGCTCCCGGGTCACGGGCCGTGACGGAGTACCTCGCACGTGCCGGTCTGATGGACCCGCTCGCAGCGCTCGGCTTCGATCTCGTGGGCTACGGCTGCACGACGTGCATCGGCAACAGCGGACCGCTCGACGCCCCCGTGGCAGAGGCCATCGACGAACACGAGCTGGTGGTCGCGGCGGTGCTCTCGGGCAACCGTAACTTCGAGGGCCGCATCCATCCCCAGGTGCGTGCCAGCTACCTGGCATCACCGCCGCTGGTCGTGGCATATGCGCTCGCGGGGCGGGTCGATATCGACCTGACCACCGAGCCCCTGGGACACGACCAGGACGGCGCACCCGTCTTCCTGTCGGACATCTGGCCCCGCCTCGAGGACGTCCGCGCGGCCATCAGTGAGGCCGTGACGCCGGACCTGTTCCGGGCCACCTATGCCAGCGTGTTCGAGGGCGACGAGCGCTGGCGCGCGCTGCCCGTGCCGGAAGGCGATCGCTATGCCTGGGATCCGGCGTCGAGCTACATCGCGCTGCCGCCCTTCTTCGAGGGGCTGACGGCCGACCCCGCGCCCATCACGGACATCGTCGGGGCACGCGCCCTCGCGGTCCTGGGCGACTCGGTGACCACGGACCACATCTCGCCTGCCGGCTCGATCCCCAGGTGGAGCCCCGCCGGTGAGTGGCTGCAGGCACAGGGCGTGACACCCACCGACTTCAATAGTTACGGCGCCCGGCGCGGCCATCACGAGGTGATGATGCGCGGCACCTTCGGCAACATCCGGTTGCGCAATGCCCTGGCCGCCAAGGAAGGTCCCTATACGACCTACCAGCCCGACGGCACCGAGATGTTCCTGTATGACGCATCCATGGCCTATCAGGCCGCGGGCGTGCCGCTGGTCATCCTGGCCGGCGCCGAGTACGGCAGTGGCAGCTCTCGTGACTGGGCCGCCAAAGGCACCCGGTTGCTGGGCGTGCGGGCGGTCATCGCCCAGAGCTACGAGCGCATCCACCGCTCCAACCTGGTCGGCATGGGGGTCCTGCCACTCCAGTTCCTGCCAGGGGAGAGCGCCACGTCGCTCGGCCTGGATGGCCGCGAGTCGTTCGACGTCACCGGTCTGGGTGATGCCCTGACACCTCGCCAGGAGCTCGTGGTCGTGGCCAGGTCCACGTCCGGTGAGCGGTCCTTCCGGGTGGCGTGCCGCCTGGATGGACCGATCGAGCTGGACTACTACCGACAGGGGGGCATCCTGCCGGCAGTGCTCCGACGACTGGCAGCCCCGGTCTGATCCGCTGGCCACAGTGAGCGACCAGCGATGATCGGCGGCCGTCAGCCGCTGCGCGGCAACAAGCCCGGTGATCGTCGCGTCCGTGTCGAGCGACCCCACGCCCCGTATTTCCGGTACACCGGCAAGGGGGTCCTGACCGCGAAGCCAGCAGCGAGTGCCCCGACGACCCCACTGGGACGGGGCCTCGCGCGTACCCGGCGGGCGTTCATCGGTCGACCGCTGGCCAGCGAGGAAGAACTCGGCGAACGCCTGTCCAAGACCAAGGCGCTGGCCATCTTCAGCTCCGATGCCATCAGCTCCAGCGCATACGCCACGGAAGAGATCCTGCGCTCACTGCTCATCGCCGGCGTGGCCGCCCTTGCGTTCAGCCTGCCGGTCGCCATCGGTGTGGCGATCCTGTTGAGCGTCGTCGCCATCAGCTACCGCCAGGTCTGCATGGCCTATCCCACGGGCGGTGGCTCGTATTCCGTGTCCAAGGCGAACTTTGGACGCCTGGCGTCGCTAGTGGCCGCCTCGGCATTGCTCATCGACTACATCCTGACCGTCGCCGTGAGCATCTCGTCGGCCAGCGAGCAGATCGTGGCCGCGATCCCGGACCTCCACGACTTCCAGGTCGAGATCGCCGTCATCGCGATCGTCATGGTCACGCTCGGCAACCTCCGTGGGCTGCGTGAGTCGGGCAACATCTTCGCGCTCCCCACGTACCTGTTCGTGGGCGCGGCAGCGCTCATGATCGGTATGGGCGCATGGCAGATCCTGGTCGACGGACAGGGCACGCCTGCGGCTGCCACGGTCGCCGCGGCGGAGGATCTCACGGGGGTCGCACTGGTGATCCTGTTGTTGCGCGCCTTTGCGTCGGGTGCCGTTGCGTTGACGGGCGTCGAGGCGATCGCCACTGGTGTACCTGCCTTCAAGCCACCGGAGGCCCGCAACGCGTCCACGACGCTGGCCGTGATGGCCGCGCTCCTGGCCTTCCTGTTCGTGGGCATCACGTTCCTGGCCAGCTCCTTCGGGGTCGTGCCCAACAGCGAGGTCACGGTCATCGCCCAGGTGGCGGGCCACGTGTTCGGCAGTGGCTCGCTGGGCTACTTCCTGTTCCTGACGTTCGCGACGCTCATCCTCATCCTCGCTGCGAACACGTCCTTCAACGCGTTCCCGCGACTCGCGGCCATCCTGGCCGCCGATGGCTTCATCCCGCGCCAGTTCGGATTGCGCGGCGACCGCCTCGCGTTCACCACCGGCATCCTGTTCCTGGGCGGCGTGGCCATCCTGCTGGTCATCGCGTTCGGGGGTGACACCCATGCGCTCATCCCGTTGTACGCGGTGGGCGTGTTCATCGATTTCACCATCAGCCAGTCAGGCATGGTCAAGCACTGGCTGCGCACGCGGCCGAAAGGCTACCAATACCGATTGGCCATCAACGCATTCGGGGCGACGGTCACAGGCATCGTGGCCCTGGTCGTGACGGGCGCCAAGATGCCAGGCTCACTCACTGTCGTGGCCCTCATCCCCATCTTCGTGGGGCTCATGTTGCTGGTCTCGCGGCAGTACCAGAGCATGACCGCCGAGTTGGCCGTAAAGCCCGAAGTGGTCTTTGGCAGACCGCGGCGGCACGAGCGGGTCGTCATTCCCGTGCCCAACCTGTCGCGGCCGGTGGTCCAGGCTGTACAGGTCGGGCGATCGCTCTCCGAGGATGTCCAGGTGGTCCACGTGACCGACGACCGTGAAGCAGGTGAGGCTCTGCGGCTGACCTTCGAACGCCAGTTCCCGGGCGTCCCCTTCGTCATCGTGGAGTCACCCTATCGCTCGCTGGTCCGGCCCTTCGTCACCTATCTGGACGTGACCAGCCTGGACACGGAAGCGATGACCATGGTCATCATCCCTGAGTACGTGGCTCGCCACTGGTGGGAGCAGCTGCTCTACAACCAGACCGCGAAGCGACTTCGGACGGCGCTCCTGGGTCGGCCGGATACGGTGGTAGCAGCGGTCCCCTATCGACGAGAATCGCCGTCGATCCACTCGCGGGGCGCCGAGGATCCGAGTCATCCGTCCACCGAGGTCCACGACGAAGCCGCAGACGCACCGGGCGGCGAGCCCCGGACCTGAGCAGGGCCACGTCAGACGGGTATCCTGCCCGCTGACCGTTGGCACTCGCCGACCGCCATCTCATCGCACCGGAGCCTGTCCACTCGATGATCGGCGGTCGTCAGCCCCTTCGCGGCAAGAAGCCCGCGGACCGGCGCATCCGGGTCGAACGCCCCCATGCCCGCTATTTCCGGTACACCGGCAAGGGCATCATGACCGCCAAGCCGGCGGCCACGGCCCCCACCACGGCCATTGGTCGCTTCTCGGCGGACGTGCGGCGGGTGTTCATCGGCAAGCCCCTGGCCTCCGACGAGGAGAGTGGCGAGCGGCTGTCCAAGAAGAAGGCGCTTGCCATCTTCAGCTCGGACGCCATCAGTTCCAGCGCCTACGCGACCGAGGAGATCCTGGTCGTGCTGCTCGCGGCAGGAGCCGTCGCGTTCACGGTCAGTCTCGAGATCGCCATCGCCATCGCCATCCTGTTGGCGGTGGTTTCCACCAGCTACCGCCAGATCGGCCAGGCGTATCCGGATGGCGGTGGAGCGTATGCCGTCGGGCGCGCCAACTTCGGCAAGCTCGCCGGCCTCGTGGCGGCAGGAGCGCTGCTCGTCGACTACATCCTGACCGTGGCGGTATCCATCTCATCCGCGGTGGAACAGATCACCTCCGCGATACCCGGGCTGCTGCCGTGGGCCGTGCTCATGTGCGTCGTGTTCATCCTGCTCATGACCGTCGGCAACCTCCGGGGTCTGCGGGAGTCGGGCAACATCTTTGCCATCCCCACCTACCTGTTCGTGTTCAGCGCGCTGACCATGATCGCGCTCGGTGTCTACCAGGTGGTGGCACTGGGCCAGGGCCATGAAGCCACCAACCCGTTGCCAGGCGCGCCGAGCGCCCTGGAGCCGTTGACCATCCTGCTCGTGCTGCGGGCGTTCGCGAGCGGCTCCGTGGCGCTCACCGGCGTGGAGGCGATCGCCAACGGCGTCCCGGCCTTCAAGAAGCCCGAGTCGACCAATGCCGCCACGACCCTGACCGTCATGGCCGCGCTGCTGGCCGTCCTGTTCGTGGGCATCACGTTCATCGCGGACGCTTATGTGATCGTGCCCTCACCCGAGAAGACCGTCGTGTCCCAAGTGGCCACCACCGTCTTCGGCACCGACTCGATCGGCTTCTACATGTTCCAGACGTTCACGGCCCTCATCCTCATCCTCGCCGCGAACACCTCCTACAACGCCTTCCCGCGCCTGGCGGCGATCCTCGCCCAGGACAACCTGATGCCTCGCCAGTTCGGCTTCCGCGGCGACCGCCTCGCCTACACCCTGGGCATCGCGATCCTGAGCGGCATGGCCATCCTGCTGGTGATCCTGTTCCAGGGCGACACGAACGCCCTCATCCCGCTCTACTCCGTCGGCGTGTTCGTGAGCTTCACCATCAGCCAGAGCGGCATGGTCGTCCACTGGCTGCGGGTCAAGGGTCCCAAATGGCGTGGCCGGCTGAGCATCAATGCCGTCGGCGCCGTGATGACGTTCGTGGTGCTCATCGTGGTGCTCGTGTCCAAGGCGCCCTACTCGCTGCTGGTGGCGGTCATCATCCCCATCCTCGTGGGTATCATGCTGTTCATCGAACGCCAGTACGACCACACCAGCAAGCAGCTGGAGGTGAAGCGAGGCATCGTGTTCGGGGCTCCTCGCCGCCATGAGCGAGTGGTGGTGCCGGTTCCGAACCTGTCGCGCGCCGTCGTCCAGGCCGTCCAGGTGGGCCGGGCGCTGTCCGAGGACATCCAGGTGGTCCACGTGACGGAGAATCGCGAGGCGGGTGAGCGGCTCCGTGAGCGCTTCGAGGAGCAGTTCCCCGGCGTGCCGTTCGTCATCGTGGAATCGCCCTACCGGTCGCTGATCCGGCCGTTCGTGGCGTACCTGGACGTGACCAGCCAGGACAAGGAAGCGATGACGCTCATCATCATCCCCGAGTTCGTGGCCGATCACTGGTGGGAGCAGATCCTCTACAACCAGACCACCAAGCGACTTCGGCGGGCGCTGCTTGGCCGGCCTGACACGGTCATCGCCGCGGTCCCCTACCGTCGCGAGAAGGGACACCCCGCGGCCCCCGTTGCGCCCACCGATTCCATCGAACCTGGCGCATAGGTCCGGCCGGCGGGCGCGGCCGTGCGCGGAACCCCTGGCCGCGCGCGGAACCCTGGCCGCGCGCGGGGGGCCGTGCGCGGAACCCTGGCCGTGCGCGCCTGGCCGTGCGCGGGGGGCCGTGCGCGGAACCCAGGCCGTGCGCGGAACGCTCCTCGTTCGCCGATCGATCATCTGGGATGCCAACGGGCGGAGAACGGTCCATGCATGGGCCGATATAGAGGCCGGGCGGCCCGTCCTCCGTCGTATTGCAGCCCGACTGCGTCGAACGAACGGGGGAACGCCGCTGGATCCTCACCAGCCGTAGGTCGCAGCTCGTTCCTCCGACCGTTGGATCATCTGGGACTCAGCCCCCGAGGTCCCGTGCGCCGCGTGCGCGATAGGTGCTGCAGCTGACGACCCTCCCGGGCGCCGGCCACGAACCCCGGGCGGCGGCCACGAACCCCGGGCGGCAGCACGTGGGGCGGCCACGAAACCCCGGACCCGCAGGACCGACTAGCGGCGGACCAGGTGGTAGAGCACCCGGGTGCTGCCCTCGATCGGTGTCCGTGACCGGACCTCGAAGCGGGTACCGACGGCCGCCTCGAAGCCTTCGACGGTGTAGTCCGTGAACACGTCCTCGCGGGACGCCAGCAGTACATCCACCATGGGGTCGCCGCGGGGCACCCACTCGATGATGGCCTGCGGCGCGAGGTCAGCGAACAGGTCCAGGACCATGGGCAGCGGCACGTTGCGCCCGATGGCCAGATGGTGGACGAGCGCGAGGCCGACGATGACATCCGCGTTGGCACGCTCCACGAAGCTGGACCGTTCCGCGCCCGCCCAGCCAAGGCCGGGGCTCGGGTCCGCCAGGTCCATGACCAGGGGCGTCGTGTCCGTCCGGTTGGCGGCACCCAGCGCGCGGTAGTGGCGCTCGGCGGCGGCCGGGTCGATATCGAACGACAGCACCCGGTAGCCGAGGTCCGCCGCGATGCGGCTGAACCGCCCGGTGTTGGCGCCCAGATCCCAGCACATCCGACCAGCACCCGGACCGGCATCGGTCAGGAGCTGCCGGACGATGGCCTCCTTGGCATCCGCAGCGCTGCCCTGGTAGCTCGCATGGTCCTTGTCGGCATAGTCCGCCCACTCGGTACCCGCAGGGGCCCACTTGAGGCCCTTGATGGTTCCCCGGAGACTCTCCACGAGCGCCGTGAGACGCGTCAGCGAGATCTTGACCTCGGTCGGCTTGCGCGCGTCGCCGGCGTGGCCCCGCTGCGACCGGGCATGCAGGTGTACATGGGCGCCAAGGCCGAGCTTCAGCTTGGTGCGCCCGGGGAGCAACGATGCAGCAAGGTCGAGAGGGATGCCATTCAGCTGGTCGCGCAGCATCCGGCCCATGCGCACATCGCGTCGGGACATCAGCGCCAGTGGCGCCAGGAAGTGCTCGCAGAACTGCTGGTAGGCGACCCAGGCCGAGTCGGGCGCGAGTCGCTGGAAGGACAGGTGATCGATGAGCACCGGCCGGATGCCCTGGAACTGCACGTTGTAGGCGGTCGCATCCTTGAGCGTCCAGCCCATCCCCAGTGCCTCGGTCTGGACGTCCAGGGTCAGCAATGCCGCGTCACGCAGCTGGCCAAATGTCCACTCGTAGGGGTAGTTGATGAAGGGCACCACATCCGGTCGAATGACCGCGGCCGCGCTCGCATCAAAGGCGTCAGTGAGCGGGGCGTCCTGCCACGGCAGGAGCTTGCCGCCGAGGACCAGGCGCTTGGCAAGCGCACTCTCCCGGAACGCGGTCCACTCCTCGAGCCAGACCGGCTGGATCTGCCGCAGCAGCACACCGTCTCGGCGGAAGATGAAGCCGCTCGGGTCCCGCCACGAAGCCGGGTGCCGAGACGCCCCCTCGGGCGCTGTCAACTCCGGTCGCTACCAGGGGCGTCGCCCGGAGCCACGACCAGGGTCACATCGGTGGTGGCATCGACCTCGGACGTGAGCGTGGTCTCGTCCGTCGACTTGTGACGCCCGAACAGGGCGCGGATCTTGTTGCGAGCCAGGACCGGCACGACCACGATGCCCGCGATGGCGGCCTGGACGACCATGCTGCCGGTCGCGAGATCGAGGTATGCAAAGACGTGGGGCAGCATCTCGGTACCTCAATGGGATCACCGGACCGTTTCCGGATGGTTAACCCGGACACGATACACCGCGTGCCAGCGCACTGCCGTTAACCCGCCCGAGACAAGCTGGGAGATGGCGGATCCGGCGTCCGATCAGCGGACGGTGCATCATCCCGACGTGACGACCCCAGGCGCCGCTGATCCCGGCACGAAGCCGCCTGCCGCACCGGCGCCCGCGAAGCGGTCACGGCTGCGGCCGTTCCCCTTCCACCCCCTGTTGCTGGCCGCGTACCCGGTCCTGTTCCTGTTCTCCGAGAACCTGTCCGAGGTCGCCTTCGGCGAGACGTTCCAGCCCATCCTGCGGGCGGTCGCGGTCGCGGCCGCTCTCGCCATCGTGGCCGGGCTGCTGCTGCGCGACATTCGGCGAGGCGCGCTCATCGCGTCTGCCATGGTCCTCGTCTGGTTCACCTTCGGCCACGTGATGGATCTCGTGGGGCCCATGGGCATCTCGCGCGACGTCCAGATGGGCATGTCGCTGGCGTTCGTGGTCGTGGTCGTGGTTGGCGCCGTCTTGCTGCGCTCGTCTGCCATCGCCTGGCTGACCACCACGGTCAACGTGGTGGCGCTCGTGCTCGTGGGCCTGACGCTATTCAACATCGTGCCCCACGAGATATCACGCGGCACCGTGACCGCCGCAGCCCCCGACATGACTGGCGCGCCCCGGCCCACGGCCGCACCTGGCGCCCGCGACATCTACTTCCTCGTCTTCGACCGATATGGCAGCAACGAGTCCCTGGACGACCTCGCACAGGCCCACAACCAGTTGCCAGCGTGGCTCGAGACGAAGGGTTTCACGGTCGCCCATGACGCCCACGCCAACTACGGGCGGACCACGCAATCCCTCGCGGCGACCCTGAACATGACCTACCTCGACGACGTGGTGCAGCAGCTGGGCCCCGACTCCAATGACCCGGGCCCGGTCAACGAGATGCTCCAGGACCACAAGGTCGGTCGGTTCCTCCAGGACCAGGGCTATCGGTATGTCCATATCGGCAACTGGTTCGCGCCGACCAAGACCATCCGCATCGCGGACGAGAACCCGGTGCTGACCTCCCGGACCGACTTCGGGGCGCTCCTGGACAAGACCACCCTGGGTCCCACCATCAACGACCTCCGAGGGCTGAAGGATCCGCCCAGTCACCACCTGCTGCATCGCGCGGCTGCCCTGTTCGACCTCAACGAGATCGACCTCGTCAGCCATGAGGCGGGCCCCAAGTTCGTGATGATGCACATCCTGTTGCCCCACGAGCCGTATGTGTTCGCCGCGAACGGGGAGTACTCCGGCCTGTCGGAAGCAGACTCCAAGTTCTCGGCAGCCGGGTTCCGGGACCAGCTCGCCTTCACCAACGACCGGATCCAGGGCATCGTGAACGGGCTGCTGGACGTGCCCGAGCCAGAGCAGCCGATCATCATCATCCAGGCGGATGAGGGTCCGTACCCCGACCGCTACAACCGTGACCAGAACGGCTTCGACTGGGCCACGGCCACGCCCGAGGAGCTGGAGACCAAGTACGGCGTCCTGGTCGCGATGTACCTGCCGGGTGACGCACCCGCGGATGCGCCTGCCATCTACCCGGACATGACGCTCATCAATACGTTTCCCATCGTGCTCGACCGGTACTTCGATGCGGGCATCCCGCTCCTGCCGGACACGAGCTACACATCTTCGGCGTGGGTGAAGCCCTACGACCTGACAGACATCACCGACCGGCTGGCCCAGATCAAGGCAGGACCCTGATGGGGCGGCTCGTCGCGGGCGCCGACAGCTCCACCCAGTCCACCACGGTCGTCGTCCTGGACGCCGACACCGGGGAGCAGGTCGCTCGAGGGCGAGCGCCGCACACGGTGACGGGTGTCGGGGGCGCCCGGGAGAGCGACCCCAACGAATGGTGGACGGCCCTGCAGGATGCCCTGGCCATGACCGGTCGTGCCCGGGACATCGCGGCCATCAGCATCGGTGCCCAGCAGCACGGCTTGGTCGTCCTGGACGCTGCCGGTGCACCGCTGCGTCCCGCCGTGCTCTGGAACGACACCCGGTCAGCGCCCCAGACCGCGCGCCTCGTGGCTGCCCTGGGAGCTGCGGCATGGGCGGAGAGGATCGGGTCCGTGCCGGTCCCCTCCTTCACGGTCACCCGATGGGCCTGGCTGCGCGATGTCGAACCGGCCGTGGCCGCGGCGACCCGGGGCATCCGGCTACCCCACGACTTCATCACCGAGCGCCTGACAGGCACAGCAGTCACCGACCGGGGCGATGCCTCCGGGACGGGCTGGTGGTCGACCGACACCGGCACATATGACCTCGGCGTCCTGGGCCTCCAGGGTGTCGACCTGGATGAGCAGTTGCTCCCGGGCGTGTTCGGGCCCGACCGCTCAGCGGGTGTGATCCGGGCGGCCGCGGCGGCGGAGCTCGGTCTGTCAGCCGATGTGGTGGTGGGCATCGGCACTGGTGACAACATGGCGGCCGCCCTGGGCCTGGGCCTGGGTGCGGGCACGCCTGTCATCAGTCTGGGCACGTCCGGCGTTGCCTACGCGGTCAGTGAGCGGCGACCCGTGGACCCGAGTGGCACGGTCGCCGGGTTCGCGGACGGCACGGGTCGATTCCTGCCACTCACGGCGACCCTCAACTGCACCCTGGCCGTCGACCGGGTGGCCGGGTGGCTGGGTCTGGACCGGGATGCGGTCGCGCCCAGCGACGGGGTCGTGTCCCTTCCCTGGTTCGATGGCGAACGGACGCCCAACCTGCCCGACGCCCAGGCCGCCATCTTGGGTATGCGTCACGACACGCCGGCCGGTGCGATCCTGGGTGCAACCTACGAGGGCGCCGTGATCGGCCTCCTGGACGCGCTCGATGCCATCAGCGCCTGCTCCGACCCACTCGATGCTCGGTCACCCATCGTGCTCATCGGTGGTGGGGCACGTGGCGCGGCGTGGCAGGACGCGGTGCTGCGACTTTCCGGGCGTCCGGTCCGGATCCCGACTGGGGGCGACCTTGGGGCACGTGGTGCGGCTGCCCAGGCGGCAGGGGCGCTGCTGGGGATGGACCCGCTCGCCGTCCAGGAAGGCTGGCAGGCACAGGAGACCATCGAGCTCGAAGCCGTCGCCGTCGACGAGGCGGTCCTGGCACGCTTCCGCAATGTCCGGGACGCGATCATGGACACTGTCGGCACGCTCCGAAGGTAGAGCTGCGCTCGCGAATGCCTGGGGTTCCGGCATGACTGGACCTGCGGTCGCCGCCAGCACCCGCCATGCGGCCGAACCGCAGGCGCGAAGGGTCAGACGGTCGGCGGTCGGTAGGCGGCGAGCGCCGTGCGGGCATGCTCGACCATCTCGGCCTGTTCGGCCGCGTCGAAGATCTGGTGCGTCTCCACGCCGGCAAGGGCGCCGGTCGCGCTCGTGGCGGTCGCCAGGGCCGAGGCCGTCACGGCGTCCGTGAAGGTGGCGATGAGGAAGCCGTCGTGTCCGCCCTGCATCCAGTAGAACGAGAGGGTGCCGCCAAGCGACTCCACGAGGGCCTGTGCCGCCGCCGTCCGGTCACTCGGACGATCGATCATCGCCTTCGCCGACGCACCCCGTGTACGAGAAGTACGAGATGGATCTGGGCAGGACGGTTCTGCCTACCAGCAGTGGGAACGTGGTGGGCGATACTGGATTCGAACCAGTGACCTCACGGATGTGAACCGTGCGCTCTAACCGACTGAGCCAATCGCCCGAGCGGCGAAGTATAGCCGAGGCGCCCTGACTCGGCCGCGTCCCTGTCGTTGACTCGGGCGCGTCTCAGATGACGATGACCCCCGGCCATCGGGCCACGAGCGCGTCGAGCTGCACGTCCTCGATACGGACGCGCTTGAGCCGCGCGGTCGTCCCGGTCTCGATGGACACCGCGCTCCGGGGCAGGTCCAGCGCTGCCGACATCACCCGCACCAGCGCGTCGTTGGCGGCGCCATCGATGGGTGGCGCAGCCACCCGCACCCGTAGTCGACCCTCGGCGTCCACACCTTCGACTGCATCCCGACCCGCCCGTGGCGTCAGCCGGACGAGCACACGGACGCTCACGCGATGGGCGGGCGATCACCGAACAGTGCCCGGCCGACGCGCACGATGGTCGCCCCCTCCTCCACCGCGACCTCGAAGTCGTCGCTCATGCCCATCGACAGGGCGCCACCGAGGGCTCCATGGCGGGCCCACAACGACTCCGACAGCTCCCGCAGCGCCACGAACGTCGAGCGGGCATCCTCCGGTCGATCGACGAGCCGACCGACGGTCATCAGGCCCTCGACCCGCAGCCCGGGCAGCTCCAGCAGTCGGCCCAGGTGCGCGTCGAGGTCCACTGCGGAGAAGCCGGCCTTCGCCGGGTCAGCATCGACATTGACCTGGAGCAGGATGCGCACGGTGCGGGCGTCCGCGATGCGGGATAGCCGCTCCGCCAGCGGCATCGAATCGACCGACTGGATGACCGAGAACAACTCGACGGCCCGCCCGGCCTTGTTGCCCTGGAGCTGACCGACGAGGTGCCACTCCACGTCCGCGAACGCCGCGACCTTGGGCACAGCCTCCTGGACACGATTCTCACCAAGCGTCGTCAGGCCGGCCGCGACCGCCGCGGCGAGCCGCTCCACCCCGACCGTCTTGGAGACACCGACAAGTCGGATCGCCTCAGCCTCACGGCCGCTGCGACGCGCGGCATCACCGATGCGACCGAGGATGCGCTGCAGGGCGACACGTGCCGCCACGACCGCCTCGATGGATGGCGTCTCGACCGGTCCGTCGACCGACGCCGTGTCCGGGATCAGTGGTCCCGGTTGCGTCGCAGGAATGCGGGGATGTCGAGATCCTCGATCTCCGGCACGCTCCGCTGGGCAGACTGGCTGTTCGGCTGCGCCTGACCCAGGGCAGTGCCAGCGGGCGGCGTCCAGGCCTCGGCGGGCATCGGGTTGACGGGCACGACGACGGCAGGCGTGGGCGGCGTCGCCCCAGCAGCTGCGGCGTTGACGTTCCCGGCGCCGTTGGCGGAGACCTCCGCCATGACCGGCACAGCTGCGGCTCGCTCATCGTGCAGGTCGCGGATGTAGTCGCGATTGACGCGGACGGTGCTATCCACGGCCGTGGGCCCGGACACGGACGGCCGGTGGATCTTGCGGGAAGAGTCGAACCCGGTCGCGATGACGGTGATCGAGACCTCGTCGCCCATCCGCTCGTCGATGATGGTACCGAAGATGATGTTGGCCTCCGGGTCCGCCGTTTCCTTGATGATGCTCGCGGCCTCCTCGACCTCGAACAGGGACAGGCCGGGGCCACCGGTGATGCTGAACAGGACGCCCTGGGCGCCCGCGATGTTGGCTTCCAGCAACGGGCTGGAGGTGGCGATGCGGGCGGCTTCCGCGGCGCGATCCGCACCGGCCGCGCGGCCGATGCCCATGAGCGCCGAGCCGGCCTCCTTCATGATCGCGCGCACATCCGCGAAGTCAAGGTTGATGAGGCCGGGTACGGTGATCAGGTCGCTGATGCCCTGGACACCCTGGCGCAGCACGTCATCCACGACACGGAAAGCATCCACGATGGACGTCTCCCGGGCAACCACGTCCTTCAGGCGGTCGTTGGGGATGGTGATGAGGGTATCGACCTTGTCCTTCAGCTCTGCACTGGCCTTCTCGGCGTTCATGCGCCGCCGTGCTCCCTCGAAGCCGAAGGGCTTGGTCACGACACCGATGGTCAGGGCGCCGAGGTCGCGAGCGATCTCCGCGATGACGGGCGCTGCGCCGGATCCGGTGCCGCCGCCCATGCCCGCGGTGATGAACACCATGTCCGAGTCTTTCAGGGCCTCGGCGATCTTCTCGGTGTCCTCTTCCGCGGCGCGCTGGCCGATACCCGGATCACCACCGGCACCCAGGCCGCGCGTGATCTTGTCGCCGATGCGGATCTTGTGGGGCGCGTCCGACTGGAGGAGTGCCTGCGCATCCGTGTTCACTGCGATGAACTCGACGCCCATCATCTCTGCCCGGATCATCCGGTTGACAGCGTTACTGCCGCCGCCACCCACACCGATGACCCGGATAAGAGCGAAGTTCTCCGAGTCGGATCGCAGCGGCATGATGGGGTTCCCTCCGGCTCCATGGTTGGGCTCCGCGAGCCCAACGGGCTCTCCTCCGCATGGCATGGGCCGGGCCCATGGGGCCGGGCGCCCGGTCCGCGTCATGCGCGTGCCGGCGAGTATAGCCCGGGGATCGGGTCAGCGGACATCACCCATCGGCGCCAGGTGGGTCACCCATCAGGGCTCATGCGCGATCGGCGCAGACGTTCGGATCGGATGACAACGAACTGTTCGAACGACACCGGACGGATCACGGTCCAGGTTCCTCAGCACCCGGCCGATGGGATGACCACGTGACGCACAGCGACCGCCCCGCGGTACGGATCTCCGCTATCACCGAACGAGTCCGGCCGATCTGCCCGGACCAGGTGGTCCTTCGACGGCGGGCCAGCCATTCGGTCACCCTCTGGTAGCCGATGACGACTATCTGGTTGGCCACCTGGGCCAGCCAGCAGGCGATGCCATGGCGGTCGAGCCGACGACGTTCGCTGATACCGGACGACCGCCCATCAGCCGGACCGCGATCTGACGAACGCCAGCCGCTTCACGGGAACAGGGTGCGAAGCCACTCCCGTGCCTTGCCCAGCGAGCCGCCAGCCGGGATAAGCTTTAAATTTCTTTGCCTTGTCTTTTTGTTCTTGTGGCACTTTATTTAGCTCGTTCTTGACCAAACAACGATAAACAGAGCTTCTTGAAATCGTTGAATTTTGCACCAATAGCGTCTCAAAACTTCGTCTAACGGAAGCCATGAGCTACGCCTGATACTTATTACTAATGCAGTTTCTAATTCAGATAAGGCATATTCGATGTTCTTTGGACAACAGGAAGCATCTTGTACAAAATCCCTATTTCTCCATTTAGAAAT